>JBQTJB010000335.1:0-4047 GCA_052387555.1 Blastocatellia bacterium | reverse complement strand
GCTCAAGGAAGAAATTTCGTCTAATTTTGTGGCACTGATTTTAAAAGGCAACTGCTGCATGCCCGATAGGCGTTACCTGCAACTTTGACAGCGTAAATTTTACCTTCATCAATATAGCGATAAATCGTTCTGCGGTTTACATCGGCAAGACCTGCGGCATTGTGGGTTTTGAGAAACTTTTCGTAATCCTGACAGCGCGGACACCAAATTTTGTTTCCAGTGATAGAAATGTGAGAGTTCATTGAATCCTCCTAAATTACCAAGAAAAAGGCATAACTACTTATTAACACCGATCGCCGTTGATAACACATGCATATGTACGCATTATCAACGAAGATTCAGACGATCTCGAAATGAACCTTTTTACCCAACGCCCTGGCGTATTTTTTCAGGGTTGAAAGCGTAATGTTTTCCGCGTGATTTTCGATACGTGAGATCGCGGACTTTTAGGTGCCCATCTTTTGGGCGACCTCTTCCTGGGTTAGCTCGGCTTGTTCTCGCGAAAGCTGGAGCAGGACGCCGATCTTGAAAAGCTCATAGCCATCATCGAAACCCTCAGCGAACGCCGGATCAAGTTTCTTTCGTTCTTCTATGGATCTATCCAAGTCGTCCATGTTAATAATGATACTTTGCCTGCGCAAAATTGATCCTTTCATCGAAGACTCTATAAACGAGCCGGTGTTCTTTTGATATTCTGCGTGACCATGTTCCCGAGCTTTCATGACGCAGAGGTTCAGGTTTTCCGATACCGTCGAATGGGTCGCGCATAATTGCTTCGATCAGTTCAAAGATTCTAATTAAGATCTTCCGGTCGTTCATGGCCCAATACTGAAGATCGACGCGAAATTCCGGTTCGAATACCGATTTTCGCTGAGTATCTTTCATTTATTTAATATCGAATTCTTTTTTTAGTTCTTCAACCGAAGTGGCCGGTGTATCTCCTTCCTCAGCTCTTTGCAGCGCTTTCGCCAATCTTTCGGCATTCTTCGGGGAACGGAAAAGGTATTCAGTTTCTAACAGGCTCGACAGCTCATCCGCATCGATCATGGCGACGGACGAGCGGCCGCGGCGTTTTATCACCACTACTTCACAGTCGTCGGTGACCTGGTCGAGAATTGATGCTAAGTTGTTCCTTGCTTCGCTATAACTTACTTCCAATGACATATTGCCTCCACGAGTTGTACAATGTTATTGTACGTAAGTTTTGTGAATAGTCAATGAATATCGGAATTCTAATCTCGGGGCGTGGATCGAATATGGTCGCAATCGTTGATGCTGTGAAAAGCGGCGAGATTCCGGCATCGGAAGTTGCGGTTGTGATCAGTGACAAGCGTGATGCGGCGGGAACTGAAAGAGCTAAGGAGCGCGACGTCGAGACCATCGTCGTCGAGCGAGCGGGGAGAAAACGTGCGGAGCACGACGCCGAGATCATTGCCGAGCTAAGAAAACGCAATGTCGAACTCGTTTGTCTCGCCGGTTATATGCGGCTGCTTTCACCGGAGTTTATTCGTTCATTTCCGAATCGGATCGTTAATATTCACCCAAGCCTGCTGCCGAGTTTTCCGGGTTTGGACGCGCAGAAACAAGCTATCGAACATGGCGTGAAGATAACTGGCTGCACTGTGCATTTTGTAAATGAAGACCTCGACGCCGGGCCGATAATCCTTCAACGTGCTGTTGAGGTAACGGACGACGATACAGCGGAGACGCTATCAGCAAGAATACTCGAACAAGAACACGAAGCTTATGTCGAGGCGGTGAAACTGACCGCGACGGGCAAGATCAAAGTCGAAAGGCGCAAAACAATTATCACCACAGAGGCAGAAGGGACTTTAATTTCTTGATTCGAACCTCCGAAAAAACCGAACGGTATACCTAGTTCCTTTCTTTGTTTAGACTACCCACTTCATTGTTGCCGCCTTATTTTCGCAATGGTTTCTTTGACAGAACGCCCATTTTTCCCTTAAACTCTAAGTTTTCACTTTCGGGTGAAGCGGATGGAGAACGATTATGCCGAAGAGAACATATCAACCGAACAACCGCCGCCGCGCGAAAAAGCACGGTTTCAGGGCGAGAATGGCGACCAAGAACGGCCGCGCCGTTCTGAAGCGCCGACGAGCGAAGGGACGCAAGCGATTAACGGTTCATCATTATTAAGTTTTGATCTACGACGCGAAGCTCGGCTGCAAAAGCGTGCCGAGTTTTTGCGTGTTTACGATCAAGGTATGCGTATCGAAGGCCGTTTTATGACGGTCTTCGTTTTGCCTAACGGCCGCGATATGCAGCGTTTAGGGGTTACGGCCACAAAAAAGGCTATCGGCAAGGCTCACGACCGGAACCGCGCGAAACGGCTGCTTCGCGAAGCATTCAGATTAAGCAAAGCCGAACTGAACGGCGTCGAAATCAAGTACGATTGGGTTTTGAACGCGCGACGAAGCATTTTGCAGGTAAAGCTGGAAAAACCATTGGCGGAGTTTAAGTCGATCGCCGCTCGCGTTGCAAATAAAGATAATTTGCCACAGAGCGAACCGAGAGAATTAGAAGGGTAATAAACTTATTTATTTTCTGTGAACTCGGTTGCTGATGTGGCAATATACTTTTATAGATGAAATTTCTGGTACTCGATCTGCTTGGTGTTTATAAGGCGTTTGTTTCGCCGTTTCTGCCGCCCGCTTGCCGGTTCGAGCCGACATGCTCGGAATACGCCCGGGAGGCGATCGAGAAAAACGGAGCGATGCGCGGAACCTGGATGGGCATAAAACGTATCTTACGTTGTCAGCCGTTTTGTAAGGGTGGTCACGATCCTGTTCGGTAAGCAGTGAGCAAGTTTCTATATGACGCTCACTTTTTGAGATGCAAAATCAAGATAATCAAAGTCAATTTCGTTTCCTGGCGGCGGCCTTGCTGTCGATGGTCGTGCTTTTCGGCTGGTCGTATTTCTACGCGCCGACAAAACCGGTTGACAACACCAACACTACAGCAAATGCCAATACCGCTCAACCGGAATCTGTACCGACACAGGCTCCACAGCCACTGCAATCTGCCCCGGCGACAGCGGTAACTACGCCGGACACAACACCTAACCGTTCGATCACGATCAAATCACCGCTTTATGAAGTAACGCTTGACTCTAAAGGAGCGGTGGCTACCAGTTGGGTTTTGCTCAAAAACAAATCGCCAAAGGCTGATTATCAAATTTATGCCGACGGCTCGACAGACTCAAATAAAAAACCGCTTCAGCTAATTTCACAAAAAGCTCTCGAACAAACTCCGCGAGACGTTCCATTTCGTCTTGCCACTGATGATCAGAATCTTACGAACCTTGTAAACGAAAGGAATTATCAGATTTCGGTTCCGGACGAAACAATCACGCTCGCGGACAATCAGGAAAAGCAGATTAATTTTACGCTTGTCGGCGACAACGGCCTCGAAGTCAAGAAAAGCTTCATTTTTCGTGCTAACAGCTATCTCGCCGACTTAGCCGTTGATCTAAGGCAAAACGGCCAGATGGTGCCCAATACCAGGCTATTGATCGGCGCTAGTATCGGTGACCACGCGATAAATCACCACACTTTTTATCAAATAGAATCCGAAGCCGTAGCCGCGATAGACGGTGATATTTACCGCCACCAAGGTAATTATTCGTTCACTTACGACGCAAGCAACAAGGCGTCGCTTGCCGTTCCCGGCAATGTCGATTGGGCCGGCGTCAGCGATTCGTATTTTGCCATGACTGCGATACCTGCTGAGCGAAAACAAGGATATGAACTCAAGTCTTTGCGGTACGAAGTCGACACGCAGCCTTTTTATTCGAGTATATTTTCCTGGATAATCCGCAGCCCGACGACCAAAGAAACGCGGCATCTAGTAACAGCTTACGTCCCGATAAACGCGGATGGTTCGACGACAAAAATATTCACCGGAACAAAGGACTATTTTTTGCTGAATTCGCTAAGCGGCGATTTGGACAAAATGGTTGGCCGAGAGCTTGATTTTGTCAAACTGATCAATATCAGTAATTAAGCGCCGATTCGATGGTTTTTAAAA
>JBQTJB010000334.1:0-18615 GCA_052387555.1 Blastocatellia bacterium | reverse complement strand
CGTTTATTCCGGCCGCACCGGAAAATCCGGTAAAGCTGCGGTCAAGCAGATCGGGATTTTCCGTGTTGTAACGATTATTCTCGACGCGCCCGCCAAACTGAAGTTTAATCCGGTCGAAATTCAATTCTTCAAGACCGAACACGGAAATCGTGTTTTGCTTTACTTTGCCGTCGATCAATTGTTCCGCCCCAACGACCTCATACGACCGGTTAAATCCTTCGAAACCAAATCTGCCGGTTAGTTTTCCGTATTTTTGCTGTTCAAAAACGGACCGGTATGAAAACAGTTTATTGTCGAAAACGGTTCCGACTTCATCGATCCCTTCGATCGTCTCGATCTCTTTATGGCGATAATCCGTATAGTCGATATTGTATTTGACACCGTTGATAAACGAATTTGTCAGATCGCGAAATCCGCCGTTGAATCGGACGTTGTGTCGTCGCATTCGCAGATCGATCTCGTCGTCCACGACGGGAAGCTCGCCTTCCTTCGGCTTTTCCCCCCCTTCGAACAGAGCGGCAAACGGCACGCCGTATCTGCGGATATCGAAGTTATAAGTTCCGCTGAAATAGGCCTTATCTCCAAAATAACCGGCACCGAACGAACCGGTGTTAGATCTGGAAGATGAGTTAGGAATGTGCCCAAGCGGCGAGTCGAAATCACCGCTCCGTTGCCCGCCCAAGTTGCCGCGGAACAACCAATTGTTGACGCCGTATTCGATTCCACCTGAAAGTCCGGCCTGCCTATCGGCCGTTCCGCCGACGCCGGTCAGAAACCCGCGAAATCCTTTGTGGAAATCGTCGTCATGATGACCAATGACATTCACCACGCCTCCGATCGCATTGCTGCCGTAAAGAAGGGTCGCCGGCCCTTTTACAACCTCGATCCGCTCGGCTGCCAGCGGGTCGATCGGCTCACCGTGATCTCCCGATTGCGAACCGACGGAACCGTTTCTCACGCCATCCTGAAGAATCAGCACGCGGTCACCGTCAAACCCTCGAATTACAGGTCGGGCTGATCCCGGACCAAAGCTTCGTTTGGCGACGCCGGTTTCCGTCTCGAGAACTTCGCCGATCGAGGTTGCCGCTTTCTCGGTTATGCGTGTCGAACCGACCGCCGAAACGGTTTGAAAAGAATCGAATACCGATTGCTCGTTGCCTGAGGACGTAACCGTGACCTGCTCCTTTAACGAGGTAATCTGAAGCTGAAAATCGAGCGTGAAGTTAGCTCCCGCAGCCACGGTTACGACTTTTGTTGCATCTGAAAACCCCTCAAGATGCACGAGGATTGTGTAACGCCCGGCAGGAACGTTAGTGAACGAAAATCTCCCGTCCGTATCGGTCTTCGTGGTCTGTTTTGTTTGGACGATCTGGACGGATGCGTCATGCAAAGGCGTGTTATTGCCAAAGGTTACTCTGCCTGAGAGCTGGCTGCCTTGGGAAAAAGCCGCTGCCGAAAGTAAACAAATGATGAGTGCGATCTTTAGAAGTTTCATAAATACATAATGTATGCGAACGGATGATTGCGATTTAACAGGATACACATAGATTCCGGACGGCTCGACATGTTTTTCACGAACGGCAAAAACGTCGTGTTGAAACGCATCAATTGAACAATGAACAGTATCTGAAGCGGTTATAGCTTTAGAAGGCGGGAACGCAGAACTTTGGATTGAAGACGGCTGGAAGCTATTTCCTGACCGTTAGAGAGGGCGATAAGATATGTGCCGCCCGGCATCGGCGAAACCCGCGAGATCAGATCGAGGTTTGCCAGCGCGCCGCGCGACAAACGAACGAACTTCTTTTCGTCCAGCCTCGACTCCAGATCTTTCAGCCTGTAATTGATCGTATGTTTTTTGTTGTCAACCGTGGTGATATGCAGCAGTTCGCCATCGGCAAGTATCGAGGCGATCTCGTTGACCGGCACAAGATATATCTCATCCCGTTTTCGAACCGGAATACGCTCCAGAGGTTCGGTGTTTGAAGATTCGTTGTACGACTTGGCGGCGGCCTTTATCTTTTCGGACTCGTTTTCGCGCCAATCTGTTTGTTCAAGCCTCTCAGCTGCCCGGTTCAAAGTCTCGCCGAGCCTTTGACGTTCGACAGGTTTTAGCAGGTAATCGACCGCGTTCAACTCGAACGCCTGAACTGCATATTCGTCAAACGCAGTAACGAAAGCGACAAGCGGCATTTGCGAGCGTCGCAGCATTCTAACAGCTTCCAGACCGGAAACCTCCGGCATTTGAAGGTCAAGCAAAGCCAGATCGGGCTTCAATTGCTTTATCATCTCGACGGCGTCCGCTCCGTTTTCTGCTTCACCGATTACGCTTACGTCCTCGAATCCCCGTAGAAGGGACTTGAGAAACTCGCGTGCCGGACGTTCGTCGTCTGCAATGAAAACGCGCAATTTATCCATCTATGTTTCCATGCACCGGAAGGCGAATGCCCGAACGGGTTCCGACGCCCTCGGTCGTTTCAATGGTCAAAGCCGCCCGCCCGCCGTAGTAGGTCGCTAAACGCTGACGGATATTGGCGAGGCCTAAGCCGGGCGAATCTGCCCGTTCGCGCTGTTTTTTTCCCGAACCGGAATCGAACACGGTTAATTCAAGCTGCTCGTCAGGTTTTTCGTGGGCGATCACGGCGGAAATCGTCAACTGGCCCCCATTGCGGTTTTCGGAAATGCCGTGCTTGATCGCGTTTTCAACCAGAGGTTGGAGAATCAAGGACGGAATATGAATGCTTTCAAGTTCTTCGGGCACGTCGATCGTCACTTTCAGACGCTCTTCGAAACGGGCTCGTTCGATATCTAGATAGCTTTCGATAAGCTTTAGCTCGGCTCCGAGAGTCGAAAACTCGCCTGTCGAACTCAGCACGCCGCGAAGCAGCTTGGTCAAATGCAGCAGAGTTTGAAAAGCTTTATCGGGCGAAGTTTGAATCAAATACCCAATAGTCGTAAGCGCATTGAATAAAAAATGCGGATTGATCTGCGATCGAAGCGCGGTCAGTTGAGCTTCGGTTGCCAGCTTCGAGAATTCCTGCTCGCGAAGCTCCAGTTCACATCTTTCGTGCGAAACGCGTAGAGCGTCGATTCGTCTTGCCGCTATCAGAGAAACGGACTCGAGCATGGCGGTTTCGTCCGATAGCAGCCGTCTTCCGCCAAAAAAATCGCCAAGGTGAATGACATAATGCGGCTGTTCCGCTGTCTGGACGTAAATTCTTGCGCGGTCGCGCTCTATATCTACCAGCACGAATTTCGACCGCTCATCTGGAATGGGAAACTCCTCCCAACGTGCTTCTCCGGCCGTCAGTACCTTCCGTAGTTCGGTGCAGATCGAGTTCAAAACATCGGCCGAAGCTTCGCAGGATTCAAGCATACGCGCTATCTCAAACTGAAACTTTGCATAATCCGACCGGTGCAGGATAACTTTATCGACGAGCCATACCGCCGATTTATGAATCTTTGGGTAAATAAGGGCCGTGGCTATCCAAAGCGTAAGTATCAGGCTTATCGCCTGCATATCGTTGCGGCCGTGTGTTTCGTGATACCGGAGCAGCGGAGCCGCAACCGAAACGTAAAGTCCGAACGCGACAAGCGACAAAAGCAGCAGAGATATGGCACGTTTAAGGAAAAGATCGGCAAATGCGAATCGGTAGTTTTGGTGCAGGATAACCAGCGCCAGCGGCAGCGATGATTGATGAGCCACGAGCTCGACGATCCACGAACTTTCCTCATTCTTGCCGCTCAAATGCAGTGCGGACACCGCAAAGACTAAAAGGGCTGCCGACCATATTGCTTTCTTTTCTAGCGTCTCGCGAAAGTTGAAGACCAGCAATCCCAACGCCATCGCCAGCGATCCGAAGGTTAAAGTTCTTAGTGCAAGATCCGAAGGAGTTGCTTCACCCATAAATGCAGCAACAAAATGAAGTATGGATGCGAAAGAGCTTAGCCCGTACGCGCCGTATGACAAAAGGCGAGAACGATTATCTCCGCTTTGAGCCGAATGAACGACAACCGACGGGAGAAATCCGAGTGCGGAATAAGCGGCAGCCGTCAAAAACGGAGATACGCTTTCATACCCAAAGTCCCTTTGGACAAACAGCAGAAGTTCGCCTATATTCCAAACCAGTCCCAGTATCGCGGTCGTCAACAACAACAGATTCAAGTCCCGGCGGCCGGAACGTTTCCCGAGCCAGAGGATCATCAAGCCGAGCAGCCCGTAAAGGGCTATCCCGACCGTGAAACCAAGCGCGTTGACCAGCGATGCTGCGTTTAGCGATTCCATGTGCAAAAACCGGTATCGTATCCTTATGATCTATAGGATTCCAAACTTATCTTAACAGATTGCCGTTTTTGCCCAACAGACAGTTGAATTCGGAAATCCGAACGGGTTAAACTGCACGCGACAAATCCGGATTTCGAGGTTCACTTGAAAAGACTTTTCCTGCTTAGACACGCTAAATCCAGTTGGGACGATTCGACGCTGTCCGACTTCGACCGGCCGTTAAACGAACGCGGCTTGAACGCTGCTCCGTTTATGGGCGAGCTTATGGCGAAGCGCCTTTTGTTTCCTGACGCATTCATTAGCTCGCCGGCAAAACGGGCGCTTCAGACCGTCCAACTTTTCAAGGAAAGTGCCGGTTCCAACACGCCGATAAAGTTCGACGAACGCATTTATGAAGCCAGTCCGCAGACGCTGCGGCAGGTAGTGTCGGAAATGGAGACACGTCACAGATCGGCCATGATCGTCGGCCACAACCCCGGCATCGAAGGTTTTATATCGCTTTTGACCGGAGAACGACAACCTATGCCGACGGCCGCGATCGCTATAATTGACCTAAAAATCGAACGATGGAACGAAATCGAGTCTATGACCGGCTCGCTGGTCGAGACTATCCGGCCAAAAGAAGAGATGAGGATAAAGGGAATAGGACTTTGATCAAGTGATAAAAAACCGCTTCATTTAACATTTCCGTAATTTTTTGTTCATACGCCCTTAAGCCGGTCTTAATAGACTTATCGCTTATCAAATGGAAATCCCCTACAATCAGGTAAATAAGGAAGTCTATGCTTCAACACATCCTCATCATTGAAGATGACGCGGACATCGCGGAAAGCCTTCACTACAACTTCAAACGCGAAGGTTTCCGGTCGACTATCGCCGAATCCGGAGAAAAAGGATTGCGTATTGCCTTGGACGATAAGACGACCCCGTCGCTCATTGTCCTCGATCTGATGCTGCCCGGCATGAGCGGAATGGAGCTTTGCCGACGACTACGCCGCGAACAGCTAACCGAAAACACCCCGGTAATAATGCTTACTGCAAAAGCAGCCGAAACCGATAAGATCGCCGGGCTCGATACGGGCGCCGACGATTACATAGTAAAACCGTTCTCGGTCAAGGAAGTGATCGCCCGCGTGCGTGCTGTTCTCCGACGGGCTGAAAAGGAGGCTGCTCCGAAATACGAGGACGAGCTTCTATCAGTCGATTTCGATGATATGCGGGTGACATGCGCCGGTTCGGATATAAAACTTACAAGGAAGGAATTTGCGCTGCTTTCTCATTTAATTAAAAACACCGGCCGTGTAGCCACACGCCAACAGCTTTTGGACAACGTATGGGGTTACAGTTATTTTGGCGATACGCGCACTCTGGATGTTCACATCCGCCGGCTCCGGCAAAAAATGGGTGACTGCGGAAATTGTATTGAAACTGTGGTCGGGGTCGGGTATCGTTTTATTGGATGTAAATGACCCAATTAGATTCTTCAACTATCGGCGCGTCGACCGCCGCAGGTTCGACACCGTCGCGTAACATCCTGAACGGATTATTGGCGGCAACCAAGGAAGGCGTTTTGGTGGTGGACAATTTCCTCCGCGTCATAGCGTCTAATCGCCCTGCTTTCGAAGCCTTTGCAAACCAGAAAATACCGCTCGAAAATCGCCGCTTAAGTGAAATTATTCGCGACCTCAATCTTCACGAAGCCTTCCGAAACGCGGTTACCTACGGCAAAACGTCCGATATCGATCTAGAGTTTATCTTCGGCGAAAAACGCAAGTACGACATTCACATTGCGCCTATAGATCTGGACGGCGAACCTTATGCGATCGGCGTTTTTTACGATGTAACGCAGATCGAGCGTCTCGAACGCGTAAGGCAGGAATTTCTCTCGAATATTTCCCACGAATTGCGTACGCCGCTTACGTCGATACTCGCGTTCGTGGAAACACTCGAAGACGGAGCAATCGACGACAAGGCGAATAATCGGCGATTTTTGAGCACGATCCGTAGAAACGCCGAGCGAATGCATGGTTTGATCGCTGACATTCTGGAGCTTTCGTTGATCGAGTCCGGAAACGTAACGGTCGATTTTAAGGACGTAAAGCTTCGCGAACTCGTCCACGATGTGTTCACAAGCCTTTCATCGCTGGCTGCGGAAAGAAAGATCGAGCTTATCAACAACGTCGAGGCTGACAAACGCGTGTTGGCAGATCCGGTTCGCCTCGAGCAAATGATAACGAACCTGATCGACAACGCGATCAAATTCAATCGGAACACCGGCACGGTATCTGTTACATGCGAAAGACGGGGCAGACGTGATCTGATCGCTGTCACGGACACAGGCGAAGGAATTCTTGCCGAGCATCAACAACGCATTTTCGAAAGATTTTACCGTGCCGACCGCGGCCGCACACGCGAGGTCGGGGGAACCGGGCTTGGGCTTGCAATCGTAAAACATCTTGCCAAACTTCACGGCGGCGAGGTTTCGGTTTACTCTAAACTTAGCGAAGGCTCGACGTTTTTGGTCGAATTGCCTGCATAACCGCGACTTTTCCATTTGTTTTTTTCCTTTCAACTAATCCTCATGCGTGTTACAATAAAGTTATCTTGACAAGCAAACTAATTAGGTGATTCAGGCGGATTTTAACCTCCTTATCACGTTTACCACGCTGCTTTTTCGGAGATGTAAGTCTATGGAACTCAGCATTGGGCAAAAGGTCGCATATCCAAGCCAAGGCGTTTGCATGGTCGAAGAGATCGAGCGAAAGACTATAGGTAATAGTTCTATCGACTTCTATTCTCTCCGTGTACTAAGCGATAACTCCATAATTTTCGTGCCGATGGCTAACGCGGAAAGTGTCGGCATTCGGCCGATTATCAGTTCCATTCAGTGCAAATCTCTAATCGACCGGCTATCTGCGGACTTTGAACCCGTATCGTGCGACTGGAAAACGCGTTCGCGTGAATTCGTCGAGCAACTGCAATCAGGAGATGTCTTTAGAGCGGCGGATGTTTTGAAAAAGCTCACGTTTCTGAGCCACGAGAAGAAGCTTTCTTTTCGGGAGCAGACGCTCCTCGAAAAATCGAAGTTTCTGATTATATCCGAGATTACCAATGCGGATACGGCCGATGTTGAAAGCCTGCGGGCGGAGATCGAACGCCTTGTCGAGATCGCCTGCACAAAACATCTTCGATCCCAGCCAAAGGTAATGTCGGCGGCAATTCATTGATTGAATGCTTGCGCTCCAATCTTCTTTATTTGCAGTAACTTGCCTTTATAATTGTCTTAATGTTCCCTCGGACGTGAAAATCGCCTTCTATTTCCACTTTCATCGGGTCGCACGCCTTTACGAAATCTTCCAATATAATGTTGACCACATGCTCGTGAAAGACCCTGATATTGCGAAATGAATTGATATAAAGCTTTAGGCTTTTCAGTTCGATACATCGCTGATTCGGAACATATTTTAGTTTTATTGTCGCGAAATCAGGAAAATCAGAAAAGGGACAAATAGCCGTAAACTCCGGTATCTCAAACTCTATCCAGATCTCTTTTCCGGGGAATTCGTACTTGAAAGTATCTAGCCGGTAAAGATTCATTTCTTCGCGCGGCGTCGATCTGATATCGAGTCCCTGGAGATTTTCCGGCTGCAATTCGTAATCGTCTAACATAACTGTTTCCTTAAACTAAATCTTCTGGCCGCACCCAGATCGCGAATTCCGCGTGACTTAAGGTCCTTTAACAAGTTTACAAAAATGTTTGCGGTTGCCCGTGCGTCGTCGCTCGCACGATGGTGATTTATCAGGTCGATCGAGAAGTAATTTGCCACGGTATTCAACTTGTGGTTCTCGATCTGGGGCAACAATTTCCTCGAAAGCTGAACGGTGCAAAGCGACGGATTGCCTAGGGTGTAGTCTTCATAAACGCGGCCTATCTCGTGATTGAGAAACCCAAGATCGAATCTCGCGTTGTGTGCCACAAGCACAGAATCTCCGATAAATGCAAGAAAATCGTCCGCGACCTCGCGGAACCGCGGAGCGTCTGCTACCATCTCGTCGCTGATGCCCGTCAAGGCGGTGATAAACGGCGGGATCGGTGTTTCAGGGTTCACAAGAGTATGAAATTCTTCGCAAACCCGACCGTCATTCACCCGGTAGGCACCGATCTCGGTTATCCGGCATGGCGGAGCCTTGGCGCCTGTGGTTTCGAGATCGAAGACGACGAAACCGGCCTCTGAAAGATCGAGAGCTTCGTGGCCGGATTCGACAAGCTCAACATTATCAGCGTTTAGAGTTATTCTCGGGTCTCGGTCAATGAGGTCGGATACGAGCATCCGTGCCAAATGCGGCTCTGCTTTTCGGATATTCATCACTCGGTCGACAACCCTGACCGCCGAGGCGCTTCCGCCTATCGATTGCAGAAAACTTATGGTTTCGTTGATCAGCAGTGACTGCGAGATTAGGTTCGGAAACGGCGGCATCTTATAATCCATTCTAACGGGAAACGGACAAACCGTAAATCATTTATGGAAAACAAGTAACGCATTTCGGCAATCTGCTTGTTAATTTCAGTGAATTCAGAACAAACCTTTCAGCATTTTCAGGATACGAACGCCCTTCTTGACGGGCATTTCCTGCTTTCGAGCGGATTTCATTCGCCAAAATATCTACAATCCGCGCTTGCGTTGCAATATCCGGCTGACGCCGCAAGGTTCGGCAGCGAGATTGCAGCACGTTTCACGGATTCTGGAATAGAAACGGTCGCTTCGCCCGCTATCGGCGGTCTTATCATTGGTTATGCGGTTGCCGCCGCTCTCAACGTCCGTTTCATTTGGACCGAGCGTCAGGAAGGCGAGATGACAGTCCGCCGAGGTTTTAAGATCAAACCCGGCGAAAAAATATTGGTCGTCGAAGATGTTATCACCACCGGCGGATCGACCCGCGAATGTATCGCTGCACTCGAAGCAACCGGCGGAAGGGTTGTTGGCGCCACGTCGATCATCGACCGATCGAATGGCAAAGCCGATGTCGGTGTCCCGCTAGTATCGCTCGTCAGCCTCGACGTCCCGAGCTATTTGGCTGAGGAATGTCCTATGTGTGCAGCCGGGAGCGAGGCGTACAAACCGGGAAGTAGAAAATGAGCAAAGTAGAGAGTTTTTGGAGAACGTTTCTCGACACCAATCAGCAGCTGTCCAGCGAAACGCCCTATCAGGCTTGGTATTTCGGCAACCGTCCCGATCAAGCTCGCGAGTTGGCCGAGCTTGTTATTTCAGGCAAAAAGACAGCGACGGCTAGCTTACTCGAAACCAACAAGCTCGAACCAGAAAAAGCTCCAGTCGATAATGGGTACAGTGTTGTGACGACATTCGACGGCGACCCGATGTGCATAATTCAAACCACAGAGATTCGCCATCTTCCGTTCCGCGAGGTTGATGCGAAGTTTGCATTTGATGAAGGCGAAGACGACCAAACACTCGAAAGCTGGAGTGAAGGTCATTGGAGTTACTTCACCCGCGAGGCCGCCGAGCTAGGTTTCAAATTTGACGAAGATTCTATAGTTTGCTGCGAGCGTTTCCGGCTTCTGTTCCCAAAATGAATTACAAACTTCTCATTCAATACGACGGCACCGATTTTCACGGCTGGCAGGTGCAGGAAAACGACCGCACGATCCAGGGCGAACTGGAGCGCGTCGTCGGAACGCTTGAGGACGATGACGTAAAAATCATCGGCTCTGGGCGGACGGATGCGGGCGTTCATGCGGAAGGGCAGGTTGCAAATGTCATCCTTCACCGGCAATTCACGCCCGAAAAACTGCGAAACGCGATCAACGGAAACCTGTGGCGCGATATTCGTATTATTAACGTCGAACGAGCACCGGACGAATTTCATGCGCGGTTTTCCGCAAAGAAGAAAACCTATGTTTACAGGATTCTCAATTCGCCCGTGATGTCTCCGTTTTGGCGGCGTTTCGCCCATCACGAATCACGCCCGCTCGACCTCGGTACTATGGTCAGTGCATCGCGAAGCCTGCTTGGCGAACATGATTGGACGGCGTTCTCATCGGCACAGGCCGACGGCGAAAACCGCGTACGCAAAGTTCTGGACTGCACGATCGAATCTCACTGGGACAACCGCGCGAATGCATCAATGATAGAGTTTCACATTACAGCAAACGGATTTCTTCGATACATGGTTCGTTCGATCGTCGGGACGCTGCTCGAGATCGGGCGCGGCGAAAAAGATTCTGATACAATCCAGTCGGCGATCATCAGCGGTGACAGAAGTTTAGCCGGGAAAACAGCCCCGGCAAACGGGCTTTCACTGCTAAAAGTGGATTACGAATGATCGCGGGCTTTCATCAATTTTTCGGAATCTTTATCTATGTTCATTTATCATATCGCTCTGCCAGCGGCGTGGGACAAATACAAGGATCGGCCTTCTTATCAAACCGAAAGCTTACAGACCGAAGGGTTCATCCATTGCAGTTATGAAAATCAGGTCGATGAAGTTTTGAAACGTTATTACAGCAAGGCAAGGCGCGTTTTAATACTCAAGATCGATACAGCCAAATTGAAATCGAAACTGGTAGAGGAGCCTTCGACCAATAACGAAGTTTATCCGCATATATATGGCCGCTTGAACCACAACGCCGTCGCCGATATCGAAGAAAGAATTTTATCGACCGAGTAATGCCGTCCCCCAAAGCCGATGCACGAAAACTTCGCCAAGATCGTAAAGCCCGGCACAAAAGAAGCCGCACTTCTTGGGGCGATCGACGTGACGCGTCTTCCGCGGCATATTGCCGTGATAATGGACGGCAACGGACGCTGGGCAAAAAAACTGGGGAAACCGCGTATTTTCGGGCATCGGGCCGGAGCGGAATCGGTTCGGTCGATACTAGATACCTGTACACGTCTGCGGATCGAAGCGGTAACCCTATATGCGTTTTCAACCGAAAACTGGAAACGCCCGAAGGCTGAAGTTTCCGGTTTAATGTCGATGTTGAAGCGATATTTGCGGAGCGAACTAAAGGAAGTTCGAGCGAATAATATTCGCTTTCAGGCAATTGGGAACATCGTGGGCTTGTCGGCCGACGTGCAGAAAGAAATCGCCTGGGCAATGGAACAAACCGCCGCGAATACCGGTACAGTCCTTAGTGTCGCTCTGAATTACGGCGGTCGTTCGGAAATTCTGGAAGCGTGCAAACGTGCGGCGGAATCTGTTTTAGCCGCCGGAGGAAAGCTTGGCGACCTGCAGGAAGAACACATCGAACAAAATCTCTATACGCACGGTTTGCCGGACGTCGATCTATTGATCAGAACGAGCGGTGAAATGCGTATTTCTAATTTTCTATTATGGCAATTGGCCTATAGCGAAATAGTTGTGACGCCTACGCTGTTTCCCGATTTCCGCCGCAAGGAGATATTTGAAGCCATTCTCGAATACCAAAAACGCGACCGCCGCTTTGGCGATGTCAAATCGAAGTAGTCAGTAGAGTGTAGCCAACGTTGGCTCTGACTACTGACTACTGACTACTTTTAATGAAAACACGCATAATCACAGCTGTTGTCGCGTTGCCACTGCTTTTTGGCTCTATCGTTTTGCCGTGGTACGTTCCTCAAACTGCATGGATCTTCGTGTTTATTTGTGTACTGGCTCTTCTGGCCGGATTGTTCGAGTTTTACTCGCTGAGCAAAAAGCTTGAGCTAAAAGCAGATGCGGCAATTGCATACATCGGCTCGGCCGTATTGATCGTAGCTTTTATTTTCGATGCTCCGTCGAAAGCGCCGGATTTGCTGCTTTTATCGCTAGCGATGTTTGTTATAGCTGTTTTTATTACACAGACGTTTCGGTTTCAGAAAGATTTTACGAAGATGCTTACCGGCGCGGGTATAACTATTCTTGGGGTGCTTTACGTTACGTTTCTGGGGGGTTTTCTTGTTTCGACACGCATTGGTTTTGAGAATAATCCCGGCCTTTCGACTGACCTCTTGCTGTTCTTTTTCATTGTCATCTTTGGCTCTGATGCAGGTGCATACTTTGCCGGTCGTGCACTCGGAAAACACAAGCTTGCTCCCGTAATCTCTCCTGGAAAAACCGTCGAAGGCCTGATTGGAGGCATTCTCGCAGCAGCGGGTTTTGCCGCCCTCTGTACTCTTGTTTTCTTTCATGAATTGCCGTATCAATTCTCGATTCCCTTGGCCGTCGTTATGGCAGTTGCCGGCGTCCTCGGCGACCTGGCCGAAAGCGCAATGAAACGCGGCTCCGGCGCAAAAGACGCCGCCACCATTCTGCCCGGCCACGGCGGCCTCCTAGACCGCCTCGACAGTTTGCTTTTCAACGCCCCAATCTTGTATTATTTTGCTCGTTTCTATTTTTAAGGTTTATTTAATGAGCGCAGTTCGATTTAACGACGATAATAATTGATTGGCGACAGCGTTAATTTTCTGACGTTCCGCCTTTCGTTTGTCGCTAAATCGAAAGGCGTTTTCTTTTTGCCGAAGATTTTGCCCGCGAAATACGCGAAAAAAATGACAGACATTCCATACCGTGAAGAAAGCTATAAGATCATCGGAGCATGCTTTGAAGTTTACAAGCAAAAGGGCTGCGGTTTTACAGAACCTGTCTACCAGGAATGTTTGATGATCGAATTGCAGTTGCAGGGCATTCCGTTCGTGGCGCAACCGAGATTAGATTTGGAATACAAAGGTCGAATTCTGGATCAGTTCTTTCGTCCGAATTTTTATTTGTTTTGAGAAAATCATCGTTGAGATCAAATCCCTTGAACGATTGACTGATGCAACCCGTGCTGAAACGTTAAACTACCTGAATGCGACCGACTATGACCTTGCACTTTTGGCAAACTTTGAGCATTTTACAAAACTCGAATACGAGCGTATCGCTAACCAGATAAATCGCGGCACACGCAGCAGTGTTTACAAGCGACTGGCTGAAAAGGATAATTTTGATTTTTGAATTTTTCGCGATATTTCGCGTGTTTCGCGGGCAATAATTCTTTGCGGACAAAAACTCTTTATGTTAGATGTACTGGGAATTTTAGAAAGAACACACACCTGTGGCGAGCTTCGCGAAAGCGATGTCGGTAAGCAGGTCGTTTTGATGGGTTGGGTTGCCAAAAAGCGCGATTTTGGCGTTTTTACGTTTATCGACCTTCGCGACCGCGAGGGCATTACGCAGGTAGTAGTAAGCGAAGAAAAGGCTCCGGAAGCTCATGCCAAGGCGAAAAATCTCCGAAGCGAGTATGTCATCGCCGTCAAAGGCGAGGTCGTCAGTCGTGCCGAGGGGACGCATAATGCAAAGCTCGTGACGGGCGATATCGAGATCAAAGTCTCGGAGATTTTGATCTTAAATGAGGCGAACGTGCCGCCATTTCAGCTTGAGGTTGCGGGCAGCGAGAATCTTGCGGACGAATCGACGCGTTTGAAATACCGCTATCTCGACCTGCGCCGTCCTCAGCTGCAGAACAATATCCGCATGCGTGCAAAAGCGGTTCGTGCGATCCGCGAGTATTTCGATGGACGCGGTTTTATCGAGATCGAAACGCCGATCCTTCTGAAATCGACGCCCGAAGGCGCGCGGGATTTTATCGTCCCGTCTCGCATCCACACGGGCAAGTTTTTCGCTTTGCCGCAGTCGCCGCAGATTCTAAAACAGATCACTATGATCGCTGGCTTCGACAAGTACTATCAGATCGCCCGATGCTTTCGCGATGAAGACCTGAGAGCTGACCGCCAGCCCGAGTTTACGCAGCTCGACATGGAAATGTCGTTCCCTCACCGCGAGATGATCTATCGCGAAATGCAGGGAATGTTCAACCACGTGCTGAAATTGATCGACGTCGATCTGCCGAACGAATGGCCGCGGATGACGTATGCCGAGGCGATGAGCCGATACGGCTCGGATAAACCCGATCTGCGTTTTGGAATGGAGTTGATTGACCTCAGCAGCAACCTTCGCGAAACCGACTTCGCACCATTCGCCGAAACGCTCTCAAAAGGCGGCGAGATCAAATGCATAGTTGTAAAAGGCAAAGCCGATTACTCGCGTAAGCAAACGGACGAGTTGCAGGAGTTCGTAAAACGTTACGGAGCAGGCGCGTTGGCGTGGATCAAGATCACTCCTGACTCCCCTCCTGTCTTAGGAGGGGTGGCACCCGCTTCGGGTGACGGGGTGGTGATAACGTCATCACTCGCCAAGGTATTAGGCGAGGCAAAAGTTGAACACCTTGCGTCAGCTGCAAATGCCAAGAAAGGCGACGCTATCCTTATTGTAGCCGGCAAGAAATCCGTCGTCGCAGCCGCTCTCGGAGCGCTGCGCAATGAGGTTGCACGTAGAGAAAATCTGATAGATAGAAGTAAATACGAGACTCTGATCGTTACCGAATTTCCTATGTTCGAACACGATGAAGAGACCGACCGCTACACTGCTGCCCATCACCCGTTCACGTCGCCGATGGACGAGGACCTTGAGAAATTCAAGACAGCAGTCAACGACGAAAGCCAGCATCACCTGCTTGGCGAGGTTCGCGCAAAAGCTTACGACGCGGTCATCAACGGCTACGAATGCGCTGGCGGCTCGATCCGTATTCATCAAAAGGACGTCCAGGCATTGAACTTCAAGGCCCTTGGAATGTCGCCGGAATCTGCTCGCACGCGGTTCGGATTCTTCCTCGACGCTCTCGAATACGGCACGCCGCCGCACGGCGGATTCGCCGCCGGCATAGAGCGCACCTGCATGATCCTGTGCGGTACCGAAAACATCCGCGATGTGATGGCTTTCCCAAAAACCGCCTCCGCCCAGGATCTGATGATGGACTCGCCGGGTGAGGTGGATGCTGTCCAGTTGGACGAGCTGGGGATAAGTGTCGATCCGACGGCATAATTTAATGAACTAAACTGCCCCAAGTATCGTAATATAGCGTTCGACGATGCCGAAAAAATTCGATACAAATCCGCTAGACCCGGAATTTCCGGAAAAGGCAAAAGCGGCTATACAGACCGCACCGGCCAAGAGCTACACCGCTCCGCAGGAGACGCCGTACCGTACTGCCGAGTTTCCGAGTGCTCCGTCCAGCGTAACCGAAGACGAGACCAGACGGTTCAATAACGCTCAGTTCGGCGCTTATGCGTTTCACGGCGGCCAGCAGGCACCGGCGGTTTATCAGCCGGCCACGCTGGCCGATATGAACCGCGCCGGCGACCGCAAGGTGGCCAAGACCGGCGTCCCGGAAAAATGGTTGATTGGCTTGCCGTATCTGCCGTTTTCGATAGGTTTGGTAGCCGGCCTGATCCAACTGCTGGTTATTCCAAAGGAAGAAGCAAAGGTGCGTTTCCATGCCGCACAGGGTTTGGCGGCACATGTAGGCATCCTGATCGTTACTACAATTCTTGGGATCGTCGAGAACGTCACCGATCTTGCCGAGGTAGGCAGCATTATTTTCACGATCGTTACTACAATATTGCTGATCACCTTTGCGATAAAAGCATGGAAAGGCAAGCCCGTCCATATAGAATCGGTCGACGACCTTACCAATTGGCTCGAGGAAAAAATAGGCCCGATCAAATCCTAATCTTTGACGAGCGGAGCGATTATGTATTGTTCCAGTTGCGGCACCCGATTTCAGTCCGAATTGATCTACTGCAACCGCTGCGGCAAACGCGTTAAGCGTGACGACGGAGAAGCCAATAAGGTTGCGACGACGCTGTCTCAGGTACTCGGCGCGATTTGCGGCTTCGGTATTATCGGCTTCGTTCTCGTCATTTTGATACTGGTGAACAACGGTGTTACGCAGAGTTCTTTGGCGCGCATCGCGTTCTTTTATTTCGCGGCGTTGTTCGGTATTTGTGCGCTCATAATGCAGCAGATCTCGGCATTGTCGAAGAATGCTCCCGCGACAAAGGAAGCCGTCTCTTCGAACATGCCGCAGCCCGCTTATCTGAAACCGGTCACGACGGCGCAGCTAATCGAAAACGGCGGGCGTCCGATCAGCATTACGGAGCATGCGACCCGGACGCTGGACGAAATTCAGGTCTTGAGAAAATAACTAATGTACTGCCCAAACTGCGGAAAGACAGTAAATCAAAAGCTCAAATACTGCAACGGCTGCGGCGAGCGTTTGTCCAAGGCGGCCGAGATCGACAAAGACGGCACGCCGGGCAAAATGCTCGACAATATTTTGACGACTCTTTTTCTGGTCGTGATGTTCGGGCTTGGAATTTTGGTCGGCCTTGTTGCCGTGCTTTTGGGCAATAACGTCGAGCCGAAGTTCGTCGTGTTTATCGCGATCGCCTACCTGGCCGCCGTATTCGGCATCTGCTACACATTATTGTCTCAAGTGCCAAAGCTGATCGACGCAAGACTCAAGGACAGGTCAGAATCGCACGAATCGATCCAGCGTCGGCAGCTTGAACCGCTGTCGACCGCACAACTCGAAGAGTTTCGCGAGCCCGCTAGCGTGATCGAAAACACGACCCGCACTCTCGATAAGATTCCGGTTAAATAGCATCCGCCGCCTCTCTTAGTTCGGGCCTTTCCTTTCGCAGCTTCAGCAAAGCCGTGATCACCAGGTAGATCGCAAGGCATATCAATGCCAGCGAAGCAATTCCGTTGACGAGCTTGATGTCGAATCCGGTCGAGTTCGACAAATTCCCCCAAACCATTGTCCCAAGCGCCCACAGCGTTATCACGAGCACGAACAGCATCGGCAGCAGCGTGAACGCGATTCGTTTACGGGCTTGATAAAGCCAGACGGTGATCGAAAGCAGGGTCAAAGCGGCAAGCATTTGGTTCGACGCTCCGAACAGCGTCCAAAAATCGAGGTAAGAGCCGGGTTTTGCGAAGAAGATAAGCACTAACGGGATCGCCACCGTGCCGAGCGTCCCGACGATCGCCCCGACACGTCCGGGAATGCCGCAAAGCTCCTGAACGATATAGCGGCCTAGCCGCATCGACACGTCGAGAGTATCGAAAACAAAAGTGGAGAACGCCATCGCGCCGAATGTGATCGCAAATTGCAGATTGTCCTTGCCGATAACCAACGTCAGAAAATTACCGATGCCGTTGCCATAGATCTTGCCGGCAGAAAGATTTTTCCCGTCCGGCCCGACGAGCATATCGCTCGCGGCGACCATCACCGTAACCAACGCAATGAACGCAACGAAGCCTTCGGCCAGCATCGCGCCATAACCGACCGGCCGCACGTGCGATTCTTTCTCGATCTGTTTTGAAGTTGTTCCGGAACAGACCAGTCCGTGAAAGCCCGAACACGCTCCGCAGGCGATAGTCACGAAAAGAAACGGAAACAGCATTCCGGTCATGCCGCCTACATCGAATGATTTGAACGCCGGCTGCTGAATGGAGTAACCGCCGAAAAAAATGCCGATAACGCCGACCGCAATTGCCGTGTAAAGCACGAAACCGCCAAGGTAACCACGCGGCTGCAGCAACGCCCAAACCGGTACCAGCGAGGCGACAACGCAGTAGATCAGTATCATCACCGACCAGCTCAAATGGCCGAAACTGAAAACGTATGAAAAATGCGTGCCGAGATAAGAAAGGAAGAATGTCGCCGGAACAAAAATAATCGTCACCAGCCAAAGCGGCGGCTTTAGGAAGCGCTGAACAATCCCAAGAATGATCGAAAGCCCCAGATAAGCGACACTTGCAAAGGCGACCGCTCCGCCGGGATTGAAGCGTGTCTCACCGGCCAAAGCATCGTCGCCCGAAACAAAAGTGCCAGCCGTTATATCCGTGAATGCAACGATCACATAAATTAGCGCGATCCAGATAAAAGCCATCATTGCCCGGCCCGCACCGGTTCCGAGCTTTTCCTTTGTGATCTCGGCAATGCTCTGTGCTCCGTGGCGAACGGATGAAGCCAGTGCCGAAAAATCATGCACTGCACCGATCAGCACTACACCCAAAGCGATCCATAGCAGGCAGGGAAGCCACCCGAACGTAACGCACGCAATGATCGGCCCGGCAATCGGCCCGGCGGCCGCAATCGCCGAAAAATGCTGGCCGAACAAATAAAACGGCCTTGCCGGCACGAAATCCTCACCGTCGTTTACGGCGACTGCTGGTGTTTCACGTCCGTCGTCAAGCCTGAATTGTCGCGAAATCCATCTGCCGTATGCAAAATAGCCGAAGACGAGCCAGGCAAGAAATGTGACCGCCAGAAGTGTAAGCATAAAGTTGTTTAGTCGCTAGGTTTTGAGAGACAAATTTACGATATTCTGCATACGAATATCAACCCGTACCAATATTGACATTATTTTCAGGATTGAATATTATTCATTTGTAAATTTGGCAAGGGG
>JBQTJB010000333.1:0-18554 GCA_052387555.1 Blastocatellia bacterium | reverse complement strand
CGCGCGCGCGCGCGCGCCGCCGCTCAACTCAACCGTTGGGCGGCAATCCTGTTGTGCAACACTGTCAACCAAAAAGGAGAAATCACTATGTTTCAGCAAAATCTGATCGGCCGCTCAATGCAGGCTGCATTGAGTTTTTCGTTGTTGTTCTTGCCGGGACTGGTCGGCTCGTTCGCTTACGCACAAACGCCTACTCAAGAGCAGGCAGTAACGCAGACCGCCAGTGATCCGAAGCTTAAGTGGGGGGCCTGCCCGCCATTCTTGCCTAAAGAATGTGGCATCGCCGTTCTTCACGGCGACCCTGCGAAAGACAACGTCGACGTGTTTTTTAAAGTCCCGGCAAAGTCGATCATCCCGCTCCATTGGCACACATCGGCAGAGAGACTGGTGTTGGTAGCAGGAGAGCTTCATGTCACCTACGACGGTCAGAAAAAGGTGGTTCTCAAGCCGGGGACTTATGCGTACGGTCCCGCCAAACGACCACACAAGGGCTTCTGCGCAAGCTCTGTCCCATGTGTCCTCTTCATTGCCTTTGAATCCCCGTTGGATGCAGTGCCGATAGAAAGCAAAGAAAAATAACGCTTGTGACGCCCAACCATGCGTTCAACCGGACGTACGCAAAGCGAGTTTCTCATCGTTTTCTCCAGTTCCTCTCGCGGACCCGTTGATACGAGGCTAGACTTCGACTATCGTCGTCACAATCACAGGCTTTGTACCCAGATGCTTTTGGACGAATCGCTTGAGATGAATGCGTAGATTTTCCTTAAAGACAGTTTTATCGGCGATCTGGTCGCGTTTCATTTCGCAGACGGCGTCGATGACGGTTTGGCGGGCGTTTGCGGCGAAGCCGTTAGTGGGATTGAGTCCGGCGACGCCGCTTAGTGTAATTTGCGGATCTCCGGAGAGCTGGTGCGTTGCTTTATCGACCGTGACGACGAGTGAGATCGCACCACCGTAGGCCAGTTTCTTGCGTTCGCGGACGATGTCGTATTCGATTTCCCCGCTGGATTCTTCGTCGATGAATGTTTTGTAAAGTTCGTGTTTTGCGACGACGCGGGCGCCGAATTCGTCTATCTCAAGCAAATCGCCGTTTTCGATCAAAACGATGTTGTCGTCCGTGTAGCCGGGAATGTGGTTTTTGACGTATTCCTTGTGTCTAAACAACATACGGTATTCACCATGGATCGGCACCAGATATTTCGGCCGCGCGGTTTCGACCATTATCTTGATATCTTCCTGCGACGCGTGGCCCGAAACGTGAACGAGTCGTCGCTTTTCTTCGATGATATTTGCGCCGCGGTTATAGAGATGTCCGATCAGACGGCTGATATTTTTTTCGTTACCGGGAATAATGCGGGCCGACAGGACAACGGTATCGCCTTTTTCGATCTCCATTCCCTTGTATGTCGAGGTGGCAATGTTCCAGAGAGCGGCTCGGTTTTCACCCTGAGAACCGGTGACGAGATAGCATATTTCATCGTCATCGCAGGCTCTCGCGTCGCCGAGGTCGATCTTCGTTGCGTACCCTATCTTCAAAAGCCCTTGTTCCTCGGCGATCTCGACATTCTTCTGCATCGAGCGCCCAAGCACGCAGACCTTTCGCCCGTATTCGTGAGCTAGATCGAAAATTATCTGCAAGCGGTGAATGGACGAGGAGAAAGTGGCGACGAATAGCCGCCCGGGCGTTTCTTCAAAAATCTCTCGAAAGGCAGGAATGACTGCTTGTTCCGAAGGTGTTCGTCCCGGAACGGTTGCATTTGTAGAATCGGCCAACAACGCCAAAACACCTTCGTCACCGTATCGCCCTAGAGTTTTAAGATCGTAGGGTTTACCGATCACGGGAGTGTCGTCTATCTTGTAATCGCCCGTATGGATCACGGTTCCGATCGGCGTTGTGATCGCAAGTGAAAAGCAATCGACCAATGAATGCGATGCGTGGATAAATTCTATTTTGAAGTTACCGATCTCTATAATGTCATTCGCCTTTACACGGTGAAGTAAAACCTCGTCAAGCATTTCAAACTCTTCAAGCCGCTTTTCGGCCAGAGCGAGCGTAAAACGCGATGCATAAACCGGCAGATTGAATTTTTTGAGAATGTAAGAAAGCGCACCGATGTGGTCCTCGTGGCCGTGGGTCAGAATAAGAGCGGTAAGATCATCTCGATATTCTTCAAGAAAATCAAAGTTCGGGATCGAAATATCGACTCCATAAGGCGTTTCTTCGGGGAAGCCCATACCGGCGTCAACGATTATCATCTCGTCGCCGTAGCGGATTCCCATGCAATTCATTCCGAATTCACCGATCCCGCCAAGCGGCACTATTTCAATCTTATTCACTTATTATTGATCCTTTTAGACTTAACGCCTCTCAAACATCCAGTATAACACAGCGTCATGCCTCAATTTGTACGCAATGCATTATGAAGCATGATCCATTCAGCCAGCGTTAAAGTTTCGGCACGGCGATTGGCGGAAATGCCGGAAGAATTCAAGGCGTTTAACGCATTTGGGTATTTGCCCTTCAGGTTATTGATAATCGTTTTTCGTTTTTGCTCAAAAGCAGAGCCGATAAGAACTAGAAAGGAATCGTAATCTTTGATTTCCGGAGCCTTAGGCGTCAACCGGACGACCGAACTCCAAACTTTTGGTGCAGGGCGAAAGGCTGTTGGCGATACCTCAAACAGCTTTTCGAACTCAAAAGCCGACTCGACCAACACCGTAAGATAGCCTCGTGTCGAACTTCCCGGTTTTGCCGCGATACGTTCAACCACTTCACGCTGAAACATGAGTATTAACTTCGAGAAGTGCTCGCGTTGATCTGCCAATTTTTTCAGAATAGCCGTGGAAATGTAGTAAGGGAGATTCGCGACGATCTTTGCGGATCTTTGATCTTCGATATTTGATCTCAGGAGATTACTGAAATCGACATCTAATATATCTGCCTCGATAACCGAGAAATTTTCGGACGATGAGAACTGAGATTCAAGCAGTGAGATCAAATCACGGTCAAGCTCAATTGCGGTTAAATGGGCACCTGTTTTAAGAATTTGCCCCGTAAGCGCGCCGCGTCCTGGACCGATCTCGATAACCAAGTCCTCGGGCGATAGATCAAGAATTGAAACGATTCGGTTGACGACAGGTGCATCGACCAAAAAATTTTGGCCAAGTGACTTCTTGGCGAAAGGTTTTGAGCGCGGTACATTCTTCATCAGATTTGAAGTGTACTCGCCTGTTAAAAGTAATAAAAGTGCCGAAAGATGCACGATAAATGCTTGTATTTTCCATAAAATTGATCTATAAATTTTGTAATTGTTTTTTCCCGAAGCTCGCGCTTCATCCTTAACCAGTCAACAGTTGTATTTCGTGGAGTATCCATATGCGAACAGACCTGCGAAGACTTCCCTTTTTTCTTGCCTTGATTTTTTTGTCTGCAATCACGTTTTCGGCTCAGGAAGATCCGAATCCTGATTCGCCGGTTCCTGTGCTGCTTAGCGGCACCGATTCGAGCCGTGTCCTGGCTGTAAGGTCGCGATCGGTGCGTGGACGGATACCGACATTCGGAAATCAGGTCTTCGTGCCGTCGCGAAACACTGAGATCAGTATCTTCGTCAGAAATCTTGATCTGATGCAGGACGAAGAGGCAAACTCGGTTCGCGTGTATTTGCGTCAGCGTAGCGGAAAGACCTTCGAACTGCAGACCGTAGATTTAACCCCGGCAGATAAATCTTCACATGCGATAAAGATTCGGCTGTTCGATCCTAACGGTTATCGCGGACAACCTCTTGCCGATGGCGATTCGCTGATTTACGTGACCTGGCGAGGCCTATTGAGCAATATTCTTCGCATCGGTCTCGGCAGCGCCGGAAACGGAATCGAGATTCCCTCAGACTTAAAAGTTCTAAGCACTATGAAGGAAGTGCCGACTAACGAATATGTCGGATACCGCTGGTCGGGAGACAGAATTAGATTTTTGGAACAAGCAACCTTCGGTCCCACTTCGGAACTGGATAACCGCATTCGCCGCATAGGCCTTCGGACGTGGCTGGCCGAGCAGTTAGAGATGCCGTATCCAACTTATCCTTACCCGAATCCGCCGCAAATGCCCACGATACCGCCGGCAGATTGTGCTTTGAATACGAATCCGACCTGTTATCGCGACCGCTACACGATGATTCCGCTTCAGAAATGGTTCTTTAACGAGGCAATGTATGGCAACAGCCAACTTCGCCACCGCGTGGCCTGGGCATTAAGCCAAATTTGGGTAACTTCGGGTAATACTGTCACCCAGGCAAGCCATCAAATCGCTTACAACAAAATCCTTTCTGACAACGCATTCGGGAATTACCGGACACTATTGCAGGAGGGAACGTTAAGCCCGACCATGGGGCACTATCTGGATATGGTACGCAGCACGAGGACCAATCCGAACGAAAATTTTCCTCGTGAGATACTGCAATTGTTTTCGATCGGCCTGTTCATGTTGAACCAGGACGGCACGCTCAGGCTGGACAATCAGGGCCAGCCGATTCCGACCTACGATCAACAGACAATAAATAACCTTTCAAAGGTTTTCACAGGCTGGACCTATTGCAACGTCGGCTGTCCGAATGCTCTGCCGGGCATTCTAAATTATAAGGATCCCATGACCGTCAATCCGGCTAATCACGATCTGACCGCAAAGACGTTAATGAATTACCCGAACGCGGTCAACACGGAGATCGCTGCCTGCACCGACTGCACAACGCCGGAAGCGACACGTGCCTACGCCGAAACGTCCCTCAATAGGTCACTTGATAATATCTTCTACCATCCGAATGTCGGACCGTATATTGGCCGGTTGCTAATTCAACATCTGGTCACGAGCGATCCGTCGCCGGCTTATGTCGGACGGGTTTCAGCAGCCTTTAACGATAATGGACAAGGTGTACGCGGCGATATGAGGTCGGTTATACGAGCCATATTGCTCGATCCCGAAGCACGTGGAAACATTAAGACGGCACCGAGATACGGCAAGCTACGCGAACCCGTACAATTGATCTCAAACCTGACGCGAATCTTTCCGGCCCGTGATTTTTCAGGTGAAAGCTTAAGCGACGGAGCCCTTGCCAGCCACGTGACGAAGTTGGGACAGAACCCTTTTAACTCTCCAACTGTTTTCAATTATTTCTCGCCGGATTTCGTCGTTCCCGGCACTACTGTAAACGCGCCGGAGTTTGAAATTCTGAACACGGGTTTCTCTGTCGGTCGGACAAACCTGCTTCATACGCTGATCTTCGAAGGAATCACGGCAAACGCCACCGATTCTCTTCGCGGAACATCACTCACTTACAGCGAGGTGCTTCCCTTTGCGGAGTCCGACCCGACCGGGAACGCCTTGCTGGACGTGCTCAATAACAAAATGATGCATGGAGCAATGCTCGAAGCACAGCGGAATTCGATCTTGACGGCGGTGCAGGCTGTTCCAGCTACAAATCCGCTTTACAGGGTAAAAACGGCGGTATATTTGATCGCGGCATCGTCACACTACCAGATCCAGAGGTAACCACAATGAATAAATCGAGAAGAGAATTTCTGATCAAATCAAGTTGCGGCCTTACAATGGCGGGTCTGGCGGCACAGGCTGATTATTTCGGCTTACTGAACACTCTTGCCCAAAAGAAAGAAGCAGACGAAAAAGCAGTGCCGAGCGATTACAGGGCTCTTGTCTGTATCTTTTTTTCCGGCGGCAACGACGGCAACAATACCGTGATTCCAAACCACAACGATGCCAACGTGAGCAACTATGCCGCTTACATTGCAGCCCGTTCGACACAGGGTCTTGCTCTCGCTCAGTCAACTCTGCTTCCTATTCCGGTTCCGCGCATAGGCGGACTAAACTACGGGCTACATCCTGCTTTTGGAACTATTACGGGCGGCATTAACCCCGGCCTTCATCCGCTTTGGGCCACGCAGAAAATGGCGGTTGTAACCAATGTCGGGACACTTGTGCAGCCGCTTACGCGCGCGCAGTATCAAGCAGGAGCACCGAGGCCGCGGCAGTTGTTTTCACACACCGATCAGACTAACCAGCATCAAAACGCTCGGGCGGACATGGTCGTGCTTTCGGGGTGGGGTGGCCGCATTTCCGACCGAATGACTATTCCGGCCAACCCGAACAGACTTATTCCAACGATCAGCTCGATAAACGGCGCTCGCCTTTTTACCGTAGGCGAAACAACACAGCCGATGTCGATCGGCCCGGCTCCCGCTCCGCTTGGAAACGCACTGTCTCTGACCGGGTACAACAACACGCCAGTTTCCAATGCACGTTTAGCGGCCTTGTCAGGAGCGCTGGATATGGACCAGACACACGACATCGTACGAGCATCTAACGAAATTCACCGCGAGGCGATCCGCATAAGCCTGTCGCTTAACCAGAATGCTGAGGTAACGGTTACGTTTCCTAACACGGATATCGGGAATCAGCTCAAACAGATCGCCCGCCTGATAAAAGCACGCGGAACGCTTGGCTTGAATCGACAGATATTTTTCTGCACGCTCGATGGATTCGATACTCATTCGGGCCAGCTTGGTGTTCAAAACAATCTGCTTGGACGGTTTAGTCAGGCATCGCGGGCGTTTTACGACGAAATGACAGTACAAGGCTTGGGCAACAAGGTAACGCAATTCACGCTCTCTGACTTCAACCGTACTTTCAATCCGGCGTCGTCCGGCGGCAATGTCGGCAGCGATCACGCGTGGGCGAACCATTCTTTTGTGATTGGCGACAGCGTGCTCGGCGGAGATTTCTTTGGAAACAACACTTCGAACGGAACACCGTTTCCGACGTTGGTTCAAAACGGTCCGGACGACGCCGATAGCGGCAATGCACGCGGGCGCTGGATTCCAACGTCCTCGGTCGAACAGTATGCGTCAACGCTGGCAACCTGGTTCGGTCTCGAACCGCAGGACATCAACTACGTTTTTCCGAATCTCCAGAATTTCACAACGACAAATCTTGGCTTTATGCAGCCGGGCTAGATGGTTCTGTACATTACAAAAGAAAGAGGTTGTCTGAAACGTCGATTAAAACGTTTTTTGTTCTGTATTTTTCGTGGTTAAGGCTTTCAGGCAAAACCACGGAACACGCAGAAAAACACGGAGAATACGAAAATTAAAACAAGACCCGATTTCTTACGCTTCCCATCTCTGCTTAGCATTCAGTCAGCCGCTTTTTTTATTTGGGATAGCCGGTTATCTCAAAATCGTCTCCGTGTCGAAGAATTTCGATGTCTCGCAATTTCAGTGCGCTTGAAATATCGAGAGATCCTTTACCGCCGATCGCAACAGGTGCATCGTGTCCGCCGATAATTAATGGCGAGACTATAAACGTAACCTTATCGACGAGTCTGGCATCTACAAAAGCACCGGCGACTCCGGTACCACCTTCGACAAGAACGCTTTGTATTTCGCGTCGTTTCAATTCTTCAAGGACCGCGGGCAGATTACGCGAGCCTTTCTCGACTGGGATAACTTCAACCCCAACTTCGGCTAGCGGCAGTGTTAAATCAGGGTCAATGCAGCTTGAAAAAACGAGTGTCGGGACGGAATCGGTCGTGCCCGCAAGAATCGAGTCAACGGGCAGCCGCAAGCGGTTGTCGAGGACAACTCTGACCAATGGTCGGCGGCGGGGCTTTCCGCTCCGGTCCGTCAGACTTGGGTTATCAATGACAGCCGTGTTCGCCCCGACTAAAATAGCATCATGCTCATGGCGAATTTCCTGCACGCGATACCGGGCTTCATCGGCTGATAAAGCGGTCGAGACGCTTTTGTTGAGGGAAATGCGCCCATCAAGCGACATAGCCAGTTTCAGGTGAACGAATGGCCGCTGTTTTTTGTGCCAGCAGATAAATTTTTCGTTCAGCCGCGAGGCCTCGTCTGCAATAATCCCCGTAACTACCTCAATTCCTGCATTTCGCAGCCGCTCAAACCCTTTTCCTGAAACAAGCGGATTTGGATCCTCGATAGGGCAAACGACAAGCTTAATGCCGGCACTTATTAGAGCTTCTGTACACGGCGGCGTCTTGCCATGATGATCGTGAGGCTCCAGTGAAACATACGCCGTCCCACCTCTCGCACGTTCACCGGCCTTTTCGAGCGCGATCACCTCGGCGTGATTCACGGCGTCCTTAATATAAGTGCCTTCGCCGACTATCTCGCCGGATTCGGACACAATAACGCATCCGACGAGCGGATTAGGTGACACCAAGCCAAAACCCCGAGATGCGAGTTCAAGCGCTTTGCGGCTCATTTGGAGTTCGAAAATATCTGTTAGTGATTTAGACAATGGCACTTTTGCACAACAGGTTTTAGATAGTACTTAACACTTTTGTCCGTAACTTTCTTTGTTCAATTAAACAATCCGTTCACATAACTCTCTGCATCAAAGACCATTAGATCATCGACCTGTTCGCCTATGCCCGCATAGCGAATTGGCAGATTCAGCTCTTTTGAAATTGCGACAGCGATGCCGCCTTTTGCGGTTCCGTCGAGTTTTGTCAGGACGATTCCGGTTACGTTGGCTACTCTCATGAACTGCCGTGCCTGTTCGAGGCCGTTTTGGCCGGTTACGGCGTCGATGACTAGGAGAACCTCGTGTGGAGCTCCTTCGACCTCGCGGCCTGCAATGCGTTTCATTTTTTCAAGTTCCGCCATCAAGTTCGATTTGTTATGCAGTCGCCCAGCGGTATCGACGATAAGCACGTCGGAATTTCGCGACTTAGCCGATTGCAGAGCGTCAAACAAGACCGCCGCAGGATCGGTTCCCTGCTTTTGCTGGACGACGGGCACGCCTGCACGACCCGCCCAGATCTCCAACTGGTCCGACGCGGCGGCCCGAAACGTGTCGGCGGCGCAGATCAGAACATCATTACCCTCATTTTTAATCCGCTGCGCAAGCTTGCCAATAGTCGTTGTTTTGCCGACTCCGTTCACGCCGACAACCATCAGTACATAAGGGCGGATCGAATCGGCAATCACGGTCTCCGAGGCAACGCCCGCTTCATTGGAATGTTGTAATGTGTCGAGTAATTCGTTTTTCATCACCTTTTTTAGGGCGTTGATGTCGTTTATCTCCTGACGCGAAACTCCTTTTCGAATAGCTTCGAGAACCTGCATCGTAGTCTGAACCCCGATGTCGGTCGAGATCAGCATTTCCTCAAGCTCATCAAGCAAATTTTCGTCTATCTGTTTGCGGCCGTCGAATATCGTATCGAGCTTTGTATTTATCGAATCGCGCGTTTTAGCGATCGCTTTCGTAAATCGCACGCCGATCTCGCGTTCTACCGCTTCTTCCTGTTTTTTCAGTTCCTCGATGGATTTATCAAGACCGAGAACCGATGTAGAAAATTTGTCTTCCTTGTTTCTGCGCCAAAATATTGCCATAAAGATAAAACCGCATCGCAATTACAAACTCTTGATTATAAAAAAAGATCGCACGCCGAACAACGTGCGATCTCGTAAAGCCCGGGATTAGCCGATGCTATCTTAGCAATTGCAGCTTGTCGGAGTTTTTGAACAAGGCGTAACCCAGAATGCAGGAAAAGACGACGGATAGGTAGAATCCGAACAGCGCGCCGACGGCTTTTGTAGGCAAATTGCCCATTCCAGGAAGATCGAGCGGAGAGAAAATCAATGCAAAGAATCCGCTGACCAGTCCGGAAAGAATTACCAGTACAAGACCCATGAGAAGTATCTTGACATAGCTCAAACCGAGCCGTTTTATCGTATCCAGCCCGACCAGAGGATTTATTGTCGCCATGAATGAACGCGTGTAACCTGCAACAGCGCAGGCCGCCGAAATGTAAAACGCACCCCAGAGAAAGAAGATCGCCCCTATCACAACAAGCGGCGCGGCCAGGCTTAGAAACTCCTTTACGAAAGCGTTGAATTCCTTCTCCTGCGTTTCCGGCGTCTTGCCGAAGGTCGATTCGAGCTGCACCTTTCTCGATTCCTGAACCGCGGCCCACAATTCTTCTTGCTCCCGAGCTTCTTCGTCCACCACGACGCTGGTGTCTCCGTCGGCATTCTGGGTCTGCTGGTCTACGCGCTTTCTCTGCGAATTACTGATCTCGCCAAGCAGTGCCTTAACGTCTTCAGATTGCTCCATCGTGCGTTTAGCGTCGTAATAGTGTGTTCCTGGTACTTTTTCAACCTGGGACTGATACGTTTGCATCTGTGACTGCATCGAGCTTAAAACCAGATAGGCACCGATAATCATTGTCAGAAAGAACGGTCCGAAAGAAACAATATATACCCCTATGCTTAGGAAAAACGGATGTATAACATCACCCCAAAGTTCAAAATTCTCGTAATCCGGCATGAAATTTACATCCGTACGTCCTTGCGAAAAGTTCTCGACCGTGTTTGCCAATACGCCAAAGGTCAGCATGTTTGCCAGCATAAAGCAAATTATCGCGGAAGCCATCATGAAGATTCCGCCTATCGCAGAAACCGACTGTCCGAGCGTAAAGATCATGAACATCACGGCGCCCAAAAACAGACTTATTTTGAACTTGAACGGATGAGCCAACGCACTGAAAAAATCAGCTATGCCAAAGCCCTCTGCCAACGCTGCGGAACGATTTATTTCCGACTGTCGGGTCTTAGCTACTTCACCGGTTGGATGGCACATATCGCCGCAAGCAGGACAGATCTTTACAGAACCGCCATATGATCTTGGACACGCTTTGCAATAGGCCGTATTGCATGCCCGGCAAACAAGCGCCGACGGAATATCCCGGTGAACGACGCAAAAGTTAGGATCGGCCGCAGCATGATTTACTCCGGCGGGTTTTGTAAATTGCTGAGTCGGAATGGAAACTTTCGGAACGGTTGGTGCCGTCTGAGGCTCAACGTGCTCGGCGATTATCGGAGGCGAAAGCGGTTGTATCTGCTGAACAGGAGCCTCGGCAACGATCGTATTTACGACGACGGGATTTGGCAGCCCTTGCGCCTTGGCATTGAAGAAAGGAATAAGGTACGGAACTCTGCGAGCCTCAATCCAGCGAAGATTTCCCTTTCGTACTTTATCTTCGGGCAACAAGGAACCTTCGAAGATCCAATCGCTTAGTTCGCCGAATGCGGCTTCGTAAATTTGCCCGCCGACCTCAACCTGCCATTTTTCCTGGAGAGTTTGTTCGTTCATACGCTTGCGGGGGAGTAAGTGGAATATCGAGAAGTTCATCACCCTCGCTTGGGGTTGCAACGATGCCCGCGGTAGCATTCGGCTCTATTTCCGCCTGCTCCGGACCCTTTTGATTATTTACCAAAAAACGTACTACCCCTTGTCCTATTTCGCCTGCATTACATCCGCGAACCAGAGCCTGAACTACTTTTCCGTCATATCTCGTACCGACCATCTCAGTTATTCGTTCGAGAGCATCTGGCAGAAGCATTCCTTTTTGATACGGACGGTCGATGGTCATCGCGTCGAATGTGTCGGCGACGGAAACTATCTTTGCCTGCAGTGGTATCTGTTCGTCGCGTAACCCCTGCGGATAACCCATTCCGTTGACCATTTCGTGATGCATGTACATTCCGGGAAGAAATTCTTTCATCGCAGGAATCTGCGACATAATCTTGTATCCGCGTACAGGATGGGTCTTCATTATGTCGAACTCTTCCTTTGTGAGAGCGGCCAGTTTTTTCAGAATATTGTCGTCGATGGCGATCTTACCTACGTCATGCAGCAAAGCGCTGATCCGAAGAGTTTCAAGCTCGTCTTCGGGCATCTCCATCTGCTTTCCTATCGCGACGGATATGCGGGCGACACGTTCCGAATGGCCGCGCGTATATTTGTCCTTTCCGTCGATCGCGGCGGCAAGTGCCTTGACCGTTCCGACAAACAGTTCGCGATTCTCACGCGCAGCGTTTGCAAGGTTTGCAATATGCTCCTCAAGCTTGTCGCTCATCGTGTTGAACGATTCGCCGAGCGTCCCGATCTCTGTCATGTTGCCGGTCTCTACACGAGTTGAAAGATCGCCAAGCGCAATCTTTTGAGCAGCCGTCGAAAGCGTCAGGATCGGAGCCGTAAGTTTGCGGGCGGCGAGCGAACCAACGAGCATTGCAAGCAATGCAAAAGCCAAACTGATCAACCACGTCTGGGTCCTCATTTCGCCAACCGATGCCAGAGCCTTTGCTTCGTCCTGCATTGTAATGACGCCAAAGCGCACGTCCTTTCCAATATTTACGGACGAGTAAGCTCCGATCATGTCGTGCGAGGAGCCGTCAAACTCTGCCGTGAATGGCACAAGCCCTGACTGAATCTGCTGATTTGCCTGTTGCCACTCATCCACTATTTTTAATTGAGACAATGGCCGTTGAGCGGCTACAAACGACGGGTCGGGATGAAATACGGCTCGGCCTTGTTGATCGACAACGAAAATGATTGGAAGCCCGGAAACCCAGAGATCTTTTTCCGCCGTCGCAGCTATTCCGACGACACTTCTGGCAATACTCCGCAATGAGACGATCGCGATAACGGTGGCCGTACGCGTTCCGTCAACGTTCACAGGTGAAGACATTGTCATTACCGGCTCGTTCGCGGTGCCGATCATTTGCGGTTCGCCGATCAACAATTCCTGATTTCCAAGTTTTTCAAAAACGGCAGCGGATACATTGTCTATCTCGGCACGGCCGATGTTGCCCGGACGGTAAAGTGCAAGCGACTCACCCTCGACAGGTTTTACATAGAGAGCAAGAACATCAGGATTTTCGCGAAGCGTCGAGCTTAATTGCTGGTCGGTTTGCGGCAGAGAGAAAACAGATGCATTGTTTGAAAGAGCAAACGCATTTGCGAGGCCCTTTACAAGATCGGTATGCCGTTGACCGAACATTTCGATCTGGCGGGCTTTTTCCTGAACGAGCTGAATTTGATAGCGATTCTCAACAGCGCGCAACTCACCGGCGCTCCTCTTTGAGAGAAAATAGCCAGTGAGTACAAGCGGAACCAGCCCTACTAGAAGCAGAGTTAGTATTACGAAATAAACCAGACTGATTTTCTTTTTGGCTTGGAGCATCTAAGGAAGGCGCAGGAGAGCACCAAGATTAATGATACTTTATCGGTGTAGGACGGTCAACAAGTTTAAACACAGGCAAAACTAAACTTTTACTAGAAAATAGTCGTTTGCGTACCGAAATTTAGCTGGAAACGATAATTGGATTCTTGCTTAGCCCCGCTTGACAATGAGGAGGGTGATGTCGTCGTTTGCCGGAGCCGTTTTCGTGAATTCCGACAATGCGGATTCCACCTTGTCCCTAAGACCCGATGCCGAACCGGCAAGATTTTTCTGAATAACCGCTGACAGCCTTTCAATGCCAAACTCCTCGTCGCTTGGATTTACTGCCTCCGAAACTCCATCAGAATAGACCACCAGCGACTCGCCGCTTTTTAGCGTTACCTGCCCCATCGCGTAGTCGGCTCCGGGAAGTATTCCCAAAGGAAGTCCACCGGAACCGAGTTGAGATATTGTTCCATCGACGTGACCTATCAAAGGCGGGTTGTGTCCGGCGTTTATGTAAGCCAAAAGCCCTGTAGTAGGGTCGAGTTCGCCGATAAACAAGGTGACGAAACGATTCGCAGGTGTGTTATCAGCGAGGTACTGATTTACGGAATTCACAATAGCATCGAGCTCGCTTTTTGCGGAAACCTGAGCGTGAATTGCGGCGTGCAGACTCGACATGAGAAGTGCGGCAGCCGTTCCCTTTCCGGAGACATCGCCTAAGGCAATCAGCATTTTTCCATCATGCCTCGGAACGAAATCGTAATAATCTCCACCGATCTCGTAACAGGAAAAAGATATGCCCTGAAATTCGTAGCCATCCATCTGCGGCGGTGCAGACGGCTGAAAGCGCTGCTGTATTTCGGTTGCCAGCTCGAGTTCCCTCTCCATTCTTTCGCGCTGAAACCGCTCTTCCATTAGCGAAGCGTTTTCGACGCGTATCGACGCAACCGACGCCAGTGTTGTTAGAATATTCAAGTGCTCTTCGGTAAACGTCGCTTCATAGGTTGGGGAATCCGCGTAGATCAGGCCGAAAATATTTCGTTCATCGACGCTCAAGGGTACGGCAAGTACGGAACGTATTCCCTGCAAAACCATCGTTTGACTCGAAAAACGCGGATCCTGTTGCGCGTCGGCCGTCAAAACCGATTTGCCATTACGAAGAACTTCTTCCATAACGGTACGGCTAATTCGCACTTCTTCAAGCGTTTCGTCACGGCCGCGAACACGAGCGACCATGATCTTCATTTCGCCATCTGCCGCCGTGTCGCGCAGCATTATCACGCAGCGTTCGGCGGGCACGGCCTCGAAAACCAATGACGCAACCTGATTTAGCGTTTCCTGTAGGCCGCTTGCAGAAAGAAGCGCAACGCCGACCTTGCTTATCAAACCGAGCAATTCCGTGCGTGAGGTGAACTGCCCTTTTAACAGCTCCGTCGTCGGAATTCTGCGGCTTTGAAAAGAAATTGTTTGTGAAGGATCGAGCGCATCGGTTTTTTCGGTAATCAGTGTCGAGTGCGATGCCGCTCCGGCGCGATCATCATCGAAAAGGATAACCGTCTCGCCTATTTGAATTTCGTCGCCCGATGACATCGGGACGGCAGTTTTTACGGGAACCCCGTTGAATCGTGTTCCGTTGGCCGAGCCGAGATCCTGTAGCCAGAAAATGTCACCTTCCTGTCTTACTTCCGCGTGCAGACGCGACGCAAAGGCATCGGGAATGCAAACATCGCTTCGAGCGGAACGGCCGATCGTAGTGCGAAGACGGAAAAGCGGAACTGTTTCCGCAGAGCGTTCTGTATTTTTGAAGATCAACTGTGCCATTTGATAAAAACTTATTCGGCTTTTAGACTCTTTTGCGCGTAAATAACAACCGTTCCCGCAATCAGATCATGCAGGCCCCTGCCGGAGCTGCTGAAACCTGCGAATATGAAATTGAATCCAAGTGTAAAGAATGTCAAAATCGGGCCGAGAATCTGACGAATGACAATCGATCTCAATCGCGGTTGTTCGCCGTCAAGGCCGACAATTCTAACGCCGGTTGCCATTTTTCCTAACGATTGTCCGTTGATCATCGGCAGTATAAAAAGATCTACCGTAGCCACGAGAACCGCCGCAAGCCATCCAAAATCATTCAATGAACTGTTCAAAAGCCCCGCCCCGTCGTTACCCATAAACCTGCTTAGCAGGATAAAAGCAACGGGAATCGCGACAATTACCATGTAATCGACTATCACCGCGCCGCACCTCAGAGCAAATGGAGCCCTAACATCGCGTGGAGAAAAACCAACGATGGTTTCGCTTATCTTAGTTGAAGTTACTCGGTCGGACCGGACATGAGCCGTCATAATTATTGAAAACGAACGCTACCCGACCACAAACTGCAGCGTTGTATCGCCGACCTTTATCTTATCGCCATTAGCTAGCATGTGCGGTGTGTGCGGAGGCAGCCTAAACGCGTCCTGCACCCTGGACGCCAATATCGTTCCGTTCGACGAACCCAGGTCCTCAACAAGAAAATTACCGCCGTCTCGCCATATTCTTGCGTGCCGCCGCGAGATCTTTGTCTGCGGATCATACTTAGAGAGGTCTACCTCCGGAAAGATGTTGGACATCGGGTCGCGTCTGCCAACCAGATTCTCATCTTTCTGTAGAGCGTATGCCGGAGCAGTCAGCTCATTTGTACCTTCAATGACCAAACGGGCGGTTGGCGTCGAATGTGAATAGATCTCTGAATGAACGCCCTGCTGGGCTAGCGGCTGCTTGGCACCGCAAAAGGCGCAAAATAGATCGGTTGCGACGATACGCTGTCCGCAGAATCCGCAAAATACATGCTGATTTGCCAGGCTCACGGATACCGGAACCTCGCTGACCCCATATGAAACGCTGCCGGTCGCCAAGCTTTGAAGGTGTTCTTTAAGTACGGCACGCATTTCGCCAGCGGTTGAATATCGTGCGTCGGAACTGTATTCCACCGATCGCATCAGAATATGTTCGATCTGATCTGTCAGCTGTGGATTAATCTGACGCGGCCGAGGATTCTTTTGGAAATCAAAGATTAAAAGCGGGTTGCTTTGCGGGTCGGCCCCGGTCAGCAAATGAAACATTGTCGAACCAAGGCTGTAAATGTCCGACCTGGGTTCCACGTTACCGCTGAAAAGCTCCGGCGGCGCATAGCCCATTGTTCCGACTGCCGTGACACCCTTTTCTTCTTTCTGGCTGATAGATCGGGCAATTCCGAAATCCACGAGCATCACTCTTCCGGAATTTCCGTCGATCATGATATTCGAGGGTTTGAGGTCGCGATAAACTATTGTCGATGGTTGATTATGAAGATAATCCAGCACGTCAGATATTTGTATTGCCCATTCTGTCACGGTTCGCTCATCCAGTTTTCCTTCCGGCGCCGAGCGAAGACGGGAAGACAGATCACCGCCGGAGATGTATTTCATGACGAGATAGAACCGGCTTTCTTTATCGTCGTAGAAATAGTCGTAGATTGTTGGGATCGACGGATGGTCGAGCGTTGATAGTATCATCGACTCGCGTTTGAAGTCGTTTATCGCCTTGTCCTGCTGTTCTTCCTCGATATGAGCCTGAACCATCTCCTTAACGGCGCGTAGAACTCCTCCAAGATTATTATCGCTGGCAAGATAAACCGCGCCCATGCCGCCGCCGCCGATCTTCCTCACGATCTCGTATCGTCCGTTAAGCACCGTCCCTTCGGACAAAGGTTTCAGTTTTGCAGATTTCTTTCCATCGGTGTCGCCAAAACCGATCTCTTGCGCGGTCTCGCCCTTTTCGACAACATGGCTCGATGGAGGTTTTATATCATCGGCGGGTTCTGTTGGAGGAATATATTGGTTATCAGCACCGGGTGTTTTGGTTACCGATTCAGAGAATGCGACCCTGCTGTCAATGATCTGAACCGAATCGAAAATTGCAGGCCCGCCGTATGGATCATGTTCCGGCAACTCCTCAACGGGCATCGCGATCATAGCGGATTCCGCATCGGCCTGGAGCTCCGACTGGGTACTTTCAATTTCCACAGAAACCAACTTTTCAGGTTCAGTCTCAACTTCAAAAATCGACGCCTCAACTTCTGGCAATAGTTCGACATCATCGGCTTCTGTGGATACTTCTTTGACTGAGTGATCCTGTGAAATCCGAGGTTCGCCAGAAATTATTTGTCCGAGAGATTCATCGTTTTGCACTGATTCGGCTATTCTCTCCGCCATTGCCACAGGCGGTGTTTCGCGAATTAACTGATCTCCTTCTGAAGCCCTGACTGTCGGCTCGACTGGAGCTGCTAACGCATCCCTCAGTTCATAATCCGAAGTGGATTTTATATCGATACTTCCGCTGGTGTCTGCTGTTGAAGTTAATATCGCAGGGGCCGGTATCTCGTGAAAAAGCGGGTTATGATCTTCGGCCGGTTCAGCTTTTGCTTTGGATTGAGCAGCCATTACAGCTGCTTCTTCCGGAGTTATCATTATCGTGCTTTCGAGCGCGTCTTCTTCCTGAGCAGCCGGAGGCTGAACCACGCTCAAGACAATGCCGCAGTAAGGGCAAAAAGTATCGGATTCCGCTATAGCGGAGCTGCATTCGTGACAAGTCGTCATTCTATCTATGTTTTATTCCGAGGTTTCAATTCCGCAAAAGATCAGTTTATTCGGAAACGCAAAAATGTTTTTCCTACGATTATCTCATCCCCATCCGAAAGCATGTGAGCATTACCAGGAAGCAATCGCCGTCCACGATTTACGAACGTCCCGTTCGTCGAGCCAAGATCTTCGATGAAATACTTATCTTCACGGCGAATAATTCTTGCATGACGACGGGAGACCTTTGCGTCCGGGTCATGGGCGTCAAGGTCGACGTCGGGGAAGATTCCATTATCCGCGTCCCAGCGGCCGATGTTCGATTCTTCAGCCGTTAGCGGAAGCTCCGTATTGGCGGCCTCACCTCGTTCAATAACCAAAAGTGCATGGCTCAAACCTTTTGGAGCACGCATTTCAGACGAATGCGAACTTGCAACAACGGCTTCTTCCTTTTCAACCAGCGGAATGCCGATAGAAGTAACTTGGGCCGATACAAATTCGTCGCCTATATTCGGCGGCGGAAGATACGCAGGAAGATCACCCGAACCGTTAACCGGTGAAAGGCGAGTTCCGCATTCATCGCAAAAATGCGAACCGTCAAGGTTCGAATTTCCACATTGTTGACATCTAATCATTTCTTGACTGTCGGGGTGATTGTCGCATTATCTCGAAATCGCATGTAAGAATAAAACAAATACAATACGATCCTTGCGTAAATCCTAATTCTAAGCCCTAAAAACGTCAACCGCCTAGTGTCAAGGAACGAAAATCATAAAGCGGCTCGTCTTTGACCTCCCCCCTAAAAACAGTGCCGAACTAAAATAGAGGAAGCCGGGTAATTATGACACTATGAGGAGACATAATTGCCATGAAGAGATCAAAGTTCACGGAGCAGCAGATCATCTTCGCGCTC
>JBQTJB010000332.1:0-3346 GCA_052387555.1 Blastocatellia bacterium | reverse complement strand
GCACTGGGCTTTGTCGTGCCTATCATTTGCGACATCCGGCCCTGTCGGCCGCGTCCTATACCGCGACCCGTGCCGTTGCCGACGGTGCTTCCTTTAAAATCCAACACGCTGGATACGACGATAAACGGCCAGGTAGCGACGACACACGTCGAACAAGTTTTCCGTAATGACACTCCCTACACGCTTGAAGGCACATATTTTTTCCCGATACCGGAAACCGCCTCAATTGTTGAGTTTTCGATCTGGGAAAACGGCAAGAAACTTGTTGGCGAGGTTCGTTCGCGCGAAGAGGCTCGGCGTATTTACGACGAAATAGTTCGGCGGCAGCGCGATCCAGGTCTTTTGGAATATGCCGGAAAAGACCTGTTTCAGGCGTCCATTTTTCCAATTCCTCCCAATTCCGACAAAAAGCTTGAGATCACCTATTCGCAGGTTCTGAAAGCGGAGTCGGGAACGGTTTCTTATCGTTATCCGCTCGGAACCGGCCGGAATCTTTGGCGCGGCAATCAACAAGGTTTTGAAAGCAACGTTCGCGATATGCCGCTGCAAAAGTTCGGAACAGTTTCCGGGAAGATCGAGATTGTCGGCAAGGAAGCACTTCGAAACGTCTATTCGCCGTCGCATAACATCGACGTAAAGCAAAAAAGCGAGCGTGCGGCTTCGGTTTCGTTCGAGACGAACGAGAACGATTCGGATTTTCAACTATTTTATGGCTTATCCAACGACGATTTCGGCATGTCGCTGCTTACACGCCGCGAACCGGGCAAGGACGGTTATTTTCTGCTGATGCTTTCGCCAAGGGACGATGTTTCCGAAAAAGAATTGGTAAACAAGGACATTGTTTTCGTTTTGGACACCAGCGGTTCTATGGCTGACGAAGGCAAAATGGACAAAGCACGCGCAGCCTTGCTGTTTGGCGTTCGCACTTTACGCGACGGCGACCGGTTCAACATCATCAACTTCGCCGGCGAAGAACACTTAATGGAAAGCGGCCTTATCAAAGCCGACGCCGCAGGAAAACAACGCGGCGAAGCATTCGTCCAAAAGCTGCGGCCGACCGGCGGAACCAACATCAACGATTCTTTGATCGCGTCGATGAAGCAGTTCGAAAAAAGCGATCGGCCGAAAATGCTTGTCTTTATGACCGACGGACTGCCGACCGTGGGCGAGACAGCGACCGATAAGATCGTCGCCAATCTGCGAAAAGCAAAGAATGTCGATGTTCGAATATTTCCGTTCGGATTCGGATATGACGTAAACACGGTGCTGCTCGATAAACTGGGAACCGAGAACTCCGGAATTTCCGATTACGTGCAGCCGAAAGAAAATCTTGAGATCAAGGTGTCGAACTTTTTTGCCCGCGTGAGTTCGCCGGTTTTGTCCGATCTGGAAATCGATTTCGGCCCGGTTCAGACCGAAAATATGTATCCGCGAAAGATAGGCGACCTTTTTCGCGGAATGCAGCTTGTGATAATCGGACGCTATAAAAATGATTCCGATCTTCGGAACATCACGTTGCTGCTTCGCGGAAAATCCGGCAATGAAAGCCGAAGTTTCAGTTACGACAAACTGAATTTTCCCGAACGCTCCGACACTAACGATTTTCTGCCGCGGCTTTGGGCAAGCCGACGCGTCGGCTGGCTCGTTGAGGAGATTCGAGCAAACGGCGAAAGCAAGGAGCTGAAGGACGAGATCATCGATCTCGGCACGCGATACGGCATTGTTACGCCGTACACGTCGTATCTTGCTACCGACGGAACGCTTGCAAACGCTTCTCGCGATTCAGTACAGGGTCGGGCGCTCGAAAGATCTGCTCCGGCAAAAATGAGCGCCGACCGCGGAGCGGGTGCAGTGCAAATGAGCGTTCAGCAAAATTCGATGAAATCCAACTCAAGGGTAATGGCTGACAAAAAAGTCGCTTTGGAAGAACAAATTATTATTCAAAACTCCTTGAGTAACCAGTTTGTGGCAAACAAGAACTTTATCAACCAAAGCAATGTCTGGGTCGACGCCGAATTTACCGCCGAGACGAAATTTCAGGAGGTCAAGGTTCAGTTCGGCAGCGAAGAGTATTTCAAACTCATCGAACGCGAAAGGGAACTTGCCCAATATTTTTCATTAGGTGAAGAAGTGGTGGTTGTGTGGAAAAATAAGGTTTACCGCGTAACCAAATAGTTTCGACGGTTCTATAAAAAAGGTGATTTTCCATCAAAAAGACGCTATTCTTTAGATGGAAGATCACTTTTTTCGCGTCGCGGAGGATTTGTGTCAGTGGCAAAGTTTTTATTTCTGATCAATTTCATCACATTAGTTTCAATTGCCATTTCCGGCCAGACGGGTTGGAAACTGCAACGCGTGGCCGACGGCGGCGATCTGGTTGCCGTCTACTTCACGTCCGCCGAAAGAGGTTGGGTCGCCGGTGACGGCGGTTATCTTGCCTCGACGATCGATGGAGGAAAGACGTGGACGAAACACGATCTGAAAATGACGGACGACATAAACGAGATCTATTTTCGCAATGACGACAACGGCTATCTGGTTGCAGGACGGAAGATGTTCCTTACGCGCGACGCCGGCCGAACCTGGCAGGAAACAAGACTTTTTCGTCCGGGCGATTTTCTGAACGGCACTCCGGAGTTTCTTAGCATCCGGTTTGCCGACCGGCGACGAGGCCTCGTAATCGGCGCCATGATCAACCGCAAGAATCTGGTTGTGGATTCGCTTGTGATGCGCACCGAAGACGGCGGCGAAACGTGGCGGCGAATAATCGTGCCGACGAAATCCGAATTGCTCCATCTCGATTACAACGGAAGCTCTCACGCGTGGATAGTCGGCGACGAGGGCGTCATTCTCGCTTCGACCGACAGCGGACTTAGCTGGCGGCTGCAGCAATCGGGCACGAAACTTCCGCTCTATAACGTAGATTTCCGCGACGATAACGAAGGTTACGTGGTCGGCAAGTCCGGCACTATTCTCAGAACTGAAAATGGCGGAACCGCATGGGAAAAAGTAAAAACAGCTTTTCCCGAAACCTTTATGCGGGTAGATTTCGCCGACGATAAGAATGGCTGGATAGTCGGTTACAAAGGCTCGATACTTCGCTCCTCGGACAAGGGCCGTACCTGGATAAAACAGGAAAGCGGAACCTCCCAAAACCTCTTCGGTCTCTTCATGGCCAAAAAATTCGGCTGGGCTGTCGGAGCAGACGGCTCTTTAGTCGAATTCCTCAAATAAGCAGCATTGCAAAAAAAATTGATTATTTCCTAACACTTTGGCAAAAGCTGTGTTATTGTACATCATAATTTCTTCACAAAATCCTGATTTGCATCAGGAATAATTATAGTTA
>JBQTJB010000331.1:0-1885 GCA_052387555.1 Blastocatellia bacterium | reverse complement strand
TAAGCAAATTAACCGACGCCGAGCGCAATTCTGTAATGAATCTGCCGCGTGCCGAGGCGACCCTGGCCGCCGATGAACTCGCGATGCATGCCATCCCCGAAGCCGATTCAGCATATCTCGAACGGCTTGAAAGAGATTGGCGGAGTCAGGTGCTATTGAAATAAACACGGCCTATTTTGAAGACATCTTTAGAGCTAACAAATATTTCATTTGCGTATGGCAGCAGCGTGATTCTGAGAGATTTTTCTCTCCGCGTCAATGCTGGAGAAACGGTCTGTCTGCTCGGCTCTTCGGGTTGCGGAAAATCGACCGTGCTAAAGATCATCGCCGGAATGCTCAAGCCGGATGACGGGAGAGTTTTGTTCGGCGGCGAAGACTTTTCTCAAGTCCCCGCTGAAAAACGCGAAGCGGTCATGATGTTTCAAAAACCATTGCTGTTTCCTTATCTGAATGTTGCGGACAATGTCGCCTTTGGCCTCAAAATGCGAAAGATGGCGAAGGACCTGATCAACGAGAAGGTATTTGAGGCGTTAAAGCTCACGCATCTATCGGGTTTTGAAAAGCGAATGCCAAGCCAGCTTTCGGGTGGGCAGGAGCAGCGCGTTGCCCTCGCGAGGGCACTAGTAACGCAGCCTCGCGTTTTACTGCTCGACGAGCCGCTTTCTTCCCTCGATGCAAATCTGCGAAATGAAATGCGTTTTTTGGTTCGCGACCTGTTGCAGCAATTGGCGATAACAACTGTTTTTGTAACGCACGACCAAAGCGAAGCAGTGACCGTCGCCGACAACATCGCTTTCATGAACAATGGAATGATCGAGCAATACGCGCGGCCGAAAGAATTTTTCAGCTCACCCAAAACGGCTCACGCCGCTGAGTTTTTTGGCTGGAAGGTTTTTACCGGCAAGCTTGTCGGAAGCCGAATCAAAACTCAATTCGGCGATTTTGAGATACCGGCTAATCGGGCCGCGAACATCAGCTCGGAAAATGTGCGCGTAGGATTTCACCCGAACAGCCTTCAATTCTGCGATGGAGAAGCCGACTTTTCCTTTGCGATAAGAGCAAGAATTCTAAAATCGATACCGAAGCCTAGTCAGAACAGCTATCTCCTTAAATTAACAGACGGTTCCGTCGTCCAGTCGGATCAGCCGTACACTCGGTCAGATACGACAGATAATGGATTCGCCGATCTTTTCATTCCACTTGGTTCGCTGATGATCATCGAAGATTAGAATCGGAGCAGATACGGAAATAATTTCGGAGCGTGTTGGTATAGTATAGATGATAAAAAATATATTGTGTGAGCCGAGAATAAGAATTCGTAATTCGATTGGCACTGTCGCGGCGTTGATTGTTTTGGTGGGTATTTTTACAGCGGCATGCGGGTCGTCCGGGGCAGCCGACGCGTCGGTCGAATTGGTTAGTAAGACCGCTGACGGATTAGCCATCGGTGGTTATGACTCCGTCGCCTACCATACGGTCAAAGCGGCGACAAAGGGCAAACCGGAATTTGAATATCTCTGGAAAGGAGCTAAATGGCTTTTCAGCAGTGTCGAAAATCGCGATAAGTTTGCCGCCGACCCCGAGGCGTATTCGCCGGAATATGGCGGTTATTGCGCTTACTCGGTCGCCGATAACAAACTGAAATCCAGCGACCCTGAAATGTGGAAGATCGTTGACGGCAAACTCTACCTGATTCAAAGCGGTGAGATCAAGGAAATTTGGGAAAAGAATCAAGACGGTTTTTTGGAAAGAAGTAACGAGAATTGGAAGAAGATGAAGTGATCGGATGACCCCCTGTTCGCGTTCAGGTTATATGTTATGAGGATTGGCCTAATCATAAGAACACTTGCGGTTGGCGTGTTCGGACTTGTAATTTTGCTGGAGC
>JBQTJB010000330.1:0-12385 GCA_052387555.1 Blastocatellia bacterium | reverse complement strand
TTGTAAATGTTCTACTGGTCTATACACATTATTTTGGTTTGTTTGTCGTTCTGTCCCAGGTACTCGCGATCATTATTTTTCAGCGAATAAAACTGAGCCAAGTATTGCTGATGTTTGGAATCGTTTTCGCGGGTTTTACGCCATGGGCAGTTGCGGTTTTCAGAGCGGCAAATGCCGGTGCCGATGTAAATCAAAATATCGGCTGGGTAGAACGCCCCGGTTTATTGAAGGTTTTCGATCTCGTGTTCGACCTCGTTGAGCCGTTCTATTTTCAGGCGAGTAACGCCGAGCCGATCTCGCTTTTATACATTTCAATTCCGATTCTGCTCATAATTGCCGCCGCGAAAATTTTATTTCTTTTGGAATGGAAGATATTTGAAGAGAAGAATCCGATCTACTTGCTTTTGATTTTTACATCGGTTCCTGTCGCGATCGCTTTTGCTGCAAGTTGGGCATTGCCTGTTTCGGTTTGGGGTTCGAGACACCTCATAATCGTCTTCCCTCCGGCGATGATTCTTACAGGAATCGTTCTTACCAACATCAAATGGAATGCCGTGAAAATCGGATTGCTTTCTGCGTTAGGCGTGATCGTGGTTGCAGCGTTTTTGACACGGCTCCAAACCAGGAGTCAAGTTTATATTTGGTGCGGATGGGAACAGTTGGCTGCGGAATGGATACTTACTCCGCAATATTCTTCCGAACCAAAGAAGTTGTATGTTTTTGAAGAACTTGTCGCGTATCATTTTTGGTTCGCTACCCGAAATTTTGATCGTTATGAAGTTAATCTTATAAAAGGCATGAGCGAAATACCTGAAGATTCAGCGTATTTTTTGCCGAGAGGTTTTGATTCTGTAAAAACGTTTGACCGGACGGCAATAGATGATGGCAGATTCTGGATAGCGTTCAGAATCCCGGAATCCCGCGAAGACGCGCCCGGAATTTCCCACATAACCAGGTTGAAACCGCCTCTGTCGGTGTTGGCAGAAAGTGGATTTGTATCCGAGGATGTAAGAAAATTCAGGACAGAAAACGAAACTGCATACCTGGTTTTAATGCAGCGAGACATTCAATTTACTGCAAATCCTTAAAATCATCACTTTCAAAGATTCGAATGTTTCAGCTTTGTGAAACGTAAATCAGAATCAGACGTTATTTTTCGTTGATCGCCGTCAAAAGGCTCTGCGAACAAATGTCATCGAAATCTTCAGGAATGAAATCGGCTATGCTCTCGATTTTGATGCCCTTAAATCCGTGTCTAGACACTGCGTCGATGTGGTACTGTTCGGTTCGGCCAAAGCAGTGCAGCCCGTATTTGAATTTAAGTTTGCCTTGCAGAGACGTATCAGCCTTCCATTCGTCCTCGGTTTTCCACTGGCTGTCGGTAAGCTGAATGTGCATGACAAGACGCCCGCCTGACTTTAGTTTTTTGCTGCAATTTACCAGCACAATCTCGAAAACTTCATCGGTTAGATGCTGCACCATTGCGAAGCTGTAAATTACATCCAGGCTGCCGTCGGCGATAGTTCCCAATCCCGTTTCGTCGGCGACAATGTATTCGAGATTCGGAGCCGGATTGAGTATGTTCGCACACGCCAGAGCACCGGTCGAGATGTCGCAAGCGTAGAGTTTCTTTATGTGAGGTGCGGCGAAGCCGGCGAGAAAACCTGGGCCGCAGCCGTAATCGAGAATGGTGTATTCCGCGGAAACATATGGCCGCAGAATATATTCGAATATCTTTACGCGCGAATCGATGCAATCCTTATAAACAGCCTCGAGGTATTCATCGTGTGATAAGCCTTTATATTTCGGATCGTCGGGATTTATGAAGTAATGCGGGCTGAGCGAAAGCATTCGCAAAGCCCAGATGCGGCGTTTAGATTCTGCGGTTTTCGAAAGGAATTTCCCGATCCACTTCGCGCTTAAAAATGCCTGAGGTTCGCTACCAAGCGTTGCGCCCCACTTCACAAGATTCAGAAGCTTTCGCATAAAGGCTCAATTCTAGAGAACCGTCTGAAGTTAGGCAAACTACCCCGTTATTTGCGTTTCCAACGAACGCCGTCCTTTGTGTCCTCGAGAATAATGCCTTTTTCCGCAAGCAGATCACGAATTTCATCCGAACGCGCAAAGTTCCGCTGACGGCGAGCTTCGTTTCTGTCTTCGATAAGAGCTTCGATTTCTGCATCCAGCATTGCCGATTCTTCCTTGCCGAAAATGCCGAGCACCGAATCGAATTTCGCGATCGCATCCAAAACGGCGTTACGATCATCTGAAGCTAGCCCATAGGCAGACAATTTCGTATTGACTTCTCGGACAAGATCGTGGATCGCGGCAAGAGCGGCTGCGGTGTTGAAATCGTCGTCCATCGCGGCTTCGAATTTTATGAGCGCTGTTTGGGTAAAGCCTCTGATTTCCGAGGCGGCACCCTCGCTACCGTTCGGGTTTCCGCCTTCCGATGAGGCCTCGCGAATCAGTTGATGGAAATTGCGAAGTCGTTCGACCGTAGATTCTGCCCCCTGCAATCCCTCGAACGTGAAGTTCAACTGCTTCCGCGTCGGCACCGACAGCAGCAAATACCTTATCGCCAAGGCCGAATAGCCCTGTTCACGCAGATCGCGAAAGGTGAAAAAGTTGCCCTTCGATTTCGACATCGTCACGTCGTCGATCTTAAGGAATTCGCTGTGTATCCAATATTTCGCGAACAGCTTGCCGGTCGCTCCCTCACTCTGGGCAATCTCGTTCTCGTGATGCGGAAACTGCAAGTCCTGTCCGCCGGCGTGAATGTCGAACGTCTCGCCGAGATACTTCATCGACATTGCCGAACATTCTATATGCCAGCCCGGGCGTCCGCGACCGAACGGAGCGTCCCAGCCCGGCTCTTCACCATCACCCACGAGCTTCCATAACGCGAAGTCGCGCGCGTCTTCCTTGTCGTATTTATCAGTGTCGATGCGTTCGCTGCCGCCGGTGATATTGCCTTCGAACTTGATACGCGACAGCTTGCCGTATTCAGGAAACGCGGTGATGCGGTAATAGATCGAACCGTCCGATTCGTAGGCGTGTCCATTTTTGAGCAGCTTAGCGATGATCTCGATCATTTCTGGAATGTGATGCGTCGCCCGCGGCGTCACCTCCGGCCTTTCGTTGCCGAGTGCATCGAAATCTTCCCAGAAATACTGAATGTATGGCGCGGTGAATTCGTTTATGCTAATGCCTTTCTTTGCGGCTTCGTTTATGATTCTGTCATCAATGTCAGTAAGGTTAAAAACATGCGTCACATCATAACCCTTGAATTTCAAATACCGCCGCAGCACGTCCCCAAAAATAAACGTGCGAAAATTGCCGATGTGCGCGAAATTCCATACGGTTGGCCCACAGATGTACATCCGAACCTTGCCGTCTTCCAGCGGGTGAAATTCCTCGGTCTGACGTGATAAAGTGTTATAAAATCTGAGCATTCATTTCTGATTTTAGATGCGAATATTTTGTAACTTTATTAAACGCTAACAATAAGCAATTGTCCAAACGCCGCGGCACCAACTGCTTTCCCGTAAAGACTCAGCAAATACGCCGCTTTGTTTCCGTCTTACAACATCAACACTCGCTGGTCACCGTATCAAATGTCCGGCTTGTTTAGCGGAATCGGAGGTTCTGTATAAATGGCAAAAAAATATCGCTATGTAACAGCTGTAGGCCAAATAAACGAAATGGCATGTTGGGCCGCTTGTATGACATGGTGGTACAAAGCAATTCACGGCTATACGCCTTCTCAGCAAAAACTCTGGGATCGCTACAAGCACCTTGAATTGCCGGCAGGCGGCATGTCCGATGCCGGAATTATTCACATGATCCGTGAAAACGGGATGCTGTGCGAAAATTATCCAAATGCCGCCAGCTTTACCGTACCTGTCATAAAAGAACGTTTAAAATACAGCCCTGTTTACACGGCCTATACTGAAGCAGGCACAGGCAAAAAACACGTAAACGTAATATATGGAGCCTCTGGCGAATCGAGCTGGGCCGAGGTTAGAGTAATGGAACCTCAGGCAGAATTAACTGGCGACGGTGTTTCATATAAAGGACGGCACGAAAAAAAGAGCCTTTCGGATTTCAACCTAATCGGAACAGTGTATATCGGTTCGCTCAAGCCCAGCTTTTGGGATAACCTGATTGATCTGTTCGACTGATTCCTGTACAAGATCCCCTTTGAGATAAACACTTCGAGCTTCATCGGAGAAAAGCACTTCGCGGCTATAAAACCGCAGCGGATAATCTTTATTGAAAAGCTCAACTAGCTTATTGGCTTTTTTGACGAGAGTGCTGCCGTTTTCGAGCATTGCGAATGCCAACACCGTCCGCATCCAGAAAACGGTTAGCGTTTCGTGATAAGGCATTTCTTTTGTCAGATCGACGCCAAAACCATTCCTGAGCAGTTTGAAAATACCTTTGCGCATTTTCTCGGTCGCGGTTTCGAGATCGTGTTTTTCCAGATAGCAAAGCGCAACGACCAGATGCTCCGCGTGTTTCCAGTCGGCACGCGAAACGGTCGCATCCTCAAACGATCTTAGCAAGGCGTATATTTCCGCCTCGTTTTCATACTTGCTCATAAGCTCTCCTAAAATAAAAAGGACTGAACGAGTAGGACGTGCCTTCTCGTTCGGTCCTGTGGGACTAAATAGCCCTTACTGATTATACGCCTAAGCGGCGACTCTTACCTGTTCCGTTTCTTCCGTCACATCCATAAACAAATATTTCTTCCATTCCGGACGCGATTCGGCGTAGTGGCACAGCAGCACATGGTCGAGGCCCAGCCGCAGCAGCTTCTGCGAGGTAAGCAGCGGCATGCGGGCCTGCTCGGGCGTGCGGTTTCCCTTACGCTGATTACATTTGACGCAAGCCGTGACCAAATTTGCCGGAGTGCTTTCACCGCCCTGTGCGCGCGGCAGGATGTGATCGAGCGTCAGGTCTTTGGCGTGGCGATGGTCGCCGCAATAATGGCAGCGGTAGCGGTCGCGAATATAGACGCGAGCACGCTTCATCGTGGTTTCGCGGCGATTACGGCGCACATGTATGTAATGACGCAAGCGAATGACCGACGGCACCGGAAAAATGGTCGAAGGAGAATGAAGAACGTTATCGCCGTCGTTTTCCTCGACAAAAACCGCGCCGCGAAACCACAGGCACACTGACCGGGCGACACCGACGGTGCCAAGCGGCTCGTAAGAGAAATTCAAAAGTAAAACTCGTCCTGTAAGCAAACTTCTACACCTCCTTCATTCATGTTTTACTTTAATATTAAACATCGATTTGTGGCAAGCACAATATATTGATGTTAATAAAAATTTAAGCCCATATCTCGTCCTGCGTAAATTCGCTATCTTCCAAAAAATGGGTGAACTATCCTGTTTGCGACACCACACCGTACGCATTCTATCGGCTTTGCAGGATTCTCGGAAACGTCGTTCGACGAACCGCACGACATACAAAAGAACTGTGACTTTACACGAGTCGTCTTACGGCATTTCTCGCAAAATATCTTGTACGAACCTTCGGGCGCAAACAGAGGCAATCTACACGCTTCACATTCTACAGCCGTTCCCGGCGGCCGCTCGATTTCTTCAAATTCGTTCGAAAACCCCAGCATTTTCAGTAATTTAACGGCATCTACATCCGTCAAATACGGAAGCCACGCCTGAACAAACATCGACGTTTTCATCTTAAAATGTAAAACTTCCGGCAGCAGTTCATGCATTATCGCGTATTGCGGATTCTCATAAAACTCGCGCATTCCTTCGCGCGTTATGCGAATGAAAAATTCGGCAAGCGTAAAAAAGCTATACGACTTGACTTTTGTCTGGCCGTTCACGCTAACGTATTGCAACGCGTTCTGCAACCGCTGTTGGTGCTGCCCGTATTGCTGCCATTTCGGGTCGAAACCTGTTTCGACGCTAGAGACCGAGCAAACATCTAAATAAAGTGCATATTTTTGAGGCGTGTCGATGGTCGGCGGCAGATAAGCCGGAAAAGTGCGATAGTAAAAATCCCAAAATTCGCGCTGAAACTCGTAATATTTCTCACGGTTGCCAAGCGCCAATGCAGCCTGAGACTTTTCCATCAAGGCCATTTTCTGAGCTTGATAATGGAGCGTCGTCGCCTGATCCTGCGTCCACGTCTCAATTCCGGCCGCGAAATCAATATCTGTAAACGAACCGCAAAAGTCACACATTATGTACGGCGTCGTATACGGGTTTACCTTCGGCCCGCCGCATTGGATACATCTGAATTTTTTTACGCGCACGGCTTAAAGTATAACTAATAGAATGCTCGTGCGAAATCACTCATTAATGCTAAAAGAAAAGGCTTGCCAAAATCGAAGCAGCCTTATCCGTATGGAAGCAGGTTGGAAGTAGGCAAGAGTTGTTCCGCAAATGCAAAATGCTTTAAGGCGCAACCCTTGCCTGTCTTTTTTTACTTAAGCAAATGCTCCTGAATAAACAGGATCGATGAATAGAACAAATAATCGGTATTGTTCTTTTTGCTGAAACCGTGCCCCTCGTCGTTGGCCATCAGGAACCATACCGGCGTGTTTTTCTTTCTGGCGGCGGCGACTATCTGCTCGGCCTCGGTGTACGGCACTCGCGGATCATTCTTTCCCTGAACCACAAACATCGGCTTGGTGATCTTATGAGCGTTTGTCAGCGGCGAGATCTTCGCCAGAAAATCGTTCATCTTTGGATCGCGTTCGTCGCCATACTCAACCCGTCGAAGATCGCGGCGATATGTCTCCGTGTTCTTAAGAAACGTCACGAAATTGGATATTCCCACGATGTCGATGCTGCACCTTATCCTGTCGTTATAGTGCGTCGCAACGGCCAGCGTCATATAGCCGCCATAACTTCCGCCGGTGACCATGATACGGTCCTTATCCAGATCGGGTTGGGCGGCGATCCAATCGAGCAGAGCTCCTATGTCCTTTACCGAATCTTCGCGTTTGTAACCGTTATCGAGCTGCAAAAAGGTTTTGCCGTAACCGGATGAACCGCGAACGTTCGGATAGATGACCGCGATGCCGAGGTCGTTTACAAGATAAGCATTGCGGCCAAGAGGTCCGGGTGTTGCCTGTCCTTCCGGCCCGCCATGAATGTTAATGATTACCGGACGCTTTCCGGAAAAACGCGTCGGCGGCCGGTTGATAAAGCCGGATATCATCTTACCGTCAAAGCTCTTCCAATTTACCAATTCCGGTTCGCGAAGCCCTGAGGTTTCGTAGCCGTTCATTTCGGTCTTTGCCCAAAGCGTAAGTTTTCCGGTCTTTAGATCAAGGGAATATACGTCCGTCAGCGTACTGTACGACGTTACGTTTAAACCGATCTCATTCGTTTTTGGGTGCCATCCTGCTCCGCCTATCTGACCAGACGGCAGTTTGGGAAGTTTGATCTCTTTATTGGTCGATGTGTCCAGCACATGGATCTTAAAAAAGCCGTTCTCGTTTGTTGTAAAACCAAGGTATTTACCGTCTTCGGAAATGCTATGTCCACTTACGTCCCAGTCGATATGAGCGGTGAGCGGCGTGATTTTTCTTGTCGCAAGGTCCATGTAAACGAGCCGTTGAAACTCGGAACCCTTATCGGTCCTGAAGTACAAACCTTTGCCGTCCTTGCTGAACGTCGCTCCGCTGTAGGCCACTTTTTCCTCGCCCTCTTGCGGCGTCAACAAGGTTTTCTCGCCCGTGGCTACGTCATAAAGATAGAGATAACTTTCGTTTGCCGAAATACCATGGCTGATAATTATCTTTTTATCGTCCGGTGACCAATCGCTGGCTCCCCAACCGACGCCGTCAAAGGCGACGAGAAGTTTGGCCGATTCCGGTTTGGCCGGATCGATCGTATATAGCTCGGTCTTAAAGCTTTCGCTCGCGCTCGCGGCACCGGTTGCAACAGCGGTGAAAAGATAGCGGTCGCCGGCCGTGGACCACGGCCCGCCGCCAATACGTTTTTTATCATCGGTTGTCAAACGCGTGATCGTTCCCGAATCAGCGTCGTAGCGATACATTTGGCTGATCTCATTCCCGCCGGTTGCTTTGAAAAATATAAAATATTCACCTCGTGTCGGCTGCCATGAGCCGCCGCCGACCGGATCGGGATAATCCGTAAGCTTTTTAGGAACGCCCAGCGGTCCCGATAGCAGGTGCACCTGGTTCACATTGCCCGACCGTTTGCCGACGAGCATCTCGCGTTTGACAGGATGCCACGAGCTCATAAATGTCGGGTTCGTTTCAGTGTATTTTTTTGTAGCTTCGACAAGTTCGACGGGAACCGGCGGCAGCCCTTCGATCACAAGGTTTGATCCCGGCTCGACTACCCTGCTTTTTACATAGCCTTTAACCTCGGCCTGCGGGGTAGTGACCTGACCCAAAGTCAAAGCGGAAGCAAACAGAACCAATATGAGACAATAAAGAAAAGAAATACGTTTCATCGCAAGAACCTCCTAAATTTTACTGGAATAAGCACTGGTTACGGTCAATATACACCCGATGTTTCATTTATCGCAACAAGCTTGCCGAAGCTCGTGCGTTAATAAGGGCGTATCGATCAACTTGCGCGAAAACGCCGTTATTGACGAACCATTTATTCAGCAGCGTCACCTTCGGCATATTGAGCATGAATTCCGCTCGGAGCCCTTTACCATCACTTTGACGATAAGGCCGATCTTTTTTTGGCCGTGGCTCGACAGGCTGCGGAAGAGGTTTCACAGGAAATTGCACGTCGGTCGCGTCATCAGAAATCGCCGCTCGACTCACTTATCCGAGGTGCCGAGGCATATTTCGCGGCTATGTCCGAACGCGGCCGTTCGCGTCTTTTGCTGCTCGATGCGCCCTCGATCCTAACGCCCGAGCAAATGCTGGAACTGAGCGATCTTGCGGGTGCATAAGAGTTACGCATTGGGCTTGAAAGCGTTCTGTTGCCAAGAGACATGAAAATACCTCTCGACGAACTGACGGCAATCGTGTCCTCGGCTTTTGACCGGGTGGCGCTGGCCATTGCAAACGGTGAATCGGAGAGACGATACAAAGCAGCGATAACCTTTATGCTGATGCGACTTGCAGAATAGATCTTTATTTCATACTTGCCTGTTTTAGAAATTCCGTCGTGAATGCGTCAGTCGGAAAAAAAGATTCTATTGCTAGTTCTTCAAGCGTGATCTCGATAGGCGTTCCGAAAACGGTCGTGACGCTCATGAACGACAGCTCGCCGAAGTCGGTACTTAACTTCAACGGAACCGCGATGTTATGTTTGATCTCCGCATTTTCGCGTGGCCGAATCGCACCGCGGGGCGGCGGATATTCGCGAAGCTCCTCGACCAACGCTGAAAGCACGTGATCGCCCGTAAGTTCGACCTGCCGGTCGAGATGCGCGATCAAAAAATGTCGCCATTCGAAATAGTTAGCGATGTGCTTTGCCAAACCGTTCGGGTGCAGACAGAACCTAAGTACGTTCACCGGCGGCTCAACCAGCAAAGGATCGACCATTTTTGTAAGTAATTCCGCAGCTTTGTTCATTGCGTGCAGCGTCCAGCGCCGGTCGATAGCTATTGCGGGATTCGGCTCATGCCCGGCGAGTATCACATCAACCGCCGCACGAACGGCTGTCATGGCATCGTCATCGAGCGTCCGCTCGGGGAAGACCGGTGCAAAACCTGCCGATGCAAGCAGAACATTTCGCTCACGCAACGGTATCTCCAACTGCTCCGCCAAGCGCAAAACCATGTCACGGCTCGGCTGCGAACGACCGGTTTCGATAAAGCTGAGATGCTTTGGCGAAATCTCTGCGTCATACGCCAGATCAAGCTGGCTCAATCGCCTTCGCCCCCGCCATTCCTTTAACAACTCGCCAAATTTCATAAATCCATTATTCAACATATCCGAAAGCTATTACAAAAAATAAATTCGTTCCATTACCTGACAGGTAATTGATGAGCCGCAGCCGTTATGGAAATCTATTCCACAAGCCGGGACACCCGGCCTTCGGAATAAGTGATAGCTGATAAGTGAAAAGTGATATCGCAACACAATTCTTACCTAGAACTTTACAGTGTCACCTATCACTTATTCCGGAAAGAAAAAACTAAAACAGGAGAACAATAATGCCTTTATTTCCAATTTCGAGTTTCTTGCGTTTCGTTCTTTTAGCCGATGCCGCGACGTGCATTCTGACCGGTTTGCTGATGACTGTCGGCGGCGGTTTGCTTGTTAGTTTAACAGGATTACCGTCCGATCTGCTGATGTATGCGGGAATCAGCCTGCTTCCGTTTGGCGCCATATTGCTCTTTTTGGGAAGCCGTCGAGAAGTTTCGTCTGCGGCCATTTGGTCGGTTATTGTCATCAACGTCCTGTGGACGCTCGACAGTTTTCTGCTGCTCGCAAGCGGCTGGATCGCACCGACCACATTCGGCTACGCGTTCGTGATCTTTCAGGCTGTCGGCGTCGGAGCATTCGCGGTGCTGGAATATCTCGGACTTCGCCATGCCGGAGATAAAGTACTCGCACATTAGCAAATGGAGCGCGAAAACAATATGAATACGATAAGAAGAAGAAATTTTTTAAAGGGGTCGGTCGCGGCTGCGATCGCCGGGTTGACTATGGGCAAAACTGTCGATGGACATCAGAGTGACGAGTCATTGATAGCAACGCAGGCCCCTCAGCCATTTATTCGAGCAACAGACGGAACCAGTCTCTATTTTAAGGACTGGGGACGCGGACGAACGCTGGTTTTCCTGCATAGTTGGGCTTTGAATTCCGATGTTTGGCAATATCAGATGACCGAACTTACCGTAAAGGGCTTTCGCTGTGTCGCATTTGACAGGCGCGGCCACGGCCGCTCGAGTCAGCCGTGGGACGGCTATGATTTTGACACTCTTGCCTCGGACCTTAATTCAATTATTGAGCGATTAAACCTAAAGGACGTTATCCTGGCGGCGCACTCGATGGCCTGCGGTGAGGTTATTCGCTATTTGACAAAATTTGGCCCTAACCGAGTATCAAAGATCGTTTTGGTGTCGCCGACCACACCGTTTATTCTCAAAACAAACGACAATCCGGAGGGCATCGACAGGTCACTTTTGGAGCGATTCCGTTTGGCCCTTCAACGAGATGTGCCGCAGACACTCGCCCTAGGCATGCCCGGATTCTTTGGAGATGAGCCCAACTTGTCTCCAAAGTTAATGGAATGGGCATTCGAACAAACGAACAAGGCCTCACTCCGTGCTCTGATCGAATGCAATCGCATAAACACCGAAACCGATTTTCGCGGCGATCTTGAAAAAGTAAGAGTTCCGACGCTCATTCTACACGGCGATTCCGATGTTTCCTCGCCGTTGGCATTGACGGGCCAACGCACCGCGAAGCTGATCCCAAATGCCTCGTTAATAGTTTACAAAGGCGGGCCGCACGGGATAATTCTGACTCACAAGGACAAAATGACAAGCGACATTCTGACATTTGCGAAAGCAAATTAAGAACGTCAATTCAAATAGATCAAGGAGAAAAAAAATGAACGAAATTACATTTACAAGGCCCGTTGCTCAAGCAGCGATATCATCCGGGGCCGCACATCTTGCGAAGGTACAGCCGAACGCAGACGATCCGGCAGGGTTCGAAGGGCTTATCGACCGCTATTTTGATTCGCTCAACGAAGTTGACGAAAATCGCCGACTAAGCCTGATCGAACAGGTTTGGACAAAGACCGGCAAGTTTGGCACGCCGTACGGGGAAGTTCAGGGATACGAGGGGATCAGCGAACTGACCAAAAGCGTAATGACAAGATTTCCGAATTCCAGGGTGAGAAGGACGACCAAGATCGACGGCTTTGGCAATTATCTTAGGTTTAGTTTTACACTTTCCGAGGCCGATGGGCGACCGATCTTGAGCGGAGTTGATTTCGCGATAATTGAAAATGGCAAACTACAACTGGTCATGGGCTTCTTCGATTTTGCCCCTGCGTTAAAGTAGACAAGCGGCGAGGCTGGGCTTTACGAAAAAGAGATTCTTAAACCCGCTTTGCGGGCGAAATAACGATAGCTACACGTGCAGCCAATGGCGGAACCTGTAGCCATCATTAAGCGTCTGCTCCGCAGACTTAAGAATTTGCAGCATCGTGCCGGATTCGAACCGGCGTCATCAGCTTGGAAGGCAGATGTCATTGGCCAACTGGACGAACGATGCTAAGTTTGGGGGTCATTTCTCAAAAAGAATATGAAGAACATCATCAATGTCTATAAGTATTCGATGTTGTTACCAATACTCCTTCCGATCCTCTTTTTGCCCGTCTTGTACCTACGGTTGCAAGGGTTGGGCGAATCGCTTGGGCTGGCAAAGATGTATTCGTTTTCG
>JBQTJB010000329.1:0-9849 GCA_052387555.1 Blastocatellia bacterium | reverse complement strand
CGGCGGAGATCTTCGGAAAAGCGACTCTCGAGGAAGACAAACGCTGGCGGCGGTTCGGATTTGGAGGTATTGCCGAAGAGAGCCTGCAATACCTGGCGCCTGAGATTCGGAAAGCATTGGAGGACTACGCCCGTGGAGTGAACGCGTACATCGCATCTTTGGATGAAAAGACGCTGCCAGTAGAATTCAAAATTTTGCAGTACAAACCACGCGAGTGGAAGCAATCTGATTCCGTTGTAATCGGCAAGATTCTTGCGGAGGCGCTAAGCAGCACTTATGACCATGATCTGCTTCGCGAATCGTTAAAATCTATTGGCGCCGCAAAATTTGCCGATCTGACGAACCCAATAACGCCGTATGATGTCGTGTTGTTTGGAAAGGATTTAAACGCCGAGCAGCGGAGACACGGTGTAGTTAAACTATTTAGCGAGAGTGCTTTCGAAACGTCAAATTTTCCTACTAATGAATTATTTTTTTCTTCGCGTCTTCCAGTATCCGCGGTGGAGAATGACATTGCGATCCGTGAAAGGTCGCTTCGACGGATAGGCCTTTATGCAGAGGACCTTGCCGCAAGTAATAACTGGGTTATTTCAGGCAAGAGAACGGCAGACGGCAAGCCGATCCTCGCAAACGACCCGCATCTGGACTCGTCAGCTCCCGGCATCTGGTATCTCGCGCATCTGACATCACGAAATCTGCGTGTCGCTGGCGTCACGTTTCCCGGAGTGCCGGGCATCATTCTTGGCCATAATGAAAATGTTGCGTGGGGAGCGACCAATGTCGGTCCGGATGTTCAGGACCTGTATCTTGAAACGTTCGATGCCGACAACAGATATAAGACACCTGACGGTTTGTCTGCGCCGACCGTGCGACAAGAGAAGATAGGTGTCCGTGCAAACCCTCTGAAGCCGGATCTGACATATGAAACCATCGAAGTGACTTCCACGCGAAATGGCCCTATCATCGTCGAAGCCGGAGCGGTTCGATATTCATTAAAATGGACGGCATTCGACCCCAAGAATGATGACTTTACGGCGTTTTATTATCTCAATCGGGTGCTCAACTGGCCGGAATTTACAGCCGCCCTTAGTAAATACGCAGGTGCAATGCAAAATTTCGTTTTTGCGGATGTGAAAGGAAATATTGGGTGGTACGCCGCCGGAAAGATTCCGGTCCGCAGAAAGGGTGATGGCTCGTTCCCTTACGACGGCTCGAAATCCGACGGCGATTGGATCGGATTTGTGCCTTTCGGCGAGCTTCCGCATCTTTACAATCCGCCGCTAGGTTTTATCGTTACGGCAAATCAGAGAATTGCCGCTACAGATTACAAACATCCTCAGTTAATAAGAGATTTTGCACCACCTTGGCGTGCAAGACGTTTATATGAACTTTTAAATGCGCAAACAAAAACTACCATGGATTCGGTTGGCGAAGCTCAACGTGACGCTTTCAATATTCCATTAAAAATGCTGGCTGATGAAATTGTTTCATTGAAAGCCGCAACGCAGGAAAATCTGGCAGCAATAAAAGCATGGGATGGAAAAATGACACCTGACTCTTATCCTGCTTTGCTTGTAAATGAAATTCGCAACTGCACCGCAAACAAGATCGCCGATGGTAATAAACCTGTTCCCATGTATCTGATCCGCGATAGAATACTGCATTGGGCCATTAAAGAAAAATCAACACGGTGGCTGCCGAACGCATTTCCCGACTACGGTTCGATTTTGAAAACTTGTGAAGCGGCGGCACCGGCGGCATTTTCGGCCCGATATGGAGCTGACAAATCGAAATGGATATGGGGTCGGGTTTCGGCCGCACGCTTTCCGCATCCTCTTGCCGCCGCTCCGCTGATCGGCGGACAATTTGCTACTCCGAATACGCTTTTGTCCGGCAGCGGTCAAACGCCAAATGTGGCGTCTTATGTTTCCATGCGTCACGTTGCCTCACCAGGAAATTGGGATGCGACAAGGCTGGTTATTCCCCTCGGGCAAAGCGGCGACCCGAAATCACCTCACTACAAGGATCAATTCGAATCATGGAGCACGGGAACTCCCTCGGTTTTTCCTTTTTCAAAGGAAGCGGTCGAAAAGAGTGCGCGGAGCATTTCGGTTTTCAGGCCGAATTAAGACGATCGAGGAAATCGCCAAGTATTATCGCCGCCGCTTCGCTGTCCAGCTTGGCGGCAATCTCTTTTTTGTCGGCGCCGGATTTCCACAGCTTTCCGCGTGCTTCGTAGGTGGTTGCACGTTCATCCTGCAAAAAAACCGGTATATCGAGCGAAAGCTCAAACTTTCTTGCAAGATCACGTGCCTCTGCGGACATTTCGCTTTCTTCGCCGCCAAACTCCAACGGCAAACCAATAACCAGAGCGATTGCATCAAACTCAGCTAGAATGTTTTTGATCTCGATAAGCAGATTTTTCCATGACCGGCGAGAAACGATCGGCAAAGTGCGGGCAATCTGGCGGTTTTCGTCCGAAACTGCTACTCCGATTCGCTTCGTTCCGGGGTCAAGCGCGACTATCCGGCCCGTGCCCCGAAGAGTCGAAAGTTTTGCAAAATCACCGATATTGGATGTTTCTTCTTGTTGCGCCAGAACCTTTGTTATCCGATAATTGGTTGTACTACGCCGAACAACCTTTTTCGGATGTTTTGCGTATCATAAGCTAGTAATTATCACACGAGGTAAATTATGTCATTTCGCGGAAAGATGTGGACTCTGTTGATCTCGGCAGCAATCGCCTGTTACGTAATGGTCGGCGGGCTTCCGTTTGTCGGCTCGCTTCTCCAAACTCAGGCTCAACAGCCGATCAACGACGCCGGCGCGCAGATCCGCGTTTTCGAGTCGGTCCTTCAACATATCCAAAATGATTACGTCGATGAACCGAACCTTGAAAAAGTCCGGTTCGGTGCCCTGCGTGGCTTGGTAGGCGGCCTCGATCCATATTCATCGTATCTGACCGCAGATCAGGTAAGGGAATTCAACGACACCAAAACTTCAAATAAAGTCGGCATAGGAGCCGAGTTTTCTCAGGTCTCTCTATATTTGTATGTAGTTTCGGTAATGAAAGATTCGAATTCCGAGAAAGGCGGACTAAAAGCCGGCGATGTCGTCGAATACATTGAGAACCGTGCAACGCGCGATATTTCACTATACGACGCGAAGCAGCTTATTCTTGGCGATCCGGGATCGACAGTTAACCTGCGTGTCCTTCGTGCCGGTGAGAAACCCCAGGTTTTAAAGATCGCCAGATCTGCTACAAAAACACTTTCGTCCGAAGCCCGAGTAGAAGGCGGAAAGGTGGGCGTCATCAAGGTCTATAGTTTAGGACAAGGCGAATCGGCAAATATCCGCAGTCATGTTCAAAATTTTACCAAGCAGGGTATTCAGAAGGTCGTTCTCGATCTAAGAGGAGTGGCGACCGGCACGCTCGATGAGGCCGTTGCTGTTTCAAATCTTTTTGTACGAGACGGTGAAGTTGCAAAAGTAATAGGCCGGGATAATAAGGTTACTAAGACTTATTCCGCTGACCCCGCAAAGACAGTGTTTGACGGCAAAGTTGTCGCCTTGATCGATTTCGGGACCGCTGGTGCCGGCGAGGCTGTGGCAGCAGCGATTCTCGACCGCAAACGCGGCGAGGTGGTGGGTGAACGAAGCTTTGGCGCGGGTACCGAACAGCAGCTATTTGCATTAAAAAGCGGAGACGGTTTATTGCTAACGACTGCAAAATGGGCATCAGCTTCGGGAACGCCGTTTCTTGGCGATGAGAGAGCAAACACCGGCATCAAGCCTTCAGTTGAGGTCAAAAGGCCTGACACGCCCGAGCCGTTAGAGGTCGAAGAGCTGATAGACCGCCAGGATGAACAGAATCAAAACCCTCAGCCGGCAACAACACCGACCGAAACCCCGCGTGTGGAGAAACCAAAACCCGCGCCGGAAGATATACAGTTGAAGAAGGCTCTTGAACTGCTTCAGGACAAAGCTACGGCGGCAAAGGCCGCCGGGGCATAGCTTAGACATCATTTTTATTGACGAAGCCGGACAGCAGTGTCCGGTTTTTTTTATAAAGTCTATTGTTGCGAAACGCGAAGACTGTTAGAATTCGGCTGAATGGAAAACGACAATTTTCAAGTCAGGCCGCTGCGGGAAAACGATCTCAACGAATGGCTGCGTCTTCGCCGAACACTTTGGGATGCAACACCTGAAAATGACCATCGCGACGAGATGCTTGATATTATCGAGCATCCTGACAGCCAGTTTGTCATTGTTTCGGAAAATGGCGATGGCCGGTTAGTGGGCTTTCTCGAAGTCAGCATTCGCCCCTTTGTTGAAGATTGCAATACCGATCACGTAGGATATCTTGAAGGATGGTTCGTCGAGCCGTCGTTTCGCAGATTGGGTTTGGGCGGCGAGATGGTAAGACAGGCCGAGCAATGGGCAAGACAAAAGGGCTGCGAGGAAATGGCTTCGGATGCGGAATTCGGAAACGAATTGAGCATTGCAGCTCACGGAAATCTGGGCTACGGCGAAACGTCTCGTCTGGTACACTTTAGAAAAGAGCTTACATAAATTACAGGATTTCTTATGTTTGCAAAGCATTACATCTTTTCAATTTTCGCTTTACTTGCTTTAACGAGTGCTTTCGCTTATGTAACTCCGGCTCAATCATCCAGCCAGGAATATCCGACGCCGATAACCCAATCGGAAATCTCCGGAACGATCAAGTCTCGCGATGTCGGCGACCCACGTCTCACTACATACTTTTATGTATTCGGCGGAAATCAGGGTGACCTGTTCATCAATTTGATGACCCGCAATTTTACGGGTGATTTCGATATTTTCGTTCAGCCGGGTCTTCGATCCTTGACCAAGATCGTTGTATACGCCGAAAGCTCCGATAATGAAACCGGACGCGTAATTTATTTACGTAAGAATGAAAATTTGCTTTTGCGTGTTCAGGGGCGCTCGCCAAACGATGATCCTGCCGAATTTCGGTTGAAGTTTGCAGGAAGCTTTGTAGCGGCGAATCCGTCAGAGCGTGACTTGCCGCCCGATTTGCCAAAAGTTAGGTCCGAAGAGACCACAGGAATAAAAGTAAACTCGGTCGGGACTATAATCGAAGAAAAAGCCAAGATACGCCCCGTTGAGGATGTCCCGGCAACGGAGACCGAGGTTGTACAGCCCCAGCCAACCGAAGCTGTCAAAGAAGAAAAAGCGACAGAGGAAAAAACCCCCACAACGGTCGAAACAACCGAAAAAACATCTAATACAAAGGTCGAGGTCGTTGTGTCCGATTCTCTGCCAAAGGAAACACCCGATGAGAATCTGGTAACGAAACCGAAACCTACTCGTACAACGCGAAGACGCCGAGCCGCCGTTGGGCGGCAAGTACCGAAAGCAACCGTGCAAAGCGAGACAGATGCAGCCGCCACAGAACCTCCGCCAACAGAAGAACCAAAGCCGGCCGTTGTGAAAAAGCCGCGCCGGCCCGGTCGCGTTCCAAAAGTAAAGCTACCCGACCCGCTTGCGGATATTCGTCTTATTATTTTGTTCAAGGATGGACGAACGATAGAAAGGCCGATGAGCGAGGTTTTCCGGTTTACGGTTGATCGGGGAATATTAACTGTTATCTCAAAGGACGGCACGGTCGGCCGCTACCCGATTCTGGAAGTGGCAAAAGTAACAATTGAATAACTATTGCGGCGGGTTGATATTCTGCTTCAAACGCCCGATAAGATCGCTGCCCGGATTAGCCTTCTCCAATTTCGCCAAAGCTTTTGCCGCGTTTTCCGCATCCCCTTTGCGGTGATAAGCAATCCCGAGATAATACAGCGTCGGTTCGTGATTCGGTTCGATCTCCAGCGCCGCTTGAAATTCCTTGATGGCTCGGTCTAAATCCGGCGCCGCGCGTTCGACAAATGTCGTTCCCAGATCTGTCCGGGCGTTAACATCCTTGCCATTTATAGCAACTGCCTTTGCATAATATCCTCCGGCTTCCTCGAATTTCCTCGAGTCGAACAGAGCGTTTGCAAGCACGACATTTGCATTGAAATCATTAGGTTTCAGAACAAGCCCTTTCTTGTAATATTCGACAGCCTGATCAAAACGCCCGATCTGGGCATACATATCGCCGGTTCGCATTTGAAGTCCGAAATTTTGCGGTTCTGATTTTGCTTGTTCGATAAGCAGATCAACTGCCGGAAGCGATTGTCCGTTGGTTGAAACTGCGTCGGCTGGAAAAGAATTCGAGGACACAGATATCGTATCGGCTGATCCATTCGCGTTCGACGGAGAATTATCGCGGTTCAGAGCATTGGCGCCGAAAAAACCGATTGCAAGGCCCGCAATCAGGCCGATTAATCCGAAAACGAGGGACTTGTGCATTAAATCTTACGCGTAGCTGTGCAAACCGGGCAACAGATAGCTGACTCCGAGATAAGTAAATATGACCAGTAAAAATCCCAGGATCGCGAAATAGGCCGAGCTTTTACCTTTCCATCCGCGTGAGATGCGCGTGTGCAGAAAAGCAGCATAGGTCAGCCAGGCAACCAGAGCTCCTGTTTCCTTGGAATCAAAACCCCAGGGCCGTCCCCAAGATTCGTTCGCCCAGATAGCACCCGTAATAAGAAGCATTGCGAGACCGGCAAACGCCAGACACGCGGTTTTGTACATCAGACCATCCAGAGAATCCAGGCTCGGCAGGCGTTCGCGCAATTTGTCGGTTCGGAAAGCGAAAAGAATGACAAAAAATGTTCCGGCAAGGGCGGTCAACAGCCCTGCTAATTCAACAGGGTTCGCATTCAGGCTAAGATACATTTTATCGCCGTTCTGCTGCACATAGCTTCGCCCCATCAGGTCAAGCTGTGTAGGCGTAATGGCTGCGAATTCTTTTGCGGATAATTGCTGCTTTTCGGCGATCGCCCTTCCGGCTGTTACAAACTGGGCGGGTTCGGCTGCAAGCTGAGTATTCAGCTTCGACGAAACATCGGCTGTTGATCTAATTCCCGAAACGAGAAATACAATAGAAATAACCTGCGCGACCAGCGCCAGTTTTAGAAGTATATGTCCGGCTTTTTTTGCAGCCAGGTTTTCGCGGCATACATAGATCGAAAAAGCGATGACGACGCCTAAAAGCAATATTGCCGAAATTACTAAAGCGACGCCGACATAAGGAATCTCTAAACGAAACGGAGACGAGAATGGCTTTCCTCCCGCAGTGTTGGGAACAAAAAGACCCGCACGGTAAACGGCTTCGGTAAAGACAGAAAACTTACTTACCGAGCCGATAACGCCGAGCGCAAAAATGCTTGACCAGATCGCCATTGCCTCGACCTTGGCGTTATCTTTCAATAGATAAATAACTGCTATTGCAAAACAAACCAACGCCACGCCATAACTAAGCGATGCCACGCCGACGTGTATCGGCCGCCAGTATGAGTCGAGCACCGGCGGCAGGTCGATAAATTCGTTGCCGATAAAACGGGCGAGGGTAAGAATTAATGCAGCAAGAGGAAGCGTGAACGCGCTGAGCACCTGAAAATTCCTTCGGCGGGCAACGAGCAGCGTTGCGATTCCCGCACCGAAAGCAAACGCGATGCTGAGATCGTATAGGTTTGCGAAAGGTATGTAGCGAAATATCCACGGAGTTTCATCGCTGCCGCCTGCGCGCAGCATTGCTATCTCGCGGTCGTATGCGGCTACCCAACGCACAAGCCAGCTTGCAAGATTAAAGAAAACACCGAGTCCGGCTCCCCAAAGCCCGATCCGCCGCGCCATTTCCGACGGAGCGTAAAGGTTCGTCAACTGAAATAACGCCGCCAGAATGTAGCACGCCAAGGCCAGCATCATCAGTGCGCCGTCAGAAATAAATCCCGGGCCGATCTGAAGCCGAAACCCAAGCATTACGAACGCACCCGCAATTGCTAGTATCGCCGGAGCATACGATCGCCACCCGTAACCAATTTCAGAATCGACTATTTCTTTAGCCATAACTACAGCTCCGTATTACAAACTATTCGGTGGCCGATGCTCTGATCGAGCTGGCCGAAACTTTTCCGCCCAATTCGGAGACGACACGCCTGAATTTTTCTTCGAAACCAAGTTGATTTCGATTCGCGTCTCCGCCTAGCGTGATTTCAAATGAACCGTCATTGTTCTTTTCGATCATGGCCCAGATTCGCTTATGCGAAAAAAAGAAGACGAAACAAAGGGCTCCGATCAAACCAAAACCGCCGATGTACCAAGCTATGAACGCTCCGCTGTATGGATCGTATTTTATCGAAAGCACATGTGCCAACGGCGACTTTTCGTATTCCGTCAACCGCCATTTGTAACCCGCTTTAGGAGCGCCGACCGGAATGTTCTCGGCGATGTTTCCCGCAAAGGCAAAAACGCGAATCCGTTCGCCGTTCGGCGGTGTTACGCCAAGAACAGCAACCGGATTATTATATTCGCCGGAACGCGTGTCCGGCTTGCCTTCGGCATTGAACGTAAAGTCCGGCAGAAACTCCTCGTACTCGATCCTGGTTTCGTCTTCGAGATTGGTTGAACCCAGTCTCGGCAAAGCTATCTTCGTCGCCGCACTGCCATTCTGCGGCGTTAGTTCCAGCGTAATGTTTCGCGCATTTCCGACCGGTATCGTCTGCGCCTGAAAAAAACGGTAGCCGCGATAGCTGAACGGATTGTTCATGCTTACGTCGGCGACATTTTCGCCGTATTCCGGGTCGCGAACCCGAATCTGTGTCCGCCAGTCAAGCGTGTTGGTCACGTCGATCGAGCCACGCGGATCGATAAGTTTTTGCTGAATGTCCGTACACTCGATAGAGAAGGGAAGCTGGACGTTAAACTTTTCTTTCTTATCCAGATCGAATTGGATCATCTGGATCTGATCGCTTTCTACGCCAGGCACCATTCTGACATCCGCATCGAAACCGGTGGTATTTGCAACAAAATGTCCTAAAAAAAGCGTAAGAAGCGCCACGTGTACTATGTACGCGCCGATGCGATTGTATTTGCCTCTTTCGCCGAACACGTAATAGTTTTCTTTGATGATAGTATCGGTAAATATCTTCCGGCCGCTTTCGTCCAGGGCATACGAACTTGTGCTGCTGACATTTACCTGAGCCTTCAGCCCGCTCTTTTTGAAAACTTCACTAATTATATTTGCGACATCGCGCTCGTCGCTTGCGGCCGTCTGTATGGTTGCGTTCTGCTTCTGATTAAGCAGCCAGCCTTTAGTCGCGGAGATCTTGGGATCGACAATGTATCTCCAAGCCATCGGAAACCGGTCGATAGACGCAAGGACGATATTCAACGATAGCGTAAGTAAAAGACCGTTGAAATACCAGCTATGATAAATATCAAAAAAACCGAGATTCCCGAATACGATCTTTTCAGCGGGCGTCAGCGATGCATAGTAAGAATCGAAACCCTGTACATTTTGCTGAATGATAAGCATCCCGATTATCGAAAGAACGACCAGAATGCAAAGCTGGGTAACTCCAAACCGCACCGAACTTATGAAATTAAGAAATCTGTCGCCGAACGGCAATGATCTGGCGCTTGAGGTCGTATTTGGTTGGATCGTCTCTTCAACGGCTGACATAAGAATCAATGAAAATCATAACTTAGCGGGTGTTCTTTGTCACTCGCCAAAAAATTAGTTCGCCTACAAACCAAAAGAAGGCCGTAAAAGGATTAGACGTTTTGAAATTCTCTCCTGTCCGGTTATTCTTTTGATAATAAGTAAGGGTTTATCTTGCAATAATGGACATAGCAACGGCCGAGATTCAGAACACCAGAGTTATAAGTTTTCGCGAGCGGGTTTCGGCGTTTGTCGAGCTGACA
>JBQTJB010000328.1:0-21975 GCA_052387555.1 Blastocatellia bacterium | reverse complement strand
TCGATAAATTCGAAGGGAAAAAGCTCAACAGCCCGAACGATCTCGTTTACCGTTCGGACGGAGCGTTATTTTTCACTGACCCAAACTTCGGCCTGCCGAAATTCGGCGAAGATCCGAGAAAAGAGCTTCCGCATACGGGCGTTTATTCCCTTTACAAAGGCAAGCTTCAGTTGCTCACAAAAGAATTTACCGGCCCGAACGGCATCGCGCTTTCGCCGGACGAGAAATTTCTCTACATCGGCAACTGGGACGATAACAAGAAGGTCGTTTATCGTTACGAGCTGCAACCGGACGGCACGGTAATAAACGGCAAGCTGTTTTTCGATTTTACGCCGATCAAGGGCGAAGACGCGATCGACGGCGTAAAGGTCGATGTCGAGGGCAATGTCTACGTTTCTGCCCCCGGCGGTTTGCATATCCTTTCACCCGAAGGAAAACATCTCGGCACGATCATCGCGCCGCAGCATGTTCACAACATGGCCTGGGGCAACGACGACGGCAAGACGCTTTATCTGGCAGCCAGAAGCGGGCTGTACCGCATGCGGTTGAACATTGCCGGTGTTCGCCCAAGGGCGAACTAACCAACTTTCGGGTCTCGTTCACGAGGTGAATATCATATCGCTTTATTACCAGCAATAAACGAACGCGACCCGAAACCTTTGCTTAAACAACAGATCAAATTGAATACACGCGGCGCGGCCGTCTACATTATGTTTTCTGTCAATATTTTCAGAACGGTCGAGTTACGAATTATCTAAGAGAGGCATGCCGAAGCCTTTTTCATGCGCGTCCGGAATAATCAGAATCGGCTTATGGATTGGTGTCCGTGGCTTGATGAAGTCGAGACACTCGAAAAGACGCGGGGCTTTTTAAGAGGTAAGCTGGATCGCCTTGCCGAGGGCAATGGCTTCACAGCAGGCTTTTTCGAGGATAAGCACCTGATCGGCGTCATCGCATTTGAATATATTGATAAAGCAAATCTGACGACGGAGATCGGATACTGGCTCGACACCGAAGCCGAAGGTCGCGGGCTTGTCATCACCGCCTGCCAAAAGCTGATCGAGCATGCCTTCGGCGAATTAGAGTTTCAGCGGATTCAGATCCGCTCCGCATCGGAAAATGTCCGCAGTCGCGCGACACCTGTGAAATTGGGCTTCACTGAGGTAAGTATCGTTCGTAACTGCGAGCGCCTCAGCGACCGAACCGTCGATCTGGTGATTTACGGACTCCTTAAACAAGAATGGTCACAAGTGAAATAGTCAATTTAGCCGATGAAATTATGGAAATGCGATCCGGCCTTTTGGCAAATCGGGCGATGCTCGTCGGCATTTCGGGCATTGACGCGAGCGGCAAAGGATTTATTACGGATAAGATCGCAGAAGTGTTGAAATATCAATTCAATGTCGCGGTGATAAATGTTGATGGCTGGCTTAATCTTCCTCACATTCGCTTCGATCCTTCAAGCCCGGCAGAAAATTTTTACGAAAACGCGTTGCGGCTCGATGAAATGTTTGCTCGTCTTATCCTGCCGCTCAAGGAAAACCGCACCGTCGATATCGAAATCGACTTCGCCGAAGAAACCGCCGTCTCTTTCCGGCCGAACCGTTATGCATTTCAAGACATCGACATCATCCTTCTTGAAGGAATCTTCCTTTTCAAACGCAAATATGCCGGACTTTTCGAACTCAAGATCTGGATCGATTGTTCGTTTAAAACCGCGCTCGAACGAGCGATCTCACGTTCGCAGGAAGGCCTGTCAAGAGATGAAACAATAAAAGCCTGCGAAACGATTTACTTTCCGGCTCAGAGGCTTCATTTTGAACAAGACTTTCCGGCTACAACGGCAGATCTGGTGTTTATCAACGACGAACCGCAGTAAGATAAAAACAGGCCATCGTTTCCCTGCTTCGTCGATCTAAACAACTCTGGCACTACTGAAAAAGTGCCCCATGTGCCCCATCTGCCCCACCACGAGGCAATACCCAAACTGTTTGTTTTCAATATTTAACTGCCCCATTCCGGGGCAAAAAATAGCGTTGAGACTGTTCAGATCTCAACGCTTTAGCTCAGTAAAGAGTACAGGAGGAGTAACTTTTTGCTTTTAGGCGTATGCCGGCGCATGGGCCGCTTTGATCCCGTATTCGCCGGCGACGCGTGCGAGCGATCTCTTGAGTTGGCCTCTTGCCCGCGAGAGCCGAGACATAACGGTGCCGATCGGGATTTCCAGAATTTCGGCAACTTCCTTGTAGTCGAACTCATGAACATCGGCCAAAAGGACTACCGAACGATAATGATCGGGCAGTTTGTTCAGCGCGCCGATGACTTCGGTATCGGTCAGATGTTCCGGGATCGGTGCGGAATATCTCGTATTCGTAAAGAGAAACTCGTCTGCTTCCTGAATATACTTCGCCTGGGTGTATTTCTTGCGGCGATGATGATCGAACTTGTTGAATAGAATCTTATAGAGCCAGGCTCTGCAGTTTGTCCCAAGCTCGTAACGATCGAATGATTTCCACGCCTGCATGTATGTTTCCTGAACCAGGTCGTCGGCTTCGGCCGTGTCACGCGTCAACCGCACGGCCGTCCTATATAGATCGTTAATATGCTGCATCGCTTCCGCTTCGAAGATTTCCGGTGTGATCTGTGTCATTTTCTTGCTCCTGAATAAACGAAAAATAATTGCTTACAACCGTTTGTCGGACGAGGAGCGAAAACCTTACAGTTTTTTTTGGAAATTTTTTCGAGCTTTGCTTTCGGAATAAGTGATAACTGATAATTGAGAAGTGATAGGTGAAACGGGCAGCTCTGACTTTTTACTTATTACCTATTACTTTTCACATATTCCGGAAAAAGCTGCATTATTCAGCCGACGAAACCGTCGGTGACCGCAGCGTTAAAAACTGCACCGGATCTTTTGAAAATATGAGATCGAGTGTCCAGTCAAGAGCCACGCGAAGCTTCTTTTCAAATCGCGGCAGCTTCATCAGATAGATCGTCCGCCACAGCCACCAGGCGATAAAGCCCGAGAAGTTGTAACCGAAAATTTGAGCGACGCCCGTCCGACGGCCCAGAGCGGCAAGCTGTCCTATCGTTTCAAAGACGAACGGCTTTTTCTTACCGCCTCGGATTGCAGCCTTCAAATTGTGAGCGAGCACTTTACCTTGTCTGATCGCGTGTTGCGCCGTCGGCGGATACGAACGTCCGGTTTTCGATTCTATGATCGACGCGCAATCGCCAACCGCCCAAACTCCTTCAAAACCTGCCACTTCCATAAATTCATCCGCGCAGATCTTTCCGCGATCTTTATCGCATGGAAGCGTGTCGAGCAGCGGATTCGGCGCCGTTCCAGCCGTCCAGATTACCGAGTTTGTAATGATCCGCTCTCCATTACTGAGGATCACTTCGTTGCCGTTAACCTCCGAGACTAGCGTGTCCAAATGAACCTCAACGCCGCGCATTTTCAGCTTTCCCTCGGCGTATTTGCCAAGTTTTTCGTTTAGTTCCGGCAGGATCGCATTACCGGCATGAACCAGAACAACACGCAGCATTTCTTCGTCCAGATGCGGGTAGAACTTGAGTGCTTCGCGCAAGAAATCGTTGATTCCGGCAATTGTCTCTACGCCGGCAAAGCCGCCGCCGGCAACAACGAAGTTCAGAAGCGGTTCGCGAACCTTCGGGCAGCATTCGAAATCGGCTTCTTCCAGATTCGAGATCATATGATTTCGCAGATAGATAGCATCGCCGAGCGATTTCATTGTCAGAGCATGCTCCTCCAAACCCTTGTTACCGTAAAAATTAGTGATCGAGCCGAGACTTAGCACAAGATGATCGTACGGCAGTTCGTGATGATGATTTTCCGTTCCATGTGAAACGTGAACGGTCTTGCTTTCGAGGTCGATGCTTTCGACATCTCCGTTAAAAACTTTCACGCGCTTCAACAGTTTTCGCACCGGGCTGACGATATGCGTGATGTCCAGATCGCTTGCGGCAACCTCATGCAGCATCGGCGTAAATAGAAAGAAATTCTCGCGGTTTACGAGCATTACTTCGATATCGCTGTCTTTCGCGAGCGTCTTTTCTAGATTCAACGCAGTGTACAGCCCGCCATAACCGCCGCCGAGTATCAATATTCTTGTAGATTTATTCATAAAATGCTTTTTGAAATAATTAATAGTGTGAGTAAGACAATCGCCCGAAAGCCGGTAAATATTCCGATCGTGATTTTCAAAAAATTGGAATAAACCAGTGTAGACGTCTGATAAATTTATGTATCGCGTAGCTTTGCCGTTATGGCTTGGAGTAAAACAGGATGAGCAGAATTACAAACGGGGAAAGAAGAAACACAGGCACATTCGCCAAACAATACCAACCGCAGCGAAACTGGCTGTTCGATATTGAGCCTTACACCCGAAGCGGGCCGCAAACATATGATGATGTTGCGGACAACCAAAGATTAAAAAACGCGCTTCGACGTTCTGTAGCGAAGGTCACGGCGCCGCATTATTTAATTGACGCTATCCGAAAAGAGATTCGCAAATGATATGATTTCCGATCATGCCTCAGCATTTAGCAAGGCAAATGAAAATATGTCGATTAATGAAACGGCCGGCGTTCCGAAGGTTGATTGGAACATCGACCCCGCTGCTTGGGTGGACGAGCACGGGGATTGTCTGTTTCGATTTGCGTTGATGCGGCTTCGGGACAAATCGCTGGCTGAAGACATGGTTCAGGAAACGCTGCTGTCGGCAATCCAATCTTTGAAATCATATAGAGGTAAATCGACGGAAAGAACCTGGCTGACCGGCATTTTAAAGCACAAGATCATCGACCATTACCGAAAAAACAGCAAACAGGTTCAAATTACGGACGAAGACACCGATCTTTCGGGAATTGATCATTTCTTCGAAAGGCCGGATAAATGGGATGGACATTGGGCTATCAAGCTTCGTCCGGTCGATCCGCAGCAATCTCCTGAAAGCGTGCTCGAACAGAGCGAATTTTGGCAGGTAATGCAGCATTGCATGTCCGCTCTGCCTGTACGCGTTGCGAATGTTTTCTCGCTAAGGGAAATGGACGGGTTGACCAGCGAGGAAATTTGCGAAGTGCTGAGCCTTTCAGCGAGCAATTTTTGGGTTATCATGCACCGGGCACGAATGCAGCTGCGGAGATGTATTGAAATAAATTGGTTCAGAAAAGAGATTTAATTGAGAAGGGATGAAGGAAGCAAAGGTAAAACACACCAAATTTAATCTTTTTGTATGGCGAAAGCTGCCGAACTGCAAAGAGATGGTTAAGGTCATTACGGCCTCGATGGACGCCAAACTATCTTGGCGTGAATGGTTTTTGATGAAGCTTCATATGCTCTCGTGCGATCCGTGCGTCAATTTTCTGAAACAGCTTAATTTTATTCGGACTACTCTTCGCCATAGCGACGAACATCTTGCACAAGACGATTCGAACGTGAAGCTGGGCGATGATGCCCGCGTCCGGTTAAAAGAAGCATTGAAATCCTCGGAATATGGTTTGTAGCAGTTTCTCGCCTCGTTTGATCATCGCAAATTTTTTTTCGGAATACACGGCTGCCGCACGGTGATTTACTTTTTTCGAATTCGATTGTAATTCGCAAAAAGTATGCACGACACTTTAATTTCGGAAAACGACTCTCATAAACACTCACACGCGCAAACCCGCTTTGCGGTTATTCCACCCGCCGAAAAGCTAAACGCCGATATGGAGCTCGCCGGACGCGGCGTGCGGATCGCTTTTCTCGATTCGGGTTTTTACCCGCATCCGGATTTCATCGATCGCGTCGTGGCTTTTTACGATATATCGGGCGAAGAACAATCTCTGCATGCACAGATGGAACCGAAAGGACATCATTGGCACGGAACGCAAACCGTTGTTTCATGCGCAGGCGACGGATCGCTTTCGGGCGGCGTTTATCGCGGCCTGGCACATAAAGCCGAGTTGATTCTGGTGAAAGTTTCAAAAGACGGAAGGATAGAAGACAAATCGATCGAAGAAGGACTTCGCTGGATAATCGAAAATCGAGAAAAGTATGAGATTCGCGTGCTGAATATGTCGCTAGGAGGCGATATGGATCTGCCTTCGAATGAAAGCAGGATAAATCAGCTTGTAGAAGAATTGACAGGCCTTGGCGTTGTCGTCACGGTCGCCGTGGGAAACTCGGCAGAGAGCTGCGCGATACCGCCCGCGAGCGCTCCGTCGGCTATTACGGTCGGCGGTTACAGCGACGAAAACCAGTTCCGTTCTGCAAAATTCGACCTTTATCATTCGAGTTTTGGACGAACGGCCGACGGCATTATTAAACCCGAAATTATTGCGCCGGCAATGTTTGTTGCTGCACCGATCCTGCCGGAAACAAGAGAGTACGAAATCGCCGAAGCTTTGTCATTAATTTTGGCGGCACCTGGATATTTATTCCGCCAGGCATATTTGGATTACTGGCGACAAGCTGATTTGCCCGACTTTGCCTTCACTGTTGATGAAGAGAAAGCAAGAAGTATTGTCGAGCAGGAGCTTTACCGGCGAAAGATCGTTTCCACGCACTATCAGCACGTTGACGGAACTTCTTTTGCTGCTCCGATCACAGCGTCGGTCGTTGCCCAGATGCTCGAAGCGAATCCCGATCTAAATCCTGGGACAGTTAAAAACATAATAGTTTCAACTGCCTCGCGGCTGTCAGGATTCCCTGCAATACGGCAAGGTTTTGGCGTATTGAACGCCGGGCTGGCCGTTCAGGAGGCTTTACGCGAGACTCATTTTCTTAATAATGAATATTTGCAGCCAAAGCTGATCGACGAAAGCAGAATAATCTTTTATTACCATAACGACAGTGCGGAAACTGTGCATTTGGTTGGGGAGTTTAATGAGTGGGGTGGTCAGAAGTTCCAATTCGCAAAGTGTCTTGATGGTTTGTGGAAAGTCGAGATTCCTTGTTTGCCAAGCGGATCCTATCTATACAAATTTGTTGTGGACGGCAGATATTGGGCTGAAGACACGAACAACCGCATGAAAGAGCCCGACGGCTACGGCGGGTTCAACTCTATTCTTAATATCGAATAACGGGGCAGAACCTAATCTCGCTTCCGTCGCCGCCTTGCCGTTTCGCGTCCGCCGCCAAAATAAGTAAGGATCATCACTACCAGGTGGGCAGCGAACCATGCGTTTTCGAAACCCATGTTCTGATAAATGTAGATCAATATTAGTATCCGCGGAGCGAAAATGCCCAGCAATGCGTCCGCCCAATTCGGCACGGCGTTGGCCGGATACCAGTCCTGAAATAAATAAACAAGCAGAACGATCCTCGGAAAAAACAGCGAAAAGAGCAGAAAGTAAAAGTCCATTTTAGACACACTCCTTTCCGGTAATTATACGCCCAAACCCAAGTCTTCAATAGATCAAATTTGGAATAAACGTCGGCGCATGAATGATTTTCTATGCTAGACAGCGATGTTGGAATCACTCAGAAAACATTGGCCGGAGTATTTGATTGAGGCATGGGGCCTTGGCACGTTTATGGTGTCGGCCTGCATGTTCGGCGTGCTCTTATTTCACCCGGATTCATTTTTTTCCGAATACAGCATTTCTTTTCGCAACATCCTGATGGGAATCGCAATGGGAGCGACCGCCATCGCGATTTTCTGCTCGCCCTGGGGTAAACGTTCGGGAGCACACATAAACCCGGCGGTAACGTTTACGTTCTACCGTCTCGGAAAGATCGATGGCAGCGATGCGATTTTTTATGTTGCCGCGCAGTTTCTTGGCGGAGTGCTGGGCGTCGTCTTTGCTTGGCTGATCCTCGGCGAACGCCTTGCTGTTTCACACGTTAATTTTGTCGCGACAGTGCCCGGCGGGTTCGGCGTGGCCGCTGCATTTGCGGGCGAAATGGTCATCGCGTTCTTCATGATGACAATGGTTCTCGTAACCAGCAATCACGGGAAATTTTACAAGTTCACGCCGTTCATCGCTGGTTTGATGGTTGCCTTCTACATTGCGGTCGAAGCGCCGATTTCGGGTATGAGCATGAACCCGGCACGCACTTTCGGTTCGGCATTCGTCGGCGATGTCTGGACGGCCTGGTGGATCTACTTTGCCGCGCCGCCTATTGCGATGCTTGCCGCGGCCGAAGTCTATGTTCGCAAGCGCGGGATCAAAGCCGTGTTATGCGCAAAGTTTCACCACAACAACACGGCTCGATGCATTTTTAATTGCAGGTTCGATGAATTGGAAAAAGTTTCTGCCACAGAGGGCACGGAAATTTTACCGAATTGGAATAAAGCCGGCGATTGACTGATTAAATAACCGGTCAGTGGAATGCGGAAACGTAAATTTTGTTTCTCTCTGTCATTTGTGGCAGTAATTGCAGGAGTTTTATGAACGGACATTACGACGTAATAATTATCGGCACCGGAGCTGGCGGCGGAACGCTGGCACGCAAGCTCGCACCTTCCGGCAAAAGGATCTTGATCCTCGAACGCGGCGATTTCGTAAAACGCGAACCGGATAATTGGAACTCGAAAGCCGTCAACGTCGAGGCCAAATACAACACAAAGGAAGTGTGGCATGACAAAGACGGAAAGCCCCTGCACCCGCATACAAACTACAACGTCGGCGGCAATACAAAATTTTACGGCGCGGCTCTGTTCAGAATGCGCGAAAGAGACTTCGGCGAGCTGAGACATCACGACGGAATATCGCCCGCATGGCCGATCAGTTACGACGAACTCGAACCTTTCTACGCACAGGCAGAAGAGCTTTATCACGTCCACGGCACGCGCGGCGAAGACCCGACCGAGCCGTGGTCAAGCTCGCAATATCCGCATCCGGCAGTCAGCCATGAACCGCGCATTCAACATTTGGCCGAGGATTTTGCCGCGATGGGCGTCAAACCGTTCCATGTGCCGCTCGGCATTCAGTTAAAGGAAAATGACCGCAAGAGCTTGTGCGTAAGATGCGCGACCTGCGACGGTTTTCCATGCCTGATAAATGCAAAAGCGGACGCCCAGGTTTGCGGCGTCGATTACGCTCTCGCGTTTCCGAACGTCACGCTTCTAACCAACGCAATCGCAAAAAGGCTTGAAACAGATGCGACCGGCCGCAGTGTTTCATCCGTAGTCACCGAACGAAACGGCGAGACTGAGAAATATTCGGCCAACATCGTCGTCGTCTCTGCCGGCGCGATCAACTCTGCCGCGTTGTTGCTTCGCTCGGCGAACGAGCATCATTTGAACGGCCTTGCGAACAGCTCCGATCAGGTTGGCCGCAATTATATGGGCCACGTAAATTCCGTCGTGCTGGCCGTTTCGAAATGCCCTAACCCGACAGTGTTTCAAAAGACGCTTGCCGTGAACGATTTCTATTTCGGATCTGATGATTTTCCGTATCCGATGGGACATATCTCGTTTGTCGGAAAGCTCGACGGCGTTACGCTTTCGGCCGGAGCACCGGCGATCGCTCCCGGCTTTACGCTTGATCTGATGGCAAAACACTCGCTCGATTTCTGGCTCACGACCGAAGATCTGCCGCGTCCTGAAAACCGCGTGACGCTCGATAAAGAAGGAAACATCGTCCTGTCTTACACGCCGAATAATCTCGAATCGCATAAACATCTGCAAAATAAACTGAAGCAGTTGATGAAAAGCCAACGAAAATGCGATATGCACGGCCACGAGTGCCATCAGGGTATCTTTTCGAGAAATCTTTACCTGGGACAGCAGATTCCGCTCGCCGGCGTTGCTCATCAGAACGGCACTATCCGGTTTGGCGATGATCCGCAAAGTTCCGTGCTCGACCGCAACTGCAAGGCACACGACATCGACAATCTTTATGTCGTGGACGGCAGCTTTTTTCCATCGAGCTCGGCCGTAAATCCGGCGCTGACGATCATGGCAAACGCGCTTCGCGTCGGGCGTCATTTGCTGGAGCGTTTGAACTAAATTGTTGGTTCTAGGACATAAGACATTTTTTTCTTGATTCTTTTTTTGTGATTCGTTGACAGAAAGGATCATCAGCGAAACACACGGAATTGGAAAAAGGATGAAAGTTCTATGATTCGAATGATTATGATCAGGCAAGATCTAAATTCCAAAGAGTTCCCGATCGGCTGGTTCCTGATCGCGTTACTATCTATATTCGCGCTATTTGCGTCTACCCGCGGCCAGGCGGTTTCGCATGTCGAATCGGTTGGCTTTACCGTTTCGGATATGGATAAAGCTCTTGACTTCTATACCCGCGTCCTGCCATTCGAGAAAATGTCCGATGTCGAAACCTGGGGCAGCGAGTTCGAACATCTTTCCGGCGTCTTCGGTGCAAGAGTGCGCGTCGTTCGCCTTAAGTTGGGCGACGAAACACTTGAATTGACCGAGTATCTTACGCCGCAGGGACGCCCGATTCCGCCCGATTCGCGGAGCAACGACCGATGGTTTCAACACATCGCGATAATCGTTTCAGACATGGACAAAGCATATGCACATCTTCGTGCAAACAAGGTTCGGCACGCTTCAACCGGGCCGCAGACGCTGCCTTCGTACATAACTGCTGCTGCCGGGATCAAAGCTTTCTATTTTAAGGACTTCGACAATCACGTTCTGGAAATTCTGTCGTTTCCGTCTGACAAGGGCGCGGCGAAATGGCACGACCTTGCACGAAATGGGAAACTGTTTCTCGGCGTAGATCACACGGCGATAGTTGTCGGCGATACGGAAACAAGCTTGAAATTCTACCGTGACGCACTCGGGCTTTCCGTCGCCGGTGAAAGCATTAATTACGGGACGGAGCAGGAGCATCTGAACAACGTCTTTGGCGCTAAGCTGCATATCTCAGGTTTAAAAACAAAGGAAAGCGGAATCGCTGTCGAATTTCTGGAATACATCGCGCCGAGCGACGGGCGGCTATATCCGAAGGATTCACGCAGCAGCGACCTTTGGCATTGGCAGACAAGTTTTGCTGCAAACGACATCGATTTGTTTTTCAAAACCTATAAACCGGAATATATTTCGCCCGGATCTGCATTATTTAAAATGCCTGTACTCGGTTTTAGAAAGGCTTCGCTCTTCCGCGACCCTGACGGCCATGCCGTGAGATTAGTCGAACGGTAGGAATTCACAAGCCAGAATCACCTTTGTGTGTGGGTGGCCGATTATTTAGGAATATAAGATAAACCACCCGCTGCCGTTACTGGTACTGAAAAAATATTATGAAATTCTTCAATCGTAAATTCTTATTCTTTATGTTATTCATCGGCATCGCCGCCGCCATCGGCGCCTGCGGCAAGGCCGGAACAACTCTCAGCCTCAACGCCGACTCAAGTGGCAACGCTCTTCGCGGCTACGACGCCGTCGCGTATTTCGCTGTCGAAAACGCCGTCAAGGGCGATGCGAAATACGCGTACGCCTGGAACGGCGCCAAGTGGCTTTTTTCAAACGAAGAGAACATGAAACGGTTTCAACAGAATCCCGAAGCATATGCCCCGCAATACGGCGGTTACTGTTCTTTCGCCGTATCTGAGGGCTATACGGCCGACGGCGACCCTGAGGCATGGAAGGTTGTCGACGGCAAGCTGTATCTAAATTACAGTCCAAACGTAAAAGAGATGTGGGAAAAGAACGAGGCCGAGCGAATCGACAAAGGAACAAAAAACTGGCAGGAATTCAAATCAAAAAAGCCTGAGCATAAAGGGTAGTCATCTAAAGATTCTGGCGCGAATCTCACGAAATGACGCGAAAAATGGATCATGATTTTGCATATCCTTTTTCGCGTCTTTCGCGTGTTTAGCGCGCTGTTTTTTGGAATACTACTCGAACCGAACGGAATATGCTTTCGAGAGTTATCAATATGAAAGCCGAAGCAAAAAGACTGCAGGAATCGAACGAACGAACCAAACACTGGAAACGTTGGGGGCCGTATCTTAGCGAAAGAGCGTGGGGGACGGTACGCGAAGATTACAGCCCGGAAGGCGCGGCGTGGGATTTCTTTCCGCACGATCATGCACGTTCGCGCGCATACCGCTGGAACGAAGACGGCTTGGCCGGCATCAGCGACCGGCATCAACGGATCTGTTTTTCGGTCGCTTTATGGAACGGCAAAGACCCGATTCTAAAGGAACGGCTTTTCGGCCTTACCGGCAGCGAAGGAAACCACGGCGAAGATGTCAAAGAGCTTTACTATTATCTCGATTCGACGCCGACGCACTCCTATATGAAGATGCTTTACAAGTATCCTCAAACGGAATTTCCCTACTCGCGGCTGATCGAAGAAAACCGCACCAGAAGCAAAACAGTCGGTGAATTTGAGCTGTTTGACACCGGTATTTTTGTCGATAACCGTTACTTCGATGTTTTCGTCGAATACGCCAAGGCCGATGTCGATGACATTTTGATAAAGATCACCATTGCCAACCGCGGCCCGGAAGACGCATCCATAAATATTCTCCCTACGGTCTGGTTCCGCAATCGATGGACTTGGGACGGAAAGAACGCGGAGTGCGGATTGCGTATTTCGGAATCAGGAAACGCGATTGAGATCTCCGAACCGGAACTCGGGATGCGGTGGCTTTATTTCGACGGTGACGCCGAACTTCTTTTCACTGAGAACGAGACAAACAACGAGCTTCTTTTCGGTTCAGAAAACCGTACGCCATATGTAAAAGACGCAATCAATGAATATTTGGTTCGCGGCCGTGCGGATGCGGTGAATCCCGAACAGTGCGGAACTAAAGCAGCGGCAAATTTTCAGATGAATGTTCCGGCCAATTCCGAGGCCATTGTGCGGCTGCGCCTTTCGGACAAGGATTTTTCCAGCAAAGATGCAAAGACGCAAAAGAAGAATCAAAAAAACAACTCTGCGTTTCGGCACCTCGGTGGTGAAAATGCCTTTATAGATTTTGACGCTATCTTTACCCAACGGATCAAAGAAGCCGATGAGTTTTACTCCGACATCATTCCGGCCGATCTGTCGGACGACGCTAAAAATGTTCAGCGACAGGCGTTTGCGGGCATGCTCTGGTCCAAGCAGTACTATCATTATGTCGTAAAAGATTGGCTCGACGGTGATTCGGCATTGCCGAAACCGCCCGCAGCACGATTGCAAGGCCGCAATCATGACTGGCCGCAACTTTACAACGCCGATGTAATTTCAATGCCAGACAAGTGGGAGTATCCGTGGTACGCGGCGTGGGACCTTGCGTTTCATTGCATACCGCTTGCGATCGTCGATTCAGAATTCGCAAAAGAGCAGCTTATGCTTATGCTCCGCGAATGGTACATGCATCCGAATGGACAGATACCCGCCTATGAATGGGCTTTCGGTGACGTAAATCCTCCGGTTCATGCGTGGGCTGCGTTGCGCGTTTACCAAATCGAGAAGAAAAACCGCGGCGTAGGCGACCGAAAGTTCCTTGCCCGTATTTTTCAAAAACTGATGCTCAATTTCACCTGGTGGGTGAATCGGAAAGACTCCGAAGGAATGAACGTTTTCGAAGGCGGTTTTCTCGGTCTCGACAATATCGGTGTTTTCGACCGCTCGCGACCGCTGCCGACAGGCGGCAAACTTGCACAATCCGACGGCACGAGCTGGATGGCGATGTACTGTCTGAACATGCTAGCGATCGCGCTCGAACTGGCCGCAGAAGACGATAACTACGAAGACGTCGCCAGCAAATTCTGGGAGCATTTCATTTATATCTCTGATGCAATGAACAAGCTCGGCAGCGACGGCATTTCGCTCTGGAACGAAGAAGACGGGTTTTATTACGACGTTCTTCATATGCACGGCAAGGGCAGTTCGCCGCTCAAGGTTCGTTCGATGGTTGGTTTGATTCCGCTGTTTGCCGTTGGCACGATCGAGCCAGAAGTACTCGATAAACTGCCGAACTTTAAACGTCGCCTGTATTGGTTTATCGAAAATAGGCCCGACCTTACCGATAACGTATCGTGCATGCGCACGCCCGGAATGGGCGAACGCCGTTTGCTTGCAGTCGCCTATCGCGAACGTCTCGAAAAGGTGTTAAAGGTAATGCTCGACGAAACGGAATTCTTGTCGCCGCACGGAATCAGGGCAGTTTCGCGCGTTCACAAGGACAATCCGTATGTGCTGAATGTGAATGGCGACGAGCATCGCGTCGATTACGAACCGGGCGAATCCACTTCTGGATTGTTCGGCGGAAATTCTAATTGGCGGGGGCCCATTTGGTTTCCGGTAAACTATCTTCTGATCGAATCGCTTCAGAAATTTCATCATTATTACGGCGACGAACTCAAAGTCGAATGCCCGACCGGCTCCGGCAACATGATGAATCTTTGGGAAGTTTCACAGGAATTATCCCGACGCCTGTCGCACATCTTCCTTCGAAACGGCGACGGCACGCGTCCTGTTTTTGGCGACAACGAAAAAATCCAGAACGATCCGCATTTTCGCGATCATGTTCTCTTTTACGAGTACTTTCACGGCGACAACGGCCGCGGCGTCGGTGCAAGCCACCAAACCGGCTGGACCGGCTTGGTCGCAAAGCTGCTCCAGCAAAACGGCGAGTAAGAATCCACCAATTCCTGTGCTTTAGAGAAGCGGGTTTGTCCGCTTATTTTTGTGCCCGAGTGGAATAAACATTCTGTTGTTTATGATTTACAAAGCGTGGAACCTAATACACTTGGAGCCTATATGAGTCAGAGTACGACAGAGGAGTTTATAAGTTTTCCGAGCAATCATTCGGCGAAATCGGATCGCATGGCTGTAATTCTTGCCGGTGGCGACGGCTCGCGTTTGAAATCGCTTACGCAAGCGATCGCGGGCGACGAACGTCCGAAACAATTTTGCCATATATTAGACGGCAGCACCCTTCTAGATAAAACGCGCGAACGCGTCGCGATAAAGATCAAGCCAGATAATACATTTTTCAGCCTAACCCAAAAACACGAAGGCTTTTACAAACAACCGCTTTGGGACGTGCCTGCGAATCAGCTAATCGTCCAACCGGAGAATAAAGGCACCGCGCCGGCCATTCTTTACAGCCTTATGCAGATTGCAAAGACTGCTCCGAATGCGTCGGTGGCATTCTTCCCTTCCGATCATTATTTTTCAAACGATGAATCGTTTATGGAACAGGCAGAAATTGCATTTAAAGCTGCAGCACTGAATCCGACTGCGGTCGTTCTGCTTGGGGTAGAACCGGAAAAGCCCGAAACCGCTTACGGTTGGATCGAACCTTCTAAATCGCTTTTCGGCGGCCTTTCGCGATCTGTCAGCCGCGTCGAGCGATTCTGGGAAAAGCCGTCATCGAGCGCTGCGAAAAAACTGATGGCCGCGGGCTGTCTTTGGAACAGCTTTGTAATGATCGGTCGAGTCGATGCGTTTCTTGAAATGTTTCGTAAACATCTGCCCGATTTGTTCAGGATGTTCGAGGTTACGAAGGACTCCTTTGGCACGGCCGCTGAATCTGCAGCTATCCGGTCGATCTATTCGTGGATCGAAGAAACAAATTTCTCAAGCGAGGTTTTGGAAAAGGCGACAAGACATCTGATGGTAATGCGCGTTGGCGAAGTTGGTTGGTGCGATTGGGGCGAGCCTCATCGCGTTCTCGGAACTCTAGCGAATCTGGGAATTCAAACCGAATGGATGCGTGCGTTAGCCGCGTAAGAATAAATTTCACCACAGAAACCTGGAGGCACAGAGCATTTTATTTATTTCATACTTATTTTTTCTCTGTGCCTCTGTGGTAATAATAAAAAATTATGAAAGCAATAGCAGTTAAACCCGGAATACCGAATTCCGTTCATCTCGTGGAAATGCCAAAACCGTCGATCGATGAGATCGCCGAAGGCCGCGGCGTTCTTGTAAAAGTTTTGCGTGTCGGCGTGGACGGCACCGACAAAGAGATCAACAACGCCGAATACGGCGCCGCTCCAACCGGAGACGATTTTCTCGTTATCGGCCACGAAGGCTTTGGCGTCGTTGAAGAAGTCGGACCGAACGTGCACGAAATAAAAAAGGGCGACTACGTCGTCGCAACCGTCCGCCGTCCGGGCACGAGTATCTACGATTTGATCGGCACGAACGACATGACCACCGACGACACTTATTTCGAACGCGGTATCAATCTGCGGCACGGCTATTTGTCGGAATTTTACGTCGATGACGCCGAGTATATCGTCAAAGTGCCGCGTGGTTTGAAAGATGTAGGCGTTCTGTTAGAACCAATGACGGTTGTGCAGAAAGGCATAACGCAGGCGTATGAGATCCAGAGAAGGCTAAAGGTTTGGAAACCGAAACGCGCCGCCGTGATGGGCGCCGGAACTATAGGGCTGTTGGCGACGCTTGTGTTCAAGCTTCGCGGACTGGAAGTTGTCACATTCAGCAAAACTAAAAAGCCGTACATGAACTCGAATTTAATTGAGGAACTCGGCGCGGAATACGTCTCGACGGACGACATTTCGGTGACGGATTTCGCCAAAAAGAACGGCGGATTCGATGTTATTTTCGAAGCTACAGGTTTCTCGCCAATTGTGTTCGACGCAATGCAGGCATTAGGGAAAAACGGCGTGCTTATCCTTTCAAGCGTGACCGGAGGCGACCGCATGGTCGAAGTACCGGCGGACAAGATCAATCTCGAATTCGTTTTGGGCAATAAAGTAATGGTCGGAACGGTAAACGCAAACCGCGAGTATTTCGAAAGCGGAGTTCAGGATATGTCCGCGGCTGTGCTGGAATACGGCGATTGGCTTTCACGGCTTTTGACCCATCCAGTTTCGGGACTTGAAAATTACCATGAACTTTTCGAAAAACTGACCAATGCAAAAGGCGCGATCAAGGTCTATTGCGAAGTGGGTTGAGCAAGCCAGCGGTTACTTTTTCTTGAGCACATACCTGTCATAGACAACCTGCGGCGTGTCGAGATTACGGCCCACCTTCAGGTTGGTCGCGAGGCGGATGAACTGCGCCATCGACCACGCAAGCGGCGTTGCCGAGCCGGTGCTCTCGCCGAATTTGAGTTCGGGGATGAACTGTCGATCAATATTCGCCGGAATTTCTTTTCTGTCCCATACTTGTTCGGGGATCATCAGGCCTTCGTTGGCAAAGGCAAGCATGTGGTCGAGACGCTTTGAGGCAGCTTTAAGACACTCCGCCTTTAAATCCGCGCTCCGCAGTCCGCACTCCGCAATTTCCATCTGCCCGCGTTCCCCTGAAAGCAAAACCCACAGTCTTCCTTTTCCTGTGTATTTCCCGTCAAAGTTCCAGCGGCGGCCGTCGTCCATTTCGCCGTAGCCGTCGTTGTTGTAGCGATAAAAGCCTGGGCCGTTCGGCGTATCGACTTTAATGATCTGATCGACTACTTTCACAGATTTTACGATCAGCGGATCGTCGGCCCGGCGAATTCCGAGGCGGACGAGTTCGAGAAAACCGGCGTCGACGATGTCGCGTTCGTCAAAAAATCCGGCGCCGTTATTCAACTCGATCTTTTCTCCGGCATCCGGCTTCCCGTTCTGAGTGATGCGAAGGTAATAGTTGCCGTCACCGTATTTTCCGGTCGTGGTGGCCGTCCATTTCTCGATATTCGCCTGCCAATCGTCGGCGGTTTTCAAGTAGAGTTCAGCCGATGTGGTGTCGCCGTTTCTTTTAGCGATATCGGCTGCGCAAACGAGTCCGGCGATCTCTGCTGCGATCGTCGATGGCGAATATCCGGATTCCTCTTCCCAACGCTCCTGCGGCGTAGCAGGGCCGTTCTTAACGATATAATCGGCGGCCTTTTTTACGTGGTTTTCCCACGTCGCTTTATCAAAGAGCCCAAGCTGCCAAGCCATTATCAGCGGATAAGCGACCTCGTCCATCTGGAGTGAATTCCAGAACGGCTTGCCGTCGAGCCACGAATTCTGCGGAAAACTTCCATCAGGTTTCTGCTGAACCTTAAAAAGAAAATCAAGAGCGCGTTCAGCCGCCGCAAGATCTCCCAAAGCGAGATATGCAGTAAATACCTGATACAAATCCCTCGACCAGACCAGATGATAACCGCCGACCGTATTCTCGTTCGCATTCTCGCCGCCGCCCCACGGCACGGTAAGGCTGGCAATATTCGCCCCGCGATTTGTTTTGTCTTCCAAAGCCTTTAGCTGCATCGCCGCCATGTTGAACTGCGCCTGGTATTTCGGCTCGACTTTCGGAAGCGTTCTTAGATACTCGAGCCAGCCGATCTTATATTCCTGATATGTTTTTTCAAATCCTTTAACGAGGGTTGCTTGCGCTTTGGCTAGTGCCGTTTCGGGCGTGTTCCCAAACCCCAGAGTAAATACCATCTTCGTCTGGTATTTGCCCATAGCGACGGGTGTCACTTTTGCCACTTGGACAAGATTCCCATTTTCGGCCTTCGAATAAGGCTGGATAATCTTTCCATTTTCCTTCAACTGAACTAGCCCATCGTTGACGCCATAAAATCCACTGATGGGATCGCTCAGCTTACACCTTCCGCAAGTAAGAGCGGAGGCTGTATTGCCATCAAATGAAAGAAAAGCTCTTCCTTCAAACCAACCAGTGTCATGCATGCCGCTGTTCGCCAATGACGGATCGTAGTAAATGTACAGTTCCAATGCCGGATCCTTAGCTTGGAAATATACTGAGAAAACAACGGTGTCATTGGCCGGATCGGTAAAATATGTCTTTTTTATCCACCAATCTCCCGATTTCGAAGACGTTATCTGTTCAAAAACCACTGAACTTGGACTGTAGAAAGACTTGTAGATTCCAATATTAGCAATTGGTGATACATCCTTCGACCAACTGGTTTCTCGGACTTTTATCTCAGAAGATGCATCTTTCTGTTCCGTCTCGACCTTTTTTGTCTTGGGATTTACAACAACAAATTGCAACAAATGAACATTCGCGACTGTCACATCCGGATAATAAACCTCCGTCATCACTCCGTGCGCTAGCGTAAACCAGACTTTGGATTCGAGGCTGGCTGAAGTGCCGACGGCCTGTTTTCCTGCGGTCGCCCATTGGGCGTCCTTGCCGGGTCCGCCCGGAGCCAGCGTTTGAGCGAACGTAGGGAGACAAAGAAAAATTAACCACAGATGCACACAGATGCACACGAATAAGAGCTGCATAAATTTAACGTCGATGCGCGTAGAAACTGGCAGCTTATTTCTCATTCTCACAATTTTCGTCACAATTATTTCCCCATCTGTGCCTGTCTGTGTTCATCGGTGGCTAATTTCTTTTTCGAAAAAGCCTAAATCCAAAACCATCTAAACTTAATACCGGCAGGCCGACATTTGTTTTTGCCGCAGCCTTTGCTTTCTCATCGTCGGGCGGCAGCGGTTGGCTTATACGCGGGGTGATCTCATCGAACGTTCCGGTCGTCTCCAGCGATCCGAAGAACGGCGTGCTCGACATATTGATTGCGACGATGACCTCTTCGTTGCCCGAACGCCGCACGAATGTGATAACGCGGGCCTCGTCGGAATTTTTGAGCCACGTCAGATCGCCGCGACGTAATGCGGCAGAGCTTTTCCTCAGCGCGATCATTGACGAATAGAAACGCGGGAACTCGGGACGCCGAACTTCTGTCTGCCAGAAGATCGGCATCTTTTCAAACAGTGCCGGAGCACCGGATTCGGTCGTGTCGCCGTTTTCCATTCCGTTATATATCAGCGGCAAACCGTCGAGCGTGAATGCCAACGCTTGAGCGGCGAGCGCTCCTTTTTCGCCAAACCGAGCTATAGAGCGGCGCTCGTCGTGGTTATCGGAAAAACGCATTCGCAAACTCCCTTTCGGAAATTTTGCATGCTGTTCTTCCCAAACTTCGCGTATCCGCGACGCAGGTTTCAATCCGTGAAGCACTTCCGTCAGCGCGCCGTGAACCTGCCACGAGTAATCGACATCAAAGGCCTTAACGTGCAGGTCGGGCGATTCCCATTCGGCAAGCCATATCGTGTCGGCCTTTACCTTATCGACCTCGGCACGCGCCGTTTCCCAAAAATCGGTTGGGATAAATCCGGCCACGTCGCAGCGAAAACCGTCCAGATCGTAATCGCGCACCCAGAATTTGAGCATGTCGATAATGTATTTTCGCGTTTCGGGGTTTTCGTAGTTCAGATCGGCCACGTCGGCCCAATCCGCCACCGGCGGAATTATCTCGCCCTTGTCATTTTTTGTGTAATAAGTCGGATTTTTCATCATCACGCTGTCCCACGACGTATGGTTTGCAACGATGTCGATGATCACTTTCATCCCGCGTTTGTGCGCCTCGGCGACGAGCCGTTTAAGGTCGGCGGGCGTGCCGTAATCCGGATTGATCGCATAGAAATCCCGCACCGCATACGGCGACCCGACCGTGCCCTTCTTCTTAGCCTGCCCGATCGGATGAATCGGCATGAGCCACAAAACCGTCACGCCAAGATTATTTAGTCTATCGAGATCGGCCGTAATGCCGTTGAAATCGCCTTTCGCCGAATACTGTCGCGGAAAGATCTCGTACAGCACAGCATCCTTTACCCAATCGCGATTTGCACGAGCATTCTCCTTAGAAAAATCCCTGGCCGGAGCTTGCGAAAACACGAATGACGAAAGAAATGCGAAAACAATGCACCAACTTAGGAATCTTTTAGTTTTCATAAACACAACCAAATGCTTCTATTCAATCTCATATGCCTTGCAGTTCCTGGAACCGCTTTTTACAAGTATTCTGATTGGATCTACATTGCCGGTTTTCTTTATCAAGTAGCAATCCGAACTAAATTTTGTTTCCGCTTTTCCTGAACTGTTTGATTCTTCGACCCAAGCACTTATGACGTATTTGGTTTCTTCGTAGGCCTCAAACTCAAAACGTCCATCAGTATCAACTTCTAATTCGCCGATCCAATCGCCTCGTTCAACACCTTGACGCCGGGCATAGGCATTAACTCTGGCTCTCGATGAGGCAGTTCCGCCAGGTAGCAAGACCTGTCCATTGATTTTTCTTTTCGTGAGCAAAGTTAAAAGCTGGAGATTCTTTTCCTTAAGAAATTCTGAATCTTTTAGTTCAATATATACCGATTTCTTTCTGTCGGTTGTATTTGGATAGAACGTTGGTAAATAGCCTGCAAAGTGTGAGTTTATATAAAGTGAATGGTCGATTCCGAAGCCAATCAGGTATCGGCCAGAAGGGATTCCCTTGGCAACATAGATGCCATTGTCATCTGACCAAACCTTGTAGTTTTCTTCCGGCATATCGTCCGCGTCATCATGACGGAAAAGTGTAACTGGAATTCTTGGTAGAGGCTTTCCATTTGCATCCACAACTTTTCCGGTAATTACCCCGTTGGCCATAACAGAAAATGACCTTCGAGCTTCACAACCCGAACCGGGAACCTTTACATTTTCTTTGATCTCGCGAAACCCTGCTTTAAAGAGATAGTCGCCTTCCTTTTCTTCGGAGGTTATCAATCTTTCAGGAATCAGAAAGGAAATGTTGTACCATCCGCCCTTTAGGTTTTTAAAAGAATAAGTTCCATCTTGAGAAATGGGTTTCTCAACCTTTTCTCCCTGAGAGGATTCGAGAATTACCTTGTCTATCTCCTTCGGTTTCCAAGGCTTCACTTCAAATTTATTCTTTAGATCGTATTCAAGAACACTACCGCGCAAAACACCCTTTCTGTCTTCTGCATTTTACAAGGAGTCAAGAAACTCGATCTCCTTTACTGCGTCCTTCAATCGCTTTGTTCCTGAGCAATATCCAGTTGTAAGTAAGCCAGATTTCTCCCATAGGCTTGCAAAAATAAGGTATGCTTCCCCCTTTTCCATCGAAAAAGCGCAAGAGGTAACTTGATCTGTATAGATTTCTATCCGATCTAGGTTTTGCAATCCGTTGAACTGTCTTTCAACCTCAACCTCATGAACGGCAGCATTGCCTTTACGCACCACATTTATTACCTTGCCGACAAGAACCGCATCAGCACTCGCATTTTGCAAACACGTGTCTACCGTGACGCA
>JBQTJB010000327.1:0-13622 GCA_052387555.1 Blastocatellia bacterium | reverse complement strand
ATCCACGGACGTTCCTGACGGCCTACCCGAAAATATCCTAAAAGCCCGCAAAGCGATCTTTTTCTATTTGGAACTATGTTTGCAAATATGAAAAAGAACAAGCTGCAGAATGCTGAGAAGATTTTTACGGACCTAAAAACGCGTTTTCCCCAATCGAAACTTATTCCGCAGGCCGAACAGAACCTGTCCGAAGCAAAATCCAAAAAGAAGTAGCCTTTCTAACGATCCAAAAAAAAATGAGCCTGCTATAATTTTTTCGGAAGATGCAGGTTGTTCGGAGTTTTTTATATATGGGTAAGAATAAAAATTTCTTATCAAACCGCATTTAACTCCACACTCTTTAGCGTTAACCCAAGTGACAAATACTTTCCCAACTTCCACTTCGGAACAAGCTTTTGTTTCATCCGCAAACTTTCGACTCGACGAAAATAAAGAAGAAATTCTTATTGTTGATGATTCGGCGGTGGTTAGAAGATCATTTTCTAATCACCTTTCCGAGCGCTACTTGTGTACCGAGGCCGAGTCCGTGAACGCGGCTCTTGATTGCCTAAAACAAAAAGATTATGCACTGGTAATTGCCGACATAATCATGCCCGGTTTGTCCGGGGTGGAACTGCTGCGCAAAATAATCGAAAGCTACCCAAATACTGCGGTAATAATGGTTTCCGGCATCGACCGTCCTCAGCGAGCGCTGGATGCGGTCAGGCTAGGGGCATTTGACTACCTTATCAAGCCGTGTGATATGGACGTGCTGGAACTGACGGTCGAACGTGCATTAGAGCGTCGAAACTTGCTGCGTAACGCTCGGCAATACAAGCAGGACCTTGAGGACCGCAACACTGAACTTGTGGAGGGCAAAGCACAGCTTCAACGGCTTCAGGCACAGATCGTTCATAGTGAAAAGATGGCCTCAATCGGGCAGCTATCCGCCGGCATTGCCCATGAATTAAATAATCCTGTCGGATTTGTCTATGGAAATCTTGATTTGTTGAGTCAATGTATCGACGGCGTAACAAAATTGCTGGATTTCTACGACCACGCCGATTTGAGTGAAAGAGTTGCCGCGGAAGCCGCCGAGATAAAGAAGCAGATCGATTACGAAAACCTGCAGGAAGATCTTAAGTCGATGATCATGGATTGCAGGGAAGGGGCGGAGCGCATCCGCGACATAGTACAGAATCTTCGGACCTTTTCGAGACTCGATGAAGCCGATTTCAAGAAAACGGACATTCACGAAGGCATAGACTCCACGATTCGTCTTTTATCCAGATACTTCAGCGCAGACAATATTTCGCTTGTACGAGACTACGGAAACATCCCACCGATCGACAGCTTTTCGGGCCAGCTTAATCAGGTATGGATGAATCTGCTCGTGAATGCGGCCCAAGCCGTTGGAGCTGAAGGCGGGGAGGTTCGCGTAACGACGCACTCCGGTGCGGAAAACGTGACCGTCATGGTAAGCGATACAGGCTGCGGCATTTCGCCCGAGCACCTGAATAGAATTTTCGATCCGTTCTATACAACCAAAGCCATCGGAGAAGGAACCGGGCTTGGGCTATCCATTACATTTGGCATCGTCGAGCGCCACGGCGGCACGATAACCGTAAAAACAAGTCCTAATGAAGGGGCCGCATTTACTGTGACCCTCCCAATAAATGTTAAAGCACCGATCGTTCAAAGCTCGGAAAGCTTTAACTAAATACAATAGGTCAGGTAAAAACTATGAAACACAAAATTTTAATCGTGGATGATGAATCTGGCAATCTTCGCCTTCTCACAAGGCTATTTAGGGCCGAGTATGAAGTGCTAACGGCGGAGTCCGGCATCGAGGCTCTGGAACTTCTAGACGTGCATGACGTCGCCTTGATAATTTCCGATCAGCGAATGCCGGGAATGACCGGCATAGATTTTCTAAAACGCTCGGCCGAGGTCAGGATTCATACCTTGAGGATACTCCTTACAGGGTATACGGATGCGAGCGCGCTGGTCGAAGCGATCAATTCCGGGGTTATATACAAATACATTACGAAACCGTGGGTGAATGAGGACCTGCAGCAAACCGTTCGAAGGGCGCTGCAGCACTATGAAACTATAAAAAACCAGCACCAGCTTTGGCTGCAGGGCCAGAGACTAAAAGGACAGTTAAAATCATCGAGCGTGAACTTTGCCATGATGGTTTCCGAGATCGTCGGCTTAAAAGACCCGTATTCTTCCGGCCACGCGCGAAGAACCAGCGAATATGCGGTTTCTATCGCACGTTGCCTCAACCTCGATGATCAGCAAGTCGATCAATTACGCGTAGCCGCGCTTTTGCATGAAGTGGCTCGTATTGGGATACCCGATGAGATTATTTTCAAGTCCGATGCATTGACCGAAAAGGAGCTGGAAACAATGATCTGGAATTACGACAACGCAGTTGGGGTGTTGGGGAGCGTAGAGGATTTTGAGGAAGCGGCCAGAGTGCTTCGGTATCAACACGAACATTTCGATGGCTCCGGTTTTCCGGAACGCTTAAGCGGCGAGGAAATACCACTTGCTTCCCGCATCCTTGCCGTGGCAAATGCTTATGACGAAATGGCGGAACCCAGACCGTTAAAACCGACTTTCTCACACCAAGAGGCAATAGAGTATCTAATGTCCGAATGCGGAATGAAATTTGACCCTGCGGTTGTCGAAGCATTTTCCGATCTTCAATCGGGAGAAATGGTCGGAATTATTCCGGAAATAAATTGTGCCCTGCCTGCCGACCTAAATCAGCTCAATCCCTAGCACTTAACTTACCTGTTACGTCCGTTGCCGAAAAGTGCCTGACCGGACATAGTTCCGGTCATTTTTGTGCCGTCGAAGACGACCTGGCCGTTGACAATCACGTTTGAAAAGCCCTCGGCGTATTGATGCGGCGCCTCGAAGGTAGCTTTGTCGGTGATTTTTGTCTCGTCAAAGATGACGATGTCGGCGGCGAAACCCTCTTTGAGCAGGCCGCGGTCTTTTAGGTTGAATGTCTGAGCGGGCAGCGAGGTCATCTTTCTGACAGCGTCTTCGAGCGAGATGATCTTCATTTCGCGGACGTAGCGGCCAAGGACGCGGGCGTTGTTGCCGTAACCGCGCGGATGCGGCACGCCGGAACCGAACTGCCGTACGCCGCTGTCTGATGCTATCATCGTGAACGGCTGTCGCATTATGTTTTGCACGTCCGGTTCGTCCATCACCTGATAGACCATCTGCGCGCCGCCTTTAGAATACATTTCAAGGATTTGCCCGATCTGCTCATCGACTTTCTTTTTGCCGCGAATGGTTTTCGTGATCTCGGCGATATTCTTACCGTTAAATTCGGGATTTGCGCGATAGTTGGCTACGTAAGCGAAGCTGTAATCCTTGAATTTAGCTTTTTTCAGCCACTCTTTCATTTCCTTGACGATCTTTTCCTTCGTGGCAGGATCGGCGAGACGTTTCTTACCCTCTTCGCGGCCGCCGGCGACGGCCCAGTTCGGCAAGCGGACATCGAGTGACGTGGACGAAGCGGTGTAGGCATATTGATCTACCGTTACGGTCAGCCCGCGTTTTCGAGCGTCCTCGACAAGGCCGATAGTCATCTGGGTTTGTCCCCAGAGTGCTTTTGAGGAAATTTTGAAGTGCGAGATCTCCACGGGCATGTTCGCCTGCTCGCCGATGTTGATCGCTTCCCTGATCGCGTCGACGACCTCGTTGCCCTCGTTACGGATGTGGCTGGCGTACGTGCCGCCGTAAAGCGACGCGACCTTAGCTAATTCGACAACTTCTTCAGTTTTAGCAAACGTGCCGGGAACATAGATCAAACCGGTCGAAAGTCCTACTGCGCCTTCCTGCATTCCTTTTTCGACGATACCGTTCATTTTCGCCTGTTCTTCCGGTGTCGGAGCGCGGTTGTCGAGGCCCATTGCTTTCGCTCGCACCGATCCGTGCGCGATCAAAGTCGCCAGATTTACGGCAAGCGGTTTTTCCTTATATCGCCCAAGAAAATCGCCAACCTCAGTAACAGAACCGCCGCAGTTTCCGGTGATGAGCGAAGTTACGCCCATTCGCACGAAATTTTCGGCGGCCGGGTTGTCGAAGATGTCTTCGGTGTGCGCGTGGACGTCGATAAAGCCGGGAGCGACGATCTGACCCTTGGCGTCGATCACGAACCTGGTGTCGGCATTTTCAAATCGCCCGACGCGTGCAATCTTTCCGTCTTTGATCGCGATTGAACCACGAAACCACGGGTTACCTGTGCCATCAATTATGCGTGCATTAATGATGACCAAATCGAACCGCTCTGATTTTTGTGAAAATGAAAATTGGGCATTCGAAATTGTTATTGCCGCAAGAAGTAACAAAGTAATCGTTTTCATAGCGATAAAATGCCGTGAATTGCTGCGGGTGTCAACATATACGACTTTTTTTGAGGTGATAAGCAATTTTTATTAGAGGCAAAGCATCTATATATCTGCAACGGGAATCTTCATTTTAGTAAATTTTTGATTGGTTTACGGAACTGGCGGATAAACCTGTAGATCGGCATCGGCCGCGATGCTGAACCAACCAGAACACTATTTGTAATTATGATATGTTCTTTTTTTGACCGGTGATTTGTTTGGCCGGAAAAGAATTTTTTTGAATTTAAATAAATGAGACCGTCAAACGGCGGAGAGGATAATGGTTATGAGAAAAGAAAGATTTTTAAGGGGTGTTGCAATTTTATGTTTTACAGCGTTGGGATCGATGTCCCTGATACATGCGGGCGCAGCATCCGTCAAAACCGCAAATGATCCGGTTGCTCCAATACAGGATCTTTCCGGAGAAGAATTATTCAAAGCTAATTGCGCCCGTTGTCATGGCAACAACGGAGAAGGCGGAAAAGGGCCGAACCTCACAACCGAAAAGAAAAAAGCCAAGTGGAAGGACTCCGACGAGAAGATCGTCAAGAAAATAACAAAAGGCGGCTTTATCATGCCGTCGTTTAAGAAAAAACTCAGCGAAACTGAAATTAGGACTATCGCTGCATATGTAAGGAATCTGAAATCGCAAAGCTAGTAGATTTTTACATTGATTGCGATCTTAAGATTGTTGTCGGCGTTGTTTTGTACCTCGAAGGTGTAATCGCCGTTCCGCGGCAAAACGGCGACGAAACTATTAATGCCTTCGGTCACGCGAGCTTCCCCGAGGAGGCGAAGGGAGGCCCGGTCCGTGTTTATCGAAACCGATAGTCTTTGTCCGGCTCTTGCACCGACGATAAAGCGTTTTGCTTCTCCGCCAGCTATGTTCGTCGTAAACGTTTTGCCCGACGTGCCTTTTGCAAATAGAACGCGCTCTGTTGGAATCATATCTCTTCGCGTTGCTTTGCCGATCTCGACCACTTTGTCGCCGGAAAGTCGATACTTTTCGGTAAGCACAAATTCCGGACAGCAGGCGCCGCCCATTTCACCGACATCATTTCTTTCGATAACGATAAATCTTCCGATAATTCTTGCAGAGCGTAATCCGCCGTAAGCACGGTCGCCGCCCATTATCCGCGCCACACGAAGAGGTTTGCCGGAACGTATCTTGTAAACGTAGCCTTCCGAAAAATTGCCGGTCCCGCCCGTGTTACAAACGCTGAGTATTACAGCTTCTTCTTTCCCGTCTCCATCAAGATCGCCGAAGGCCGTGTCAAATATATTGAAGTAAAAGCGATCAACGTATCCATCCATCTGCTTTTCGAAGGAAAACTCGCCGTCTTTTACAGTCACTTTTTCGCTTTCTTCGCCGGCGCACAATGGTTCGTAAGTGAAGTTCTTAAAATCGACCGAGCGGATATCGCTTTGAGCGATCACGGTCACAGCCGAAATAAGTAATAGAAATAAGCTCGCGGTTCTCATGACTTCCGATTTTCGGCTTCGCATTGCCGCGCCCTTCAGGGCGTGGTTAAGTCGAGCGATTCTCCCAGCCCGTTTTAACGGGCTTCCAAATTTTGGCCTAAGCCGAAAGAGGTAAGGGCGTTGAAACGCCATGGGGATTCCTTCCTCGCCTCGACCACGCCGTAAACAGCGTGGCTAGGCTAAAACACAGACGCAACTCGTTCAGGTTGCCTTAAGTTTCCGATTTCGTCGGCGACTCACTCAAATGATAACCGTCGTGCAATTCGACGGGTTTTGCCTTGCGGCGCAGACGCATATTAAGAAATTCGACCATCACGGAGAACGCCATCGCGAAATAGATATAGCCCTTCGGGATGTGCTGGCCGGCACCCTCGGCGACGAGCGTGACGCCGATAAGCAGCAGGAACGCGAGGGCGAGCATCTTGATAGTCGGGTGGCGCTGGACGAAATTGCCGATCGGCGCGGCGAACGCCATCATTGCAACGATCGATATAACGACCGCCGCGATCATTATGTACAACCCCGCCTGGCCGAATTCCTCACTGACCATGCCGACCGCCGTGATCACCGAATCGAGCGAGAACACAATATCGAGCAGCACGATCTGAATGATGACGCTGGCGAACGACGAGTATGCTTTCTTGACCGCGTGGCCTTCTTCGCCTTCGAGCGAGCCGTGAATCTCGTGCGTTGCCTTCGCGATCAGGAACAGCCCGCCGATCAGCAGCACAAGATCGCGCCCCGACACTCCGTGGTTCAAGACAGAAAAAAGCGGCTCCTTCAGCCCGATGATCCAACTCAGCGAGAACAGCAGGATCACACGCATAACCAGCGCGAGCCCGAGGCCGATGTACCGCGCCCGCGCCTGCTGCTCCGGCGGCAGCTTGCCCGAAAGGATCGAAATGAAAATTACATTGTCTATCCCGAGCACCAGCTCGAGCACCGTGAGCGTCGCAAACGCGATCCAAAGCTGCGGGTCAGAAAGAAATTCCATTTATAAAAATCTCCACATTAACGTTGAATTGATTCGACATTCTAACACGGCGAAAAGCGGAAGAAGAACAGGAAGCACCGATAAAACTTACTCCAATTTGGTGTGAAAAATCGAATTTCGTGCAGGTTTATGAAAAGTCCGTGTTCAATTTCCCTCGACTCGCCTGACCAGGTCGGAGAATCGCGGGTCGTCGTGCAGCGAGGCGAGCTGCGGCTCCACCCGAAGGACGGCGATCATAAAGCTGCGTTCCTGGTAGGCTTTCTCCAGGTATTCGAAGGCCTTTTCCTTGTTTCCTATTTTGGCGTGCAGGCATGCCAGTTGAAAATTACGCGGATCGGCTTCAGCTTCGGCCGTTCTGATCTGCTCGGCCACAACGCCGCGCCAGCCTTCCGTCCGGTACGCGGTTTTATAGCGTTCCAGCACTTCGCCGTCCGTTTTCTGGATGGTCAACATTTCAATCAGGTAATCGAACGCTTCCGATTCCTTTCCCTGATCTTCGAGGACCCTGACAAGGCGTCCGTGAATGAAACTGTGGTTCGGATTCAACTCGATCAATCGTTTGAACTGCTCCTCTGCCTCTCCGTATCGCCGAGCGTAATAGAGCGTAAGAGCGTACAACTGCTGATTTTTATACGATACCGGCTGAAAATCCATCGCTGCCTTGATCTCGACGATGGCTTCGTCAAAGCGCCCGCGTGAATAAAGAAAGTTCGCGTAAGTCTTGTGTGCAACCGGTGAATCAGGATTGAGTTCCAGTGCCCGTTTGCAAGCCGTTTCGGCCCCGGCGGCATTGTATTCGTAACGATTCTTGTTGAAACACAGCGCGCTGTACGCCTCCGACAGATTCGGATCGATGGCGAGTGCCTTGCTTATTGCTTTCATCGACAGCTGATAATGTTCGTGCTGCCCGGAGTCGGTGTGTCCAACAATGTCTCTGTGGGTATGAGCTTTGGCGGCCCATGCGATGGCGTACTTCGGGTCTATCTCGACGGCCCGGTTGAGATATTCAAGAGATTTCAGAACATTTTGGACGCCGCGCTCTTCGCTCAAATTCATCGCCATCAGGTACAACCGCCGCGCTTCCTCATTGTTGGTTCCTTCGCGCTTTGTTGTCGATCCCGCCAGGAAATAGATCGTCGCGGACGAGGCGGCAAGGAAAAGGACTGCTGTAAAAATCGATCGCTTAACCGTCCTCGACGTTCGTTTTGGGATTCGGGCCGGCCGCGGTTCGGAGCCGGTCTGGTGGCCATTTCCGTGATCCGAGACGACCTTCTCGTTTTCTTCCGGACTCCATTTTGCCGAGAGGACGAACGCTCCGGATGTTGTGGTTAGTGTAGAAATTGTTGGCTGAACAACGGCCTTCGCCTTCTGATCCGTCGTGGATTCGCGGTCGAGAAAGTTTGCGACGGCTTCATTCGGCGTTTCTACCTTTTTTACAACGGCAACGAAGCGATATCCGTGTTTTCTAACTGTTTCGATATACTTCTGTTCCCCCGGCCTCTCGCCGAGGGCTTGTCTAACCGCATGGATGCATTTATCGAGATTATTTTCCTCGACAAAAGAATCCGGCCAGACGTGATCCAGCAATTCCTGCTTTGTTAAAAGACGACCGGAGTTTCGCACCAAAACGCAGAGGGTTTGAAAGGATTTTTCGGGAAGCGAGCCGTTTCTAATGCCGTCGATCCGCGTAAAGGTGTGTTCCCGAACGTCAAGACGGAACGGGCCGAATTCGTATAACTCTCTTTCTTCCTGCGACATATGGCTACTGTATAAATACGGAAGAAAAACAGAAGAAAAAGTTCAGCAAAACGGAAAGACACGAAACGTTTTATGAATATAGGATCGAACGCATCGCAACCGAACGCCCCAATGCCAATAGGTACATTAACCAAAAATTAGCGCTGAGATTACCATAGGTTGCTTTACGAAACAATAGAAGGTTTCGCGGTACGGGAATGCCTTAAAAACGAGGCAAGGATTTACTACAGATGAGCGAGTTTTGTCGCCATGAGGAGAAACATATGAGAAGAGTAAAATCGAGTATTTATAGTGTATTTGCGGTGCTGACTATGTTGACCGCCCTATCCGTTACAATTAAAGCCGACGCCGTTTCCGACTGGAACGCCATAGCCCAACAAGCGACCATTACAGGCGCTCGTCCGGGGCCGTCGGGTGTTATTGACGTTGCGATGGTACACGCAGCTATTTACGATGCGGTTCAGGCTATAGAAGGAGAATATGAACCGTATTACGTTGATATACCAGGAGCATCCGGCTCGCCGTTAGCGGCTACGGCCAAAGCGGCTCACGATGTGCTTGTAAGCCGTTTTCCGGCACAGGCAGCCGCGCTCGGTATTACCTATCAGAATTACCTTATCGCAAATGGAATTCTGCTTACGGATCCGGGAATAGCAGTGGGAGCAACTGCCGCAGCCGGAATCATGGCACTTCGGGCATGTGACGGAAGCTTTCCACCGGGACCGCCGACATTTATCGGCGGCACAGGAATCGGCGTGTGGCGCCCGACGCCGCCGGCAAACTCCCCGATGAATCCGGGGCCGTGGCTGGGGCAGGTCACGCCTTTTTTGTTGACCAGGCCTTTTCAATTTCGCTCCGAGCCGCCGCCTGCGCTCGACAGCCGCAGGTACGCTAGAGACTATAACGAAGTCAAGGCTTTTGGGGGAGCATTGAACACCGGTTCGCGTACTCCGGAGCAAACCGACCAGGCATTTTTCTGGGCGGGCAATTTTCCCGTGATGTTTAACAAACTGACCCGCGACCTTGCGGCCGAAAAGGTCGACAACATCTCGGACAGTTCACGCCTTTTCGCCTTGGTCACGATGTCGCAGGCCGATGCGATCATAGCGGTTTGGAACGACAAGGCTTACTATGTGTTCTGGCGGCCGATCACAGCCATCCAAAATGGCGATTTGGATGGCAATTCGCGGACGGTCGGCGACCCCACCTGGACGTCATTGATCGCGAACCCGCCATACCCCGACCACACATCCGGCGCGAATGGTATAACAGGTGCCATGATGCGCGCGCTGAGAAACTTTTTCAGAAGGGATCGAATGGACTTTTCCATCACGACCACAAACACCGGCCCGACGACCCTGGACACGCGCGAATTTGAACGTTTTTCAGACGCTGCTCAAGAAGTAGTCGATGCACGCATCTACCTTGGCATTCACTTCCGCTTTGCCGACGAAGGGGGCAGAACTCTAGGGTTCAAAGTAGCCGACTGGGGCTACAGGAATTATTTTCGACCTATCAATAGGCATGACCACATGGATGGCGGGGATGACGATGATAACGATGACGACCTCCGCAAGATCGGCGATGGGAAGTAGGAACGGTCCACAAACCTGAGGGAATGAAAGGGCATGCGGCCGACGAGTCGGTTGTGTGCTCATTTAACGTCTGCACGGCCCGCCGCGTTCGCCGCATGGCCGTGTATCGCGACGGAATCTGGTATCTGCTGCAAAGCACGAACGGCTTTACGGAGTTTCATTTCGGGCAGGCGAACGACATTCCCGCGCCGGCCGACTACGACGGCGACGGCAAAACTGACGCGGCCATTTATCGCAACGGCCAGTGGTGGCTCATGCAGAGCACAAGCGGTGTCGCAGTCCAACAATTCGGCCTGGCAAACGACAAGCCTGTTCCATCAGTGTACTTGCCGTAGCCTTTCATCGCTGGAATACAATTTCTCCACCGACGATGGTGGCTACAGTTCCACCATGAAATTGCCAGCTGTTGAAAGGAGTGTTACGGGACTTCGATCTCGAATCCGAGTGACTATAATTCCAGATCAAGTCCGGGTCAAGGATCGTTATGTCGGCGACGGAGCCGGGTTTGAGGGTGCCGCGGCCTTCGAGTCTATAAATTTTCGCGGGGTTGGTCGAGCACAGTTCCACGAGGCGCTCGAGGCCGACGACGCCTTTGTGGACGAGTTCGTTGAATGCAAGGCCGACGGCGGTTTCCAATCCTGTGATCCCGAAAGGCGCGCGGTCGTATTCGAGAGCTTTTTCGTCGGCGTGGTGCGGAGCGTGGTCGGTAGCGATGGCGTCGATGGTGCCGTCCTTTATTCCATCGATGATCGCTTCGAGATGGTCTTCGCTTCGAAGCGGAGGAGCCATTTTCGTATTGGTGTCATATGCAGAAGCCCGCGCGTTAGCAAGGGCGTAATCCGGAAGTTGCGTATTACGCCCTTCCTCACGGTCGGGCTTCCGCATTTCCAGACCCGCAACAACTTCATCAGTAAGCGTGAAGTGGTGCGGAGTGACTTCGCAGGTGACTTTGATGTGCTCGTTTTTCGCGCGGCGGACGGCCTCGATCGCTCCTTTGGTGGAAACGTGAGCGATGTGGATGTGAGCGCCGGTCTCTTTTGCCAAAATAATGTCACGAACGGCGTCGATGTCTTCGGCAAGAGCGGGCATTCCTTTGAGGCCAAGCAAGAGCGAGACGCGGCCCTCGTGCATGACGCCACCGCTCGAGAGCGATTTGTCTTCGCAATGATCGACGACCGGAAGGTTGAAATCCTGTGCATACTGCATTGCCCGCCGCATGATTCCGGCATTCGGAACCGGGCGCCCGTCGTCCGAAACCGCGACCGCTCCAGCAGCTTTCATCTCGCCCATTTCTGCAAGCTCGGCGCCGTCGGAAGATTTCGTGATCGCTCCGATAGGGAAGACGTTCGCAAGGCCTGCCCGCTCCGCCTGCTCGATCATATACCGCGTGATTGCGGCATTATCGTTGACCGGATTCGTATTCGGCATCGGGCAAACACTTGTCCAGCCGCCTGCAACCGCCGCCGCGCATCCGCTCGCGATCGTCTCTTTATGCTCCTGCCCGGGCTCGCGCAAATGCACGTGCATGTCGATGAAACCCGGCGACACGAGCAAGCCCGCCGCGTCAAAGATCTCGCAACCTTCGGGCGGAGTCTCGTTCTGTTTGAGCCACGCAGAAACGCGTCCGTCTTCGATCAAAACGGACATTCCGGTGTTTTCAGGTGCAGCCGGATCGATAAGATGGCCGTTTGCTATAAGCAGTTTCATGAAAAGCTACCCGTCTTACGTAAGAGCGGGGCCGTCGTTTTGGCGGCCAGAGGGGTTCTCCTTCTATTTTGCCCTTACTTCGTGCGGGCTTCTGCAGCACTACTTAGCCGGATACTTCGCGTCGGCCTTGACCTCTTTCAACTGGGCAAGATGGCGGTCGCCATGGCCTGCAACAAAGAGAATTCCCTGAAAGCTGTCGATCGTGCCCATCGGGCTTTGTACGAACGCGCTTCGAAGGTCGGCTTTGTTGTTCTTTACGTAATCGATAGTCGCAACACGCGTCTTTTCAAAATTGGCAATGAGGTCTTCTTTGGTTTTCCAGCGTCCGTTCGGACGGACCTGTTCCGGCGCCGTAAATTTCTGCCCGCGATTTGTGATCGCGAGTATTAGAGCCGTGTCGGCGATGCGCGGAACTTCTTCGCACTTAAAGGTTTTCGCGGCGGTCGGAGCGGTGAACATTCCAAATAACGCCTGTTCGACCACGATGATGTGCTCGCCGATCTCGGCGATTGTCCAGCGGCCCTCGGCAGCACGGAAATTTAATTGCGCGTCAGAGATCCCGGTGAGCTGCTTGATGTAATCGTCTTTAGTGTCGTTGAGATACTTCAAAGCAAACTCACGATCTTTTTCTGTGAAGACGACCTTCGCAGGCGGGGCTTGAGCGAATGCGACGGCTGCCGAAACAAGGATGAACGTGAACGATAATAAGTACTTCATATTTGGCCTCCAAATAAGTTTGTGTTCGATAAGATTAAATCAATTTGCATTTGGCTGCACGGCCGCACCGCCTGTTGCAAGATAAAGCACTGCCATTCGGACGGCGACGCCGTATTTTACCTGATCCAAAATCAGTGAACGCGAACTGTCCGCTACATCCGAAGAAATCTCGATGCCGCGATTCATCGGGCCGGGATGCAGCACGATTGCGTCTTTTTTTGCCAGGTCGAGTCGCTCGTTTGTCAGACCGTAATGAATGGCGTATTCGCGAAGCGTCGGAAAATAGGCTGCGTCCTGCCGTTCGCGCTGAATGCGGAGGATCATTACGACATCGGCTCCGCGAATAGCTTCTTCAATATTAGGGCATGCTTGCAAGTCCTTTTCGACAAGATATTGAAAATCTTTCGGGACAAGCGTACCCGGCCCAGCAACGCGTACATTTGCGCCGAGTTTTGTTAATAAATGAATATTAGAACGGGCAACGCGGCTGTGTAAAATATCTCCGACGATAGCTACGTTCAGTCCCTTGATCTTTTTCTTGTGCTCGCGAATTGTCATTGCGTCGAGCAATGCCTGTGTCGGATGTTCGTTCGCCCCGTCGCCGGCATTGACGATCGCGGCTTTACTTACCTTTGCGAGTTGGTGCGGGACACCCGCGCTCGAATGGCGAACCACGATGCAATCAGGTGCCATTGCGTCAAGATTTAATGCTGTATCTAGCAGGGTTTCGCCTTTGCTCAGGCTGGATGATGATACGCTGATATTCACAGCGTCTGCTGAAAGGCGTTTTGCGGCAAGTTCGAACGAAGTTCTTGTCCGCGTAGACGATTCGAAGAAAAGATTGATGATCGTTTTGCCGCGAAGCGTCGGGACTTTTTTGATCTCGCGGGAATTAATCTCGCTGAAATTCTCCGCCGTATCCAAAATGCCGGATATTTCCGCAGCGTTCAGGTTGCGGATGCCAAGTAGATCACG
>JBQTJB010000326.1:0-5521 GCA_052387555.1 Blastocatellia bacterium | reverse complement strand
TTGCAGCCCGTCAGTAAAGATAAAATTATGCAAAGGATGTAGTACAGCACCGGTCGGGGTCCTTGTTACCCTAGCAGGCGTAGCCGCTCGAGCACGACTTGTTCTTTTGGTGCCTGTCCATTTCTCCCAATCAGAAATTGTTGTTGAAGTCGTATTGACACTGTAATCTTCCCCATCTTTGCGGACGCCAACCGAACCAATGACACTCGGTCCAGCAATATGGAAGCTTGTTATCTCAGTACCGTACAAATGCCAAGCGCAATGCGATACTGCGTCCAGAATTACACGCTCCTTTAATTTAGCGCCCAATTTCTGTCTTGCAACAGGTAGCGGCCCGATCAGGTCCGCCAGCGTTCGCTGGTTATACCGTAACTTGGGAATAAGAGGTCGCCAATCTGGTTTTTCTTGTCGAGCCCAGGTATTCAAGATGGCTTCCAGTGAATCCGGATAAAGATTTCGAAGTATTTCGTGAGCAATGTAAAACGGGCTATTACGATTCGACTGAGATCGCCCGCGAAATTCAACGGGGTAACCTACATCGCGTCCAAAAATACGTTCCAAACCGGGAAATATTCGATCCGATCCATGTTCAGAAATCGGCGACAGGTTTAGAATGTCCAGATTCTCAACAATATCGCATGGACCGAAAATTCCACCTGCATTGCAGAAACCCATGTCCATGCTTTCAATTGCCATGCGGTCGATGGGCGATTGTGAGTTTCGTGCTTCGTCGAGCGGGTTTTCTACCGCGACGTGACCGACGTTGTTCCCCAGCCCGTCGAGTTCTTCCCTTAAAAAAGCATGAGCAAAGTCGGATGTCGGGCTGACGGCGTTCCCCGCACTTAGCCCGCTGGCTTCGCGGTACTCGTAGGTGAGAAGTGATCCTGAGCCGGATTCGTTCTTTGATTGCCGGGCTATCGACGAACCATTAGCCATAACGAACGTCCGCCATTTTCGTCCTGTCTTCTCTGCTTCGGTGATGATCCTGCCGAAAACGCTTGAATGGATCAGGTATTTCGAATCCCACTCTTCCCATTCTTCTTCTCCGGCATCCCAAGTCCGCTGCGATCTTTTCGATTCGCGGCCAAGCCCATCTTGATACAGCTTTGTCTCGTAGTTCGCCGTTCGGCTGGTCTCATGCATCGCACCCGCCGCATCAAACTTAAAATATACGCCGTCGCCGTAAGTTCTTCGGCCGTCGTTGTCGTAAAAGGCCCCTGTCGTCACACGATTATTCTCAAAAGTGTTCGAAAAGCCCCAGTTTCCCGAATAATCCCAAAGTGTCGATTCACGACCAGTAAGATTCCCAAGGGCGTTGTAGGAGTAGCTTTGCCGGTATGGAATGTTTTTTCCGGGTATCGACGATAGAGTCTATTGTTAAGGTTTTCTTTACCACCTCAGTTAGTTCGCAACTTATGACAAATCCGCTAAATCTATTCCTCCGACCAATTCCTAAACTCAACATCTCTGACGATCGTTAATCGATCATTCTTGAATAGGCGAATCTCTCCATAAATGGCTACGAAGGTGTTGCCTCGCCGTTTTGGTTCATCTTAGAATTGGCCACGAAATTCAATTCGATATCCGCCAAAGGTTTCTGTAACAAACGTAAGATCTTGCAACGTGTTCCCATTTAGCTGTAGGGTTGCACTATCAAACTTCACAGTGGTGCCGTCACATGTCAGGACATCACCATCAAGCCGAATCATCCCTTCTGTGTCGATCTTTGCAGAGGTTTGTGTTTCGCCGGCCCGCAACGAAATGAATATTTCCTTTACCAATACAAGGCAACCGACTTCTTCAGGGTAGACTCTGTATGGCCGATTTATACCCGGGAATTTAACGTTCGGATTTACCGTAATCAACTCTCGATCCTGTCCAACGATCTCTGTGCTCGAAATAAGCATGGCTAGCAGAAACACGCTAACGGGCCAAATAACAACTATTCTCCGATTCATAAAATCAATCCCCCAACTACTTCGGAACGGGAAAAAGTAGATTGCCGCAATATTTCTGAATGTATTCCGTAATCTGGCTTGATGGTCCGTTCTCGTCCAATTCGAATAAGTCAAGTAACGATTTGTCGCTATATCTTCCGAAAATGCCACCATTCTTATAGCTCCCATAACCGTGTAAGGCTTCGTGGAAAACAAGTGCCAAGTCGCCGCAGACCAACGGCATCTGCGAACGCTTTCACAAAACCATCCTCAACGAGTTCTACCAGATTGCCTTTCGCAAAAAGCTGTATCAAAATCTGGAAGAGCTGCAGGCAGACGCCAACGAGTGGATCCGCCATTATAACACCGAGCGGCCCCATTCGTCCCAATACTGTTACGGCAAGACGCCGATGGAAACTTTTCAGGAGTCAAAACACCTGGCAAAGGAAAAGGAGCTCGACTTTCGAAAAATGGTGGTCGCACGATCCGACGAATCGTACACCCAACACTATCGAAAATCACTTAACTATCGGAGCAAGTCTTGAGTAGTACAGTTTAAGCCCGCCTGACACTATTTTTCGCAATAAAGTATTTAAATAATCGCATTTTAAAAGCAGATCTCGATGCGGAAAAAAATTCGTTTCAAAACTGCATTGACCCAAAGTGAACAGGTTTCACTTGTTTGTTCAAATCGGACTAATATGCCCTGGCTAAAAGAACCCTTTTCGCCGATTCCTTTCCTGAATACACAAATTTTCCGGCATGCTAGATAGAATTTAACGGGATGCAGCGGATAGTGGCTTTTGTTTCTTCTTTGATCTTTTCTTCTGTCTCGGGCGTGCCGTCCCAGTGGGCTATGATAAAGCCGCCTTTTTCAATCTGGGCTTTAAATTCATCCCAGGTATCTACGGTGAAGGTGTTTTCTTCTCGAAAGGCCATTGCTTTCTCGTAGATGCTTGACTGAATTTCATCAAGAAGCGATTTGATATAAGCCACGAATTCAGAAGGCGAACTGAAATTCGCGTTACGCGATTCTTTTGTCAGAGTGTCGCGGCGGGCTACCTCAACAGTTCCGCTTTCGAGATCGCGCATTCCGATTCCAAGACGAATAGGGACACCGCGAAGCTCATATTCGGCAAATTTCCAGCCTGAGCGCTGGTTGTCGCTGTCGTCATATTTCACAGAAATACCGGCTGCCTTCAACTCCTCAAAAATTGGATTGACCTTTTCGGAGATCGCGGCAAGGTCTTCAGGTGTTTTGTGAATGGGGATGATAACAACCTGAATCGGCGCAAGTTTCGGAGGTAGAATAAGGCCGTTATCGTCGGAATGGGCCATTATTAAGGCTCCCATAAGGCGAGTCGAAACGCCCCAACTCGTCGCCCAGGGAAATTCAAGCTGATTTTCCTTGTTGACGAATTTTACGTCGAACGACTTTGAGAAATTCTGCCCCAGGAAATGCGACGTGCCGCATTGCAGTGCTTTTCCGTCCTGCATCAATCCTTCGATGCAATAAGTTTCGACCGCACCCGCAAAACGTTCACCGGGCGTTTTCACTCCCTGGATCACCGGCAACGCCATCCAGTTTTCAACGAAATCGGAGTAAACACCGAGCATCCGTTCCGTCTCTTCAACAGCTTCATTTTCGGTCGAATGAGCAGTGTGGCCTTCCTGCCAAAGAAATTCAGCGGTGCGGAGGAAAATTCGTGTCCGCATCTCCCAGCGGACGACGTTGCACCACTGATTTATCAGCAAAGGCAAATCGCGCCACGATTGAATCCAGCCTTTGTAGGCATTCCAAATTACGGTCTCGGAGGTCGGACGAATGATAAGTTCTTCCTCGAGTTTGGCGTTCGGATCTACAACCAGACCTTTTCCGTCCGGATTAGCTTTCAGCCGATAGTGCGTTACCACAGCGCACTCTTTTGCGAAACCTTCAGCGTGTTCCTCTTCTTTTTCCAAGAAAGATTTCGGCACGAAAAGCGGAAAATAAGCGTTCTGGTGACCCGTCGCCTTAAACATATCGTCCAACGCTCGCTGCATTTTTTCCCATATCGCAAAGCCGTAGGGTTTTATAACCATGCAGCCGCGAACTGCGGAGTTTTCGGCCAGATCGGCTTGTTTTACTATCTCGTTGTACCATTCCGAATAGTTTTCGGAACGTTTCGGCAATGCTTTACTCATAAATCTGATTCACTACGGAGGCAAAGTGTGAAAGCAAAATAATAGGTGAATTGCCATAAAGACACAATTTGCAGAAATCTTTTTGCCGCTTTACTCTATGTCTTTGTGCCTCTGTGGTAGAATCGCATTTTTATGAGCGACTTCAAGTTGGACTTCCAGGACACCGCCACCGCGTTCGCCGACAAATCCGATTCCGAACTCAAGGAAAAATACAGACTCTTCAGAATGATGGGCTCGCCTTTGTTGAACGCTATTGGGATGCGTTCTGCAACTTTTGCACTATCGCTCGGCCTGCCTGTTGAAGGTTTGATAAAGAGCACTGTATTCGAACAATTTTGCGGCGGCGAAACTATCGAAGAATGCGATCCGACCGTGGAGAAATTGGGCAAGGCCGGAATTGGCTCGATTCTCGATTACTCCGTCGAGGGAAAATCATCGGAACAGGATTTCGAAGCGACAAAAAATGAAATAATTCGAACGATCGCACGTGCGAAAGACGACCTAAATGTGCCGTTTACCGTATTCAAGGTCACGGGTATCGCGCCCCTCGGAACCCTTGAACGGATGAGCTCCAGAAAAAAGCTCGACGCCAAAAGCCAGGCAAAATGCGAACGCACACATGAACGCGTAAACGAGATTTGTGAATTTGCTCACTCGGTCGGTCAACCCGTTTTTATAGATGCTGAAGAATCATGGATTCAGGACGCCATTGACCGCCTCGCGGCCGAGATGATGGAGAAACACAACCGTGAAAAAGTGATTGTCTTCAATACTATTCAGCTTTACAGGAAAGACCGCCTGCAGTTTTTACGCGAGTCACGGCGTCAAGCCTCGAAGGAAGGCTATCTGCTTGGCGTCAAGCTTGTACGCGGAGCCTACATGGAGAAAGAACGCGATCGAGCGGCGGAACTCGGCTATCCGTCGCCGATCCAGCCTGACAAGGAATCGACAGATGCGGATTATGATTCGGCGATCGATTATTGCCTTAGTCACCTTGACGAAGTAGCATTCGTCGCCGGCACGCACAACGAACAGAGTACACAAAAGTTGGTTTGTAAAATGCACGAGCAAAATATCCAACCCAATCATCCGAACGTATTTTTCTCACAGCTTTACGGGATGAGCGACAATCTTTCGTATGTCCTCGCAAAGAACGGCTATAATGTATCGAAATATGTTCCTTATGGACCGGTAAAGGATGCGATTCCGTATCTGGTTCGTCGTGCCCAGGAAAATACCTCGGTTTCGGGGCAAGTCAGCCGGGAACTCGACCTCATCAAAACCGAATTAAAGCGACGCGGGATCGATTGAAAAATTTCGTAATGACAAGGAATTGTCAGAACTGAATTGATTACCGAATCCCAAGCAGCAGACGAACGGAGCGGTCCGAAATTTCAGGG
>JBQTJB010000325.1:0-15595 GCA_052387555.1 Blastocatellia bacterium | reverse complement strand
ATCGTAGTGATTTCCGGTGCCGATGCCGACATTTTCACGTGGCACGCTGCCGCCTGAAACTTCGTGGTTTCGAACTATGCGAAGCTCATTTTTGACTTTGAATGTCCACATGCCGTCGTGAGCGGCCGGTGTCGGGCAGCCATCGGACATGACTCCCTTCGCCTTTCCTATAACATTGTATTCAAAGCCTTTAGGGAGGGAGATAAACGTCTCGCCAGTATTTTTTGCGGCCGTCGGAAAAAGCTCGCCATAACCTGAGGCTCGAAAGCTGGAAAGATCTCCGGTGTTGGAAAACGCCAGAGATCTTCGTCCAAGCGAATTGCATGCGACGGCCAATCCGCCCGAAGCGAACCCCAGTTTTGAGATAAAAGACCTTCTGTTCATATATAACCTGCTTTCTGAAAAATTATGTTTGATGCTTCACGATAACCGTGCTGAATCGAAATTTCAACATTTTGGAGCTCGAATACTTTAAATGTAATCTATTAGTAAGATGCTTCAGATCATTCAGGCCGAGACAGAAGAACAGATCGAGCTGGCGCGAACGCTCTTCCGCGAGTACGAGACGTGGCTTGGGATGGACCTCTGCTTTCAGGGTTTCGAAGCCGAGCTACGCGAGCTTCCCGGCGGTTACGCGGCACCTGATGGCAGGTTGCTGCTTGCTTACTTGAATGATGAAGCGGCCGGCTGCATTGCTTTGAGAAGAATTGATGACGGAGTTTGCGAAATGAAACGGCTGTATCTAAGAGAAACGGCTCGCGGCGTTGGGATAGGAAATGCTTTGATTGAAAAACTTATCGATGAAGCTAGAGAAATTGGCTACGCCCGAATGCGGCTAGACACTTATCCGCTGAAAATGGGAAAGGCCGTGAAACTCTACGAATCTCACGGCTTCTTTGAAATTCCACCTTATTACGACAATCCGCACCAAGGCGTATTGTTTATGGAACTTATGTTTTAGAAAATCCTAGCGCATCGGTTTGCGCGGTATTTTCTCGTCCATCATTGCCGTCTGGTAAACGAATGCCGCCATAATAACAGACGCCTGTTTCATATCGTCGGCCTGGATGCGGTCGTAGTTATCCTGATTTGAATGATGCGTTCGCGTGTCGTACTCAACTTCGTCCTGGATAAATTGAAATCCGGGCAATCCGATTCGGTCGAACGAAAGGTGATCGGTTCCACCGGTGTTCGAGAGAGTGAGTGTCTTCGCCGACATATCATGAAACGGCATCAGCCACGTTTCGAAGATCGATCTTACGGCCGAGTTTCCCTGCATATAAACACCACGGATGCGGCCCGTGCCGTTATCCAGATTATAGTAAGCAGAAAGTTTGTCGTAATTTGTGGTTTTCACAAGTTCAGGTTTCGGTGCGTTCGGATCCGGCGGGCCAACCGGATTTCCGCCACCCTTCATTTCGCCAAACTGCTGTTTTACGTATTCACGCGAACCGTGTAAGCCCTGCTCCTCGCCGCTCCAGAGCGCTACGCGAATCGTCCGCCGTGGTTTCAATCCGGAAGCGATCAGGATTCGCACAGCCTCCATTGCGACTGCGCAGCCGGCAGCGTTGTCGGTTGCGCCGGTGCTTGCGTGCCATGAATCGAGATGTCCGCCAAGCATCACGAGTTCTTCTTTTAACGTCGGATCGGTGCCGGGAATTTCGGCAACCGTGTTGTAGCCCATCAGATCGTCGTCATGGTACTGACCTTGAATATCGACGGTCATTTTCGGCTTCACGCCTTGCTGTATTATGCGGACTAGGCGGTTGTAATCCTCTGTCGCCATCGTCATCTGCGGAATCATCTTTGACTCTGCTTCTTTTTGATACGCTTGAAGCCGGTTTCGACCGAAAAATGCCTGCATATTGGCCGGAATTTCCTGAGCCGGATTCGCCGATGAGACGAATAGTGTTCCACCGCTTCCTTCAAAGCTGTTGTCCACCATGACCGCTGCACCCTCTTCCAACAAGAAATTCATTGCTTTCAGCTGAAGCAACAATCTCTGCATGCGCTCGGACTGCTGTGGATTTGGTTGCTGCGGAGTTTGCTGAGCCGTTTGAGCTGGACGCGGAGCGTTAGGATCCGGCGCGTTTGCCATCTTCGTAAGCTCATCATCGGTGTGCCGCGTTCCCATGCCTTTAAAGTCGGCCTTTAGTTCACGCATCCCCGAGGTCAAAACGATCTTGCCGCGAAGCTGGCCTTTATATTTGGCAAAGTCGGCATCCGATTTGATCTCAAGATAAACGACCTCTCCTGTAACAGGACCGTTAGTTGATGGCCCCCATGCTTTTGGAAAGGCGATAACAGGAATGGCTTGAGGTTCGACAACCTGCGCTGAAAAGCTTTTTAGCGACCAGCCGCGTCCGAACGGTCCCCACGGTTCGAGTTTTGCGTTTTGCATTCCCCATTTTGCCATCGTGTCGCGCGTCCATTCGTTCGCGCGTTTCATGTTCGGCGAATTTGTAAGCCGGCCGCCTATGACGTCGGTCAGATAACTTAGGGTCTGCATGACTTGGGAACGGTTCATTCCTTCGTCCTTTATTTTGTCGATAACCTCTTTAGGTGCTGTGTAAACCTTTACCGCAGGCGCGGCTGTGGCCGACGAACCGACCGGTGACGTTTGCGCCAAAGTCAAGCTCGGCATTAAAAATGCCAGGATCAGACCCACGCCCAAAAACTTGCGTCGTAACATTATTGATATCTCCTGATGCTGAAATGAATCATTTGAAGATTTGCCTATTTATACCACAGGCGCTGTTGAAAGGTTTCACTTTTCGGAAGATGGGTTAGGTTGTCGACCAAGTCAAGGTGTAGGCAGGCGGGACATTTTTCACGATAAGCGGGCTGCGTTTCGATTTTCCGTATCGGTTGCGCATAAATTCGCGGAGCTTGATCGAGGCGGGGAAATAATAGCCGTGTGCGTATTGAAACGTCCTGAACGTACAACCTTTCAGCATGAACTTGTCCACTTCTATAAGAATCTGGTCGCCTACCTCATTCGGCATCGATGCAAACGGCAGGCAGCAGATTATGGTACCGACCCGGCCGAGACCTGACCTGCGATGCAAAGTTTCTGTCTCGACTGCGTTTCCACGAACGATCTGCATTTCCGGATAATTTCTTCTCAGGGACCGCACCAGCATGGAATCGAGTTCGATTCCAAGGTATGAGCGGTCGTCCGGCACGATATCCTGAAGAAATTTTGTGATTGCTCCGGTGCCGACCCCGAGTTCCAGAACGACGTTTTCAGGACCGGGATCTATCCCCTGGATCATTTTTTGGGCAAGTTCGGGCGAGCTTGGCGTTATAGAGCCAACCGTTGCGGGGTTCTTTAAAAAAGCCTGTAGGAACTGAATGTTTTCGTTCATCCAAACTTATGCGACCGGAGCGGCGGCCTCCGTCTCATTGTCTGATGTTAAATCGGTGTTGCCGACGGCTATTTTATAATCACATTCTTCATTTTTGCAATAACGGATGGTGCCGTCTCGCTTGGTCGTTTTCTCCAGCAAGATCGGCGCCGAACATTGCGGACAGGCCGTGGCGACCGGTTTGTCCCAGTAAACCTCGTCGCATTTCGGGTAATTAGTGCAGCCGTAGAAGACCTTTCCGCGACGCGATTTCTTTACGGCGATGTCGCCGCCGCATTTAGGACAGGCGATACCGGTTGTTTCTCGCTTTATGTAATCGCATTTCGGATAATTGGAACATGAAACGAATTCGCCGAATCTACCCTGCCGTCGAACCAGATGTGCCCCGTCTTTAGGACATATTTCGTCGAGCGGAACCGGTGGTGCCGAGGGTTTCTGGTCTCCTTTCGCGATCTTGCGGATATTCTTGCATTCTGGGTAGCCGGTGCAGCCGTAGAAAGAACCGAAACGGCCTTTCTTCAAAGCCATTTCCTTGCCGCATAACTCACAAATCGGAATTTCTTCGGTTTCCGGGGATTCACCTTCGGCTCCGTTTTCAGTTTCGCTTTTCTTTTTGGAGACCTCGCGAGTGTTCTTGCATTCGGGGTAGTTTTCGCAAGCAAGGAACTGGCCGAATCGGCCGAACTTGATAACCATGCCCGATCCGCATTTCTCACAGATCTCGTCTGTCGGGATCGAGGTTTTCTTTTTGTTCTTTATTACCTCGGCAGCGTTTTCCAGGTCCTTTGCAAACTTGCCGTAAAACTCGTGAAGCGCGGCGCGCCAATCCAGCTTTCCGTCCTCGATTTCGTCGAGTTCTTCTTCCATCCGCGCCGTGTAGGTTGTGTTGAAAATGTCGTCGAAGCTGGCGACGAGCAGATCGTTTACCGTTGTTCCGAGCGGCGTCGGGTGAAAACGGCTTTCGATCTTTTCAACATACTCGCGATCCTGGATCGTCGTCATAATCGCCGCATAGGTCGATGGCCGGCCGATGCCTTTTTCTTCAAGTGCTTTTACAAGCGTCGCTTCCGAGTAACGCGGCGGCGGTTCGGTAAAATGTTGTTCGGGCGTTACGGAATTGAGCTTCAGGCTCTCGCCCTCTTTTACCGCCGGAAGATTGCGTTCTTCATCGTCATCGTCGGCATCGGACGGCTTTTCGTCTCGGCCCTCCTGATAAACTTTTAAAAAGCCGTCGAATTTCTGAACTGAACCCGTTGCCCGGAATGTGAACCGACCTGCTTTGATATCGATCGTTGTCTGGTCGAAAACGGCGGGCGTCATTTGCGACGCGACAAACCGCTGCCAGATAAGGCGATAGAGTTTAAGTTCGTCCGTACCCAGCAGATCCTTTAAGCTGTCCGGCGTGCGAATAACGTCGGTAGGACGGATGGCTTCGTGGGCGTCCTGCGCGCCTTTTTTAGATTTATATGCGGTCGGTTTTGCCGGAAGATAACTCTCGCCGTACTCGCCGACAATAAAGCCTCGAACGTTTTCCAGCGCCGCATCCGAAACGCGGGTCGAATCGGTTCGCATGTAAGTGATGAGTCCAACCGCTCCTTCCGAGCCGATCTCGATGCCTTCATAAAGTTTCTGGGCAACGGTCATCGTCCGCTTTACCGAAAAGCCTAGTTTTCGCGCGGCTTCCTGCTGGAGTTTTGAGGTGATGAATGGAGGCGTTGCGTTTCGCTTTCGTTCCTTGGTTGCGACCGAATCGACAACGAATGATTCTTTCTCGGCCTCGGCGACGATAGCGTCTGATTCGTCCTGAGATTTTATGTGGACTTCAGAAGGTTTCAGATCTTCATCGAACTTGCCCGACTTGACCGTTTTGTCTTCGATCTTTTGAAGCTTTGCGTCGAAATTCGGAGGCAAGGCCGCAGTCAGGTTCGCAATTATCGACCAATATTCGGTCTTGACGAACGCTTCGATCTCGCGTTCGCGTTCGACTACAAGCCGAACCGCAACGGTCTGCACGCGGCCTGCGGACAAGCGCCCGCCTATCGTTTTCCAAAGTATCGGGGAAACTTTATATCCAACCAGACGATCGAGAATTCGACGTGTCTGCTGAGCGTCCACTAAATTTTTGTCGATCTGTTTTGGTTCTTTAAAAGCATCCTTGATCGCGTTTTTGGTGATCTCGTTGAACATCACCCGAAAGATTGGTATCACGGGCTTTTTCGGGACGATCTCTTCGGCGAGATGCTGGCAGATCGCTTCGCCTTCGCGGTCGGGGTCGGCGGCAAGATAAATTGCGTCGCTGGTCTTAGCGGCCTTCTTTAAATCTGAGACTATCTTCTTGTTATTACGTTTCTTTGAATCGGGGATTACCTCGTAATGCGGTTCGAAATTATTATCGACATCGACACCGAGGTCCTTCATCGGAAGATCCTTGATGTGCCCTATCGACGCGAGAACCGTGTAGTCCTCGCCGAGATATTTGTTGATGGTTTTCGCCTTGGCCGGCGATTCTACAATTACTAAACTTTTACCCATTTGAAAAAAATAGTCAGATGCGCGAATCGCGCTCTGACATTCTGACTTCTATCACCTATGTTGCAAACCTGTCAATGCTGGTTTAGAACAAACGGTATTTCACCCGTTTAACCAAATCCTTTAATTTCATATCTTTTTTGCGTAGTTCTTACCTGGCAAAACTCGTATCAGATCGCGAATATCCAACCCGACGAGGGCCGCGTTCAGATCACCGAACGAAAGGCCGCTCGATTCCAGCAATACATCTATATGTATGGAATCGTCAACCGGAAGCAGCGGCCAAACCGTCCGTTCGTGCTCACTGAGGTCTGCCGGAATAAGCTCTTGTTGATTAGATGCTTTGCCGTTGCCTGCTTTTTCTATCTTGGGCGGCAGTATCGCAGAGGCAATATCGCTCGGCAGCTCGGCAACCACGTCCTGCCATTGCTGTACGAGTTTTGCTCCGGCTTTTATGAGGTAATTCGTTCCGTACGAATTTCCGGATGTGATATTGCCCGGCACAGCCATCACTTCGCGGTTCTGCTCCATTGCGAGCCGCGCGGTTATCAAAGAACCGCTCCGTTCGGAAGCTTCGACGATCAGCACACCGTAACTCAATCCGCTGATTATACGATTGCGAAATGGGAAATGCTCGGGCAATGGCGGAGTTCCAAGCGGAAATTGTGTCGCGACGCACCCACCGGATGCGAGAATGTCTCGGACAAGTTTATTGTTCTGCGTTGGATAAACGTCATCAATGCCTGTTCCCATGACGGCAATTGTGCGCCCGCCGCCGCGAATTGCGCCGCGATGCGCAGCCGTGTCGATACCGCGTGCGAGCCCCGAAACGATTGTGATTCCCCGCGAAGCAAGGTCGCGTGCAAGCATCTCCGAAGCGTTTTCGCCGTATGTCGAGCACATCCGCGAACCGATGACCGCAATGCACGGTTGATCGAAACACGCCTGCCAATCTCCAAGTACATATAAAGTGATCGGCGGATCATCAATTTCTCTTAGTAACGCCGGATAGCTGCCGTCATCCAGGATTAATATATCGCCGCCAAGCTTCTTTACACTCTCTAACTCTTCGCCCGCTACAACCTCAAACTCCCGCTTCAAAAGACTTTCGATAGTCTCAGGTTTAAGCCTCAGCGATTCCAGTTCGGTTCGCCGCGCATGAAAAACTGCAGCCGCCGAACCAAAGCGTTCCAACAGCTTTGTCGCGGCTCTTGGGCCAACTCCCGGCGTCATATTTAAAGCAATCCACTCTTTCATATTTTAGATTTTGGATTTTAGATTTTGGATTGACGGATTTTCTCGACCTCAATGTTTTGATTGAGGCGACCGTCATTGCCACAATTTCGTTGATGTCGTTAAACAATACCCACAACTTTTTCTCCGTAACGAGTTTAGACTCGATAAGAAGTTCGATCCAATATAGGCTTTCGTCGGCTTCTTCTTCGACGATAAAAAGTTTATGTAAAATATCGGCAGTTGATTTTCCACGACATGCCGCACGATAGTTAGCTCCTACAGACGTGCCGGATCGAAGCAATTGCTTTCCAATCAACTCGGCAGACCAAGTTCTTGGCAGTGATTAACAAGTTTTATAATTCGGATAGCTATATCTTTCGTTCGACTCTTGAACTCCTGTTCCGTCATATTCTAAATTTATGTCGTTTTTCTATCTTATTTCGTTTCACGTAATCCAAAATCAAAAATCTAAAATCGATGTGGCGGAGGCGTGTGGGAGTCGAACCCACCCAGGTACGCTCTCGCGCACCCGCTAACGGTTTTGAAGACCGCGCCCATCACCGGACAGGATGCGCCTCCTGAAAATATGTTTGTGACGATAGAGCAGATCCGGCGGTACTGAACAAAGATGTAGTAATGAGAATGATTAACCAACAGCAGCGATCTCCAGCATGGCGAAATACGGTTTTAAGCGCTCATTGGCGATAGCGACATATTCTTGGGATATTTCGGAGCCGAGCCAACGCCTTCCCAGTTGCTGGGCGATCTTCGCCGTAGTCCCGCTACCCATAAAACAGTCATAAACTATATCGCCTTCTTTGGTCCAACTTGCTATCTGGTCAGCCACGAGTTGTTCAGGAAAAATCGCTGGGTGCTGAAACGCAATCTTGTCTTTCGAGCTGGAAGTGCCGACATTGTAGCCAAAAATATTGGTAACCTTTCTTTCCGATTTAATTTCGCGACCTATGTCTTCGTCAGGCACATTACCTCTGCCCTTACCTGTTATCCGAAATGCCGTGATTTTTTGTCCGGCCGATTTGGTTGGTTCTGTAATCGGATTAAATGTTTTGGGTTGCCCCTTACTGAAACAGAACATATACTCGAACGCTTGCCTATAGCGCTTCCCACAATCACTCGGAATCGGATTCTTTTTGACATAAATCATTGTGTCGTGAACCCGAAATCCTATGTCCTGAAATGTAATTGCGTGACGAAAACTCGTAAGAGTTTCATTGCCATTCAGCGTCCTGTCACCGACGACCCAGATTACAACACCGCCCGGTTTTGTCTTTCGATAAAGAGATTCTGCAATTCCGTCTACCGGAAAATGATAACCGTTGTAATCGCGCAAATCGTCGTAAGGAGGACTTGTGATCGTCATATCCAGAAAGTTGTCGGACATCCGCTCCATCGTCGCGATGCAATTCTCTTGATATATTTCACTGAGTCTCATGTATGCAATTATATCCTGCGTCGGGCGCAAACACAAAATTTATGGTTCAAAGGCGACTATCGGATTTGTCGCCAAGACAAAGGTTCCGACCTTCATCTTTACTTGCAGATTATTGCCTGGATGATCGAGCGAGGTCTTTGGAATATGAATCGAATGAACCCCATTACCACCCTTTCTTTGGATCGTAATAAACTTACCTATCTTGATAACGCCCCGGCCTGATATCGTCACTTCGTAATTCAAATTATCTAATAGATCCTTCATGTCGTAAAGGTTCATGATGTTTGTGGCACGATAATATAAGACCAGTAATTCAGGGTTTTCATCGCGAGCCAGCGAAAAATGCACGATGTCACGCGCCAGCGGAGAGATCGCTGCAACAATCAAAGTTTCATCGGAAGCCAAAATAAATCGCCCCAACCTGCCTGCAACCCTCAGAGCACCGTCCTCAAAAATCGCTTGTAGATGCTCTAAGTTGAATGTCTTACAGAAAGAACTAATCGTGGTCCTGGTCAATTGATTAAATCCAGTCTTATAGGCTTTGATGTTGGCACTCAATGTAGCATCAGTGAACCTGATTATCACATCAGATTTTCCCGCATCCGTGCCGGTAGAAAATGATTTCGCATACTCACCTTTTATTCCAAAATGAAGTTTCAACTTATTCAGAACATCCAGGTGACGCCCAATACTGTTTTTGAACAACCGTTCGACATCCATTCCGATAACCGCATTCTGATTCGTCATAAGTGAAAAAGCTTGAATCTAACCTTGAGCCCTTACTTACGTGCGGGCTACTGACACAGCATTCGCGTAACCAACGCCGCGCGGTTCGCGATATCGCTCACGAGAATATGCTCGTGGAGCGTGTGGGCGCCGTCACCGGTAACGCCGAGGCCGTCGAGGACTGGGACGCCGAGGGCGGCAACGAAGTTTCCGTCAGACGCGCCGCCCACTTGAGTTTCGCCAAGTTCGTAGCCGAAGGAAGCGGCAAGATCGCGCGCTTTTTCATATAGCGATGCGACGGCTTCGGTACGTTCCATCGGCGGTCGGTTGACGTCACCGAGGACAGAAACCGAGACGCGTCCATCGAATGCGTTGAGACCCTTGATCGCGGCGTCGATCCGGGCAGCTTCAGCCATCGATGTGAACCTGACATCAACACTGCATTCGGCGTGTTCGGGAATAACGTTCGTCGTCGTGCCGCCGCGGGCGGTGCAGACATTGACCGTCGTTCCGGCTTCGAGATTGTTGAACGAATGAAGCCGTTCGATCTGACGCGAGAGTTCGAGGATTGCGCTTGCTCCTTTCTCAGGTTCGAGGCCCGCGTGGGCGGGAACGCCGTGGGTGCGGACGGTGTACATTCCAGTGCCCTTTCGACCTGTCTTAACGCGGCCGGCGGCGGAAGGCTCAAAGACAAAACAGGCCTCCGCATTTCCCGCTTCCTTTTCGAGCAGCGGGCGGCCCGAGACACTTCCGACCTCTTCATCGCACGAAAGCATAATTGTGATCGGTCTCTCGGTCGCCAGATTATGCTCGGCAAAAAAACGCAGCGTTTCGAGTATCAAAACGATATTCGCCTTCATGTCAAAAATGCCGCAGCCGTAAAATTTGTCGCCGTCGATACGCGTCGGGTTTTGCTCTTTTGTGCCGACGGGATGAACCGTGTCCGAATGGCCCAGCAGCAGAACCGTTTTTTCGGCGGACGGAAACGCCCGAATGATGACGTGCTCACCATAATCCTCGGCCGGAATACGCTCTATCGCGAGATCAAGCCCTGTCTTTCGGGCTTCGTTCTCAATCCAAAGCGCGACCGTCTTACTTAGTTCCACGTCATGCGACGGAGATTCGATCTCGACAATCTCCCTTATCAGCTCGATCGTGGACGCTTGCCTGTTTTTAAAATGTGCGATTATTTCAGCAGCTTTCATTTGTTCGAGAAATTTAACCTGATTGCTGAAGTGTTCATCGCCGGCTTGCCGAATACTTCGTTTAGCATTTCTCCGAGACGGTAACCGGCGAGCGCAAGTTGTTTTTCTGCAAGCTTGAATGCGTTCCTTTTGTATGTTGGCGATGGCGTTTCGAAACGCTTGAGATCGGCCGAGAAAACGAAGGTGTTGTTATAAGGAAAACTCTCTTTTTGCCATTCTTCGAATTTCCAAAGTTTGAGCTCGCTTTGATACATTGCGAACGGATGCTTGCTCATCATTTTTCGCGCGATCTTTTCGACGTAAGCACGGCCGCATTCGCCTGCTTTGATTGGAATATTTCTGCCTGTTATTGAATCCCAATACCAATGGAGATTCAGCTGATCTTCGCGTTTCGTGCCCTCGGGCGTAAGCAGAAATAGATTGCCGCCCTGATCGCCTTTCGGCTCGCGGTCGGTAACGCGTGCAGATGTGTGAAGCGGTTGATGAATGTCTCCGCCCAGGTGCATAAGCCAGGCGATGGCAACAGCTTTATCTGATTCCTTTGAATTCGAATCGCGAAGCGTCTTTTCGGCCTCGCCCATTCTTAACGCTGCTTCACCTCCTTCCTCAAAGCCGGAAAGAATCTCGATCTTTCCGTCAACCTGTTTCCAGAAAGTGTCGTCATAATGCCAATTAGATTTATGGTATGTCCGGTAGCGCGCCGGAAATGCCCGGTCGCGGATGATATCCGCCCACGTCGGAATAAGCATGAAAAATTCGCGTTTGCGGATTTCCTCTGATTCCGGCCCGTAAGACATATAAAACGTCGAAATGTCCGATTCCTCAGGGGCGGCACGAAGTATCCTGATAACGGCTTCGCGCGCCTGCGGCGACATACGCTGCCAGGCGATATAGCCCGTTATTTTGTGCCCCACGTCGTCCCAACCAAACGCCGGAAACGAGACAAAAACAGTCAAAATTGCCAGTACGAAGGTTCTTTCAAATATGCGTCGCATCATTATCTCCTGAATCTTTTTGGAAGATTCTAACGAATTAAAGGAATAAGAGAAAGCATCGTCCAAAAGTAGTTAATAAAACATCGGACAAACTTTTTTGTGATGAGTATCATCTAAAGTATTGCAAAACTTTCCCCGGGAAACGTTCTAGTAATGTTAGTTCATCACATTTTGATTAATGTGAATAGAACCGAAAAAAGATTATGCAAGGAATTTTAGAGAAAAGTTTAATTACCGAAACCCGTTTTGGTCATGCGGATCAAGAGCCGATTCAGAAGATCGGTGTTTTCGGTAAATTGTTCGGCTGCTGGCACAAACGGTTGAGCCGCCCGTTCACGTCCGAAAGAACGTCTTATCGTTCCTGTCTTGAATGCGGAGCACGCAGAAAATTTAATCCCGAAAACTTCAAAACATCGGGCCCGTTTTATTTTCCCCGTTGGTGACGTCGGACAAGCTCTGGCTAATCACCGCAATACCTGTCCTAATAACCATCCAAACATACCTACCGAGTGCGGCTCCCCAAAAAGCCGCACTCACTACTTTAAAAACCCTTTGCCGCAGAGAACTCAGCGGTTGGTTCTTTTGTTGAAAAACACCACCACATGTCAAGAATTACTTTTTCTTTTCTTCTCTCTCGGTGTGCTCTGCGGCTAAACCCTCATTAATACCAACGCCGAATTCTTCGACCCGAAACCGATGCAGTTGCAGAGTGCGGTATTTACGCTTTGCCTGCGTGATTCGTTCGGAACGTAATCCAGATCGCAGGCATCGTCCGGTTCTTCAAGGTTTATTGTCGGCGCGATCACGCTTTGGTTCATCGCAAGCAGCGTTGCTCCGATCCCGGCCGCTCCGGTAGCTCCCTGCGGGTGGCCGATCTGCGATTTTGTGCCGGACATGGGAATGTTATATGCGTGTGAGCCGAACGCAAGCTTTACGGCCTGGGTTTCTATTCGGTCGTTGAGCTGTGTCGAAGTAGCGTGCAGATTTACGTAGTCGATGTCCTCAGGTGAGAGACCGGCATCCTCTATAGCAAGCGACATCGCGCGTGCCGGTTCGATGCCGTTTTCTTCCAGCCGAACGCGGTGATACGCATCGCAGGTGACGCCGTAACCGGCTATCTCTGCATAGATGCGAGCCTTGCGTGCTAAAGCCGAATCCAGCGATTCGAGCACGAAAACCCATGATCCTTCGCCGATGACAATGCCCGAACGGTCCTTCGAAAACGGCCTGCACGCACGCTCGGGTTCGTCGTTCCATTCCTTAGTGCAGACGGTCATTACCTCGAAGCCCTTAAGAATGCCGGGCGAGATCGGCGAATCGACGCCGCCCGCGAGCATCAAGTCCTGCAGACCAAGAGCGATGTGCTGTGCCGCATAAAATATTGCGTCGGTTGAAGATGTGCATCCGGTCGAGACAATGTGCGATAGACCGTGTAGGCCGAACACCATTGAGAGCTCCGACGAAAGGCCGCCGTGCGTCGAGGCCGGGATCGTATATATGCTGCCCTTGCCGGCGTTGCCCGAAAACCAGTAGCCGAATTGCTTTTCCGTAAACGACAAACCGCCGCCGCCCGTTCCAAGGATCACCCCGAAACGGCGTTTGTCTTCCAATGAAAGTTCTTCTGTTTTTATTTCTGAATCAGCGACTGCCTCGCGTGCGGCTGCCAATGCGAGTGGAACTGTGCGGGGAACGTGCTGCCGGTCTTTTGGGTTTAGCTCCGCCTTCCAGTCGAACTCAGGTATCTCAGCCGCGATCTGAACATTAAACTCCGATGCGTCAAAGCTCTCTATGCGCCGGACGCCGCTTTTGCCGAATTTAAGCGATTCCCAATAAGCTTCACGCCCGATTCCGATCGGCGTGACGCAGCCGAAACCTGTAATAACAACCCGCCGAGGACTCGTAAAACCAGCAAACATATTTGGTTATACGAGAGTAGCATTTTTTGGCGAAAAAAATATTACAACTCTAATATTTTACGAACGCGTCGAAAACCCAGCCGTTGTAGCCGTTATAGGAGGCCGTGCACCAGCGGCCAAAATTATTTTTCCTCGTCGTAATATATCGCCCGCAAGTGCCGATTGATAACCGGGCTCCATGCGGTATTTTCGTAATTCGCGTGCCCGTCTCGGTGTTCGGTTGACTCCTGAGAGCAAGAAAACCATCGTCCGGCGAATTTGCCGTCGCAGTTATTGCGGGTGGTTGGTTCGGTGTTGGAGACGACTGTGTGTTTACGTTCGCTTTCTTATGCTCGTCCAGCCTTTTCTGAATATTTGCAAGCTCGTCTTTTAGCTGCTGTTTTTCGGCGTCGGGCGTGGGTGATTGTTTTGGCGTTGGCGTCGGTGATGTAACAGCTATGTTCGAATTATTACTGCCGCTGTTGATGTAAAAGAAAAAGCCTGCGGCTCCGGCTAATAATATGACCAGAAAACCGAGAATAAGAACAGCCAGAAGAATCTTCAAAAGCGGGTTCCCGCTGCTTTTTTCGACAACGGACGACGGCTTTGTTCTGGCCGTTTCCTTAGCTATATCGACGCGTAGCAGATCTCGTTCCGCCGAACGTAAAACTGTCGCCTGTTCGTCCTGAACAGCGTCGAGCGTTGCTCCGTCCGCCAGACAGAACCGCAGGCTGTCGTCGGTGTAAGTCGTTTTGCATGCCGGGCATTGCTTCATCAAGAGCTACTTATAAATGACTTCGGCCAGATTCGCAACTCGTTCAGATTTCAATCTTCAGCTTGCCTTTCGCAACGGCGCCTATCTAAAGTTTGAACTCTGAGCTAATGTTTTGCTGGTCTTTTTTTCTTTGATGAGATCGATTTGACCTCTGTCGTTCCTTTCGGCGCCTTATCCATACCCTTTGCTTTCGCGAGCGAGTTGACATGGGCTTCGTTCAGCAATTCTTTTGCATATCTGGCCGGAAAATCTTTTTTATCGATGACGCGTAAAAAACGATATTGCTTTCCTTTTCCTTCAAGCAAACTTTCAGGATCGGCCAATTGGGAACCCCAATAAAAACCAAACTGCACGCATTCATTGTTGTAAATTGCGATAGTTGAGAAAGTGTCCGACGTGCGGCCGGATGGCGTCCAGCCAAATGCCAAAGCGTTCGGGCCATCGTAAATCAATTCGTTGCATTCAGGATATAAGTCCCAAACAAAATTCCGCAGCCACATTACAGTCTCTATTATTTGGTCATCGAAAGGCTGTAAAAATTCGAGCAAGTCTTTTGAATCTTCCTTTGCCACCTCAATTACTATTACTATCTATTTGTTAAGCTCTTCGTTGATGAGCGCCCTTAGGTCCTGCTGCGTCAATCTAGCAAGCTTGCGGCCGTTTACAAAGAAAGTTGGCGTACTTCGAACGCCCAGTGCCTGACCGTCCTTCATGTCGCGATCTGCTTTGTAGGCGTACTTCTTATCTGCGGCGGCCGTCTTTATCTGAGCGACATTTAAGCCGAGTTCGCCGGCGTACTTTTCGAATAAGACGTTTGCTGGAGTGGCCGTTGCCTGTTGAGGGGCTGGGCCGTGCTTTTCGCCCCATTCGGGTTGATTCTGAAACAGCTTTTCCTGCATTTCCCAATATTTGCCCTGTTCGCCAGCAGCTTCTATGTATGACACGGCGAGTTTCGCATTTTTATGAAACGGCATATAACGAACGACGAACCGCACCCTGCCATCGAATTCTTTCAGCAGTGACTTCACGCTCGGTGCAAATGCCGCACAAGACTCGCACTCCGGATCGAGGAATTCGACGACGGTTACTTTGGCGTCGGCCGGCCCTATGGTTGGGCTGTCGGGACGAACCAGATTTTCCGAAATGGCCGGTTTGTTTACCGGAACGCTCTGCACCGATCCGCGATAGTAAGACGCGCCGATCACACCGCCCACGACCACCATGATCGCAATTACAAGGAGAATGCCGACTTCTTTTCTCATACACAAAATTACTTTGATAACGGTTTATTTAACAGGATTATGACAGAAACCAAGACGAAAGCCGTCAAAGCCATCAATGGAATCGTAACAAAGCCGAGCCATTCGATCTGAACCGACGTACACGAGACGCCCTGAGTGCATGGCGTAATGC
>JBQTJB010000324.1:0-2637 GCA_052387555.1 Blastocatellia bacterium | reverse complement strand
GAGGGCGCCTGCGTACCCGACTTATTCAGCAACTGCCATTTCTTTGTCGGCTTTCTTTTCGCGTTTTAGGCCACCGATTTGGATCATGGGTTCGGCTTTTATTTGGGCTTTTTCCATGACCATTTGCTGATAGAGTTTGCGCATCATCTGGATTTCTTCGGCGGCGGTTTTGGGGCCTTCCATTTCGGGTTTGTTCGGACGGGCGAGGTCGATCTCGTTCAGCACGAGGCCGTGCGATTTGTCGCCGAGCTCGACTTCCTTGCCGCGTGCGAAAACTTCGTGACGGCCGTGGTCTTTGTACCATTGAGCGACGGTCGCGTTTTGATGCATGTGCTCGATGATGTTTCGCCAGCCGATGCCGGTGTTATACGCACAGAAGGAAATTTCGCCTTCCTGCGTGCCGTACGGGATGATGCACATTTCGGTGCGACGGAAATCGTAGTTGAAAAGATCCTGGAACCACATTCCGGCGATAAACAAAAAGTTCCACGGGTCCTGCCGGCGTTTCTCGATGTCTTCTGCAGTGCGATCGGGACCGACCTTGCCGTAATCTTTGCCCGACAAACCAAACGATTTGTCGAATTTCTTCAAAATGCCGCCGAGCGTCAAACTGTTCGGCGCGCCGTAAGGATTGTAATTTTTGAGAAGCGCAAGGCCCATCATGATGTTCGAGAACCATTTGCCGCGGTTCGTGTCGGTGATGTGCTGCATGTCGGTGACGAGTCCCTGAATATTCAGGAACTGCGGAACCGGAGCCATCTCCTTCGTTTCCTTATTGACCATCACCGCCGTGCCGACGCCGCAATTCGGGTGGCAGCCGCAGCTAACCTGTCCCCAATCGCTTTCCGGCCCGTGAACCACGTCTGCAAAATCGGCGAACGCTCCCATTAGCGAAAGCGGGAACCAATCGCGCGTCGGTTCGGTAATTCCTACCTGATCCTGAACGTCGTGTGCAAGATGGGCAAGCGTGTAACGCTGCTGCAGGCGACGCTGTTCGGTGATCAGCTCGTCGCGGCCGGTGAACGAAACCGGCTGGAACGCGATGAACGAAATTTTCTTCGGATTCTCCAGTGCAAAGCGGATGATCGTTCCGACCTGATCGTTATTAATTCCGTTGACCAACGTGGTAACCAGAATGATATCGACGCCGGCTTCGTGCAGGTTGTTGATCGCGCGAAGTTTTACGTCGAACAAATTTCCGATCTGGCGGTGCGAGTTGGCGTCGTTGCCGATTCCGTCGAACTGAAGATATACGAATCTTAATCCCGCTTCCGCAGCTTCGCGGCAGAATTCTTTCGATTTCGCGAACTCAATTCCGTTTGTAGCAGCCTGAACCGAATTGTAACCAACCTTTCGTGCATAACGAACCGCATCCAGAAAGTAAGGCGACAGCGTAGGCTCGCCGCCCGAATACTGCACCGACATCTGGCGACGCGGTTTGATCTGAATAGCGTTGTCAAGAATTTCGGAAACGTCTTCCATGCTCAATTCATGAACGAAACCGACCTGGTTCGCGTCCATAAAACACGGGTCGCACATCATGTTGCAGCGGTTTGTCAGATCGACCGTAAGCACCGCTCCGCGGCCGTACTTGACGCTCGACGTGCCGTGATTGTGAAGCTTTTCGTCATTGTGCGCGTCGATGTCCCGTCCCGGAAACAGCGATTCGATATGCTGCAGAAACTTTGAATCGATCGCCATCATGTCTTCGAAATGGCCGTGCGTCGGACAATCTTTTATCATCCACACCTGGCCGTCCCGCTCGATGATCTGCGCCTTGATCTCGCCAACCTTGTCGTTGATCAGCATCGAAACTTCCTTCTCGCCGCTCAGGATCGATTCGCGAGCCTCGATCACGCAATTCGGGCAAAGCGAATCGGTCTGCCGGGGGAATCCAAGCGTCGGCTTTGTCTTCTGCCACGACTTGAGCAGCGGCTTGTCCGACCACTTCGGAATAAACGACGGGTTCGGCTTGAATTGATTCGCCGACCTGACTGCGTTGAACGCGCCCTTAGCGATGTAGGTCAATCCTTTTTCAAAATGTTTTACTGGTCTCATAAGATATATTTTCCACAAATAATTGCGTCCGAAAATGTTTGCTGCTTAACTGAAATTGTTGTTGTGCAGAAGACACGCAAAGAATAGCTATATTTTTACGGCAAAATTCGTGCCATTCCCGCATGCTTTTTTTTTATCTCTAAGTCTTTTGTTTATAATGTTTAGGTTTAAATCTAGGGTTACCAGTCATCTTCAGCTCGTACCAAAATGACACAAGCTGGAGAAATCGGTAATTCTAAAGTTTTTTTGACACAAATAGAATTACATAAAACCACAATATCATTCAATTTGACCGAAGGTGAATTTCCCCGAATCCGTTAAACCCCTGCTTAAAGTAAAATACGTGAATTAAGACGATTGTAATATGGGTAATGTTCTAATCTCAAATTATGAGTGTTGTAAATACGGGTAAAAAGTTGAATTGTAAGCAACGAACCGAGATGATTAGTACTTTAAGCGCATCATTTAGACCTTACCTCAGCTAAAGAGGTGTAACTTACTATAAAAAAATATCTTATCGGATTACATTTAGCGCTTTACATCGGATTGCATCTGTGTTAATGTTTCAGACATTTCGAG
>JBQTJB010000323.1:0-23962 GCA_052387555.1 Blastocatellia bacterium | reverse complement strand
ATCGTTCGGCAACGACGTAACACGTCTCCATCAGTTTTAATGCCAGTTCATACGAATTGCCGTAATTCATTCCCCGGCCAACGACCACGCAATTTTCCATAAAAGCATATCGCTGAACGATCTGTTTCACTTCCGGTTCGAGTTCCAATGCCTTCGCGGAAAACTCGGGGATCTTGTGAAAATCCAAACGCCTATCACCTATGGCAGAAGCGAGCATGTAGAAATGCAGCATCTGTCCGGTATAGGTCTTGGTCGCCGCAACGGATTTTTCGCGTCCCGCGTGAATCAAAAGCGTTTCGTCCGCGATCTTTGCCATCGTCGATTCGGATTCGTTCGTGATACCGAGAGTGAATGCCCCGGAAGTTTTAGCATTTTCGAGAACGTGGTTAATGTCCGAACCCTCTCCGGATTGTGATACGCCGACGACCAGCGCGCGATTGAGTTTTAGTTTGGCATTGTATAACGTGAACACCGACGGAGCTGAAAGTGATACCGGAATTCCAGTCGTGACTTCGAGTAGATACCGGCCGAACAGCGATGCGTTATCCGAGCTCCCGCGTGCAACGAGTACGATCAGATCTATATCTTTCTGACGCAAAAAGTCGCCGATTCGGGTGATCTTTTCGCGTTCGGCGTTTATCGTGCGTTCCAGAACTTCCGGCTGTTCAGCGATTTCCTGAAGCATTAAAGACATATGAATTTAGGTCGGCAAATTTAGTTTTTCTCGGTTAATTTTTAACTTTCTGCGGCATCTTGCAAAGGATTTTTTCTTTCCTGGGCAATCGAGGCCGCGATCGCATTGATCGCCCCGCCGGAAAGCAACGCGACGCTGGTCAGATACAGCCACAACATCAAGATTATCACCGCACCCAGAGAACCGTAAGCCCGGTTGTATGTGTTGAAATACTCGAGATAAAGACGGAAACCGCCGGTCAAAATTATCCACAAAATTATCGCGACTATCGACCCCGGCGTTATCCATTTCCATCGAAACCGCTCAAAATTCGGCACAAGGTTGAAAATCACTTCGCAAGCAAAAAGCAATACCAGCAAAACAGTGATCCATTGGATCGAAACAAGAATCAGCGGCGAGGTTACAACGACGCCTATGTAAGCCAATCCGAGCTGTACAATCTGCCAACCTTAAAAGACGAGGCCGAGAACGACCGCGATGAAGATTATTACGAAAAAAGTTAGAGCCAGGGATTGAAGCTTGGTTTTCCACCAATATCTCGTTTCGCGCAGATCGTAAACTGAGTTCAATGCATTTCTAATGCTGTCAACTCCTGCCGAAGCCGACCAAAGCGTGATCAAAAGGCCAAGCGTGAGCTTTCCGCCCGAGCTGCTTTCGGCGATTTCCTCTACCGTTTGCCGAACCAGTTCGAAAGCCGTTACCGGCATGATTTGCCGAAGATAGGAGTATAGTTCCTGCTTCAATGCATCGGTTGATTCGAGCACCAAGCCGAACAAACTCACCAGAAAAAAAAGCAGCGGAAACAGCGAAAATGAGAAATAGAATGCTACCTGAGCAGCACGGCTGAAAACATCTGTTTCAAAGATCTTCGAATAAAGCCGCCCAAAAAAAGTGATCCAGGGGTAATTTAAAATCAAAATTATTCTGGTCTTTCCGCTCATTCTGGCTTTGTGAGATTATCCGCGAGAGCGTTCGAGCAGCGTCATTGTCAAAAGGCTCAACAGTACGCGCGTTTCTTCTTCTTCTGACATTTGAGCCAGCGGCGTTAGCTGGAACTTTCCTTCAAAAAAAGCCGGTTGTTTTTGGAGTCTTGCGACCGGCACTTCATCCAGACGGGCAACGATATACGCAGGATTGAAGAAATAGCCGGTGAACATCCCTACGACAGGCAGTTCGCCGACCAGCGCATCGACAACTTTTATCCAACCGTTTTCTTCATTGATCTTCAGCACCTGCAAATCTTCCGCGTTACTTATCTCGTAATGCGCGCGAAAGATCGAACGCATTCCTTTTCGCTTTATTGAACCTAGCCGCGTGCCGCGTGAATCCGTGAAGTTATACCTAGCCGAAAAATCGATCAAGCGATCAGCCTTGATGTTGAAGAGATGCTGCGTTTGGGCTTCGTCGGCGAAAACGTTAATGTCTTCTTTCAGCTTCAGCAGCTTCTGCTTCACATAGCCGATCAGGTTTCCGCTTGCGTCGCGAATGTATATCTGGCTTGCAAATGCAAGCAGCTTAAATGAAAGGTCGATTGGATAGTTCATGGTTTTAAATATGTTGATAGCGTTGCTGAGATTCTAAACCATTTACGGAGTGTCCGGTAAACGGCCGGGCTTGGAATTATCCGGTATAGATCCTTCTTACTCTTTCGCCTATGCCGCAAGTGATCTCGTAAGAGATCGTGCCGACAGCTTCGGCAATTGCTTCGGCTGCAATATGATTGCCGTTTTGTTCGCCGATCAATATTATCTCGTCTCCGACGGCGGGATTTGGGATATTTGTTACGTCTATGATCGTCCAGTCCATTGAGATACGGCCAACGACCGGAGCATATTCGCCGTTTACAAGCACGGCAGCTCGATTCGACAGCGAACGCCTGTAACCGTCATGGTATCCGATCGGAACTGTTGCTATCAGCGCGTCGGCGTCTGCAACATACGTTCTGCCGTAACCCAAACTCTCGCCCTTGGCGACACGTTTCAAAAAACCGATCCGCGAATGCAGCGACATCACCGGCCGAAGTTCCGGACGTTCAATACCTTTTGGCAGCACGTCTTCGCCTAGTCCGTACAAGATACCTCCTATACGAACCATTGACCCGCGAGATTCCGGGAAAGCAATTGCGCCGGGTGAATTTGCCATGTCGATATGAGACGGACGGAAACCGTGCCGGCAAAAAATATCAACGGAGTCCGAGAATCGCCGCATTTGCTCGGCTGTAAAATCACTTTTCAGATCGTCCGCGGCCGCAAAATGAGTCATCATTCCGTCGATTCGAAGATTCGGCAACGCCCGAAGCCGCTCCGCAAACTCTCCCGTCTCGCGAAAGGGAACCCCAAGCCTGCCCATTCCGGTGTCGATTTTGACATGAACGTCCACGATCTTGCCGCGTGTCCGAGCGAAACCGTCCAATGCGATTGCCCGGTCGATGTCAAAAATCGCCGGCGTGATCTCGTTGTCTACAAGAAGAGAGCCTTGACCCGGCCAGAAGCCGCCAAGACAAAGAATCGGCTTGCGGACCCCGGCCATGCGAAGCTGGACTCCTTCTTCGGGTATCGCAACTCCGAACCAGTCGACGCCCTCCGCGTCAAGCCGTTTCGCACACTCAATCGCACCGTGACCATAGGCATTCGCTTTAACGATTGCCATCTGTTTCACGCTCTCGCCGACAAACTTTCGTATCGAGTGATAGTTGAATGCAAGGTTGTTGAGGTCGATTTTTGCCCACGTCGGGCGTTGTGATTCAATTTCGAGCATTAAAAGCTAATATAATACATTAAGATTTACCCGCTATTACTCTGAACACAGAGATTACAGCTAATAATTACAAATCACTTTAACTGTCTGTGGCAAGACAATTAAAGTATTTCCTAAAGCGGAATATTTCCATGCTTTTTGGGTGGATTCGTGTCTCTTTTGTTTTGAAGGAGTGAAAGTGCCCTAATAAGCTTAGGCCTCGTGTATTTCGGCTCGATCACTTCGTCGATATAGCCCCGTTCCGCTGCTACATACGGGTTTGCAAACTTTTCTTCGAATTCGCCGACCTTGGCTTTGCGATAGGCCTCGTCATTTTCGACGATCTCTTTTCTATACAAAACTCCGACGGCACCTTCGGCTCCCATTACCGCAATTTCAGCGGTCGGATATGCGAAATTAATATCGGTGCGAATATGCTTCGAGGACATCACGCAATAGGCACCGCCATATGCCTTTCTGGTGATAACCGTGATCTTCGGCACGGTTGCCTCGGCGAACGCATACAGAAGTTTGGCTCCGTGGCGAATTATGCCGGAATGTTCCTGATTAACACCCGGAAGGAAACCCGGAACGTCTTCGAATGTAATAAGAGGAATATTAAAACAATCGCAAAACCGAACGAATCTGGCAGCTTTGACTGAGGCGTCGATGTCCAGCACGCCGGCCAGAAAAGCAGGCTGGTTGGCTACTAAACCCACGGAAAAGCCGCCTAGCCTTGCAAAGCCGATCACAATATTCGGAGCGTAATGTTCCTGAACCTCGAAGAAATATCCATCGTCGGCGACGGCATGAACGATGTCGCGAATGTCATACGGCTGGTTGGAAGATTCCGGCACTATAGTATTCAGCTTCTCATCGCACCTGTCCGAAGGATCGGCGGTTGGAACGAAAGGCGGATTCTCCATGTTGTTCGAGGGTATGAACGAGATCAGTTCGCGGGTTATTCGAAGTGCGTGTTCATCCGAATCTGCGGCAAAATGAGCAACACCGGATTTCGCATTATGAGTCATCGCTCCGCCCAGTTCGTCCTTAGTAACCTCTTCATGTGTCACCGTTTTGATCACATCCGGCCCGGTTATGAACATATAGGACGTGTCTTTAACCATCACATTGAAATCAGTTATCGCAGGCGAATAAACTGCGCCACCGGCACATGGCCCCAGAATGCAGCTGATCTGTGGAATTACGCCGCTGGAAAGCACATTTCTAAGAAAGATATCCGCATAACCGCCGAGGCTGACTACGCCTTCCTGAATGCGGGCTCCGCCGGAATCATTAAGGCCGACCACCGGTGCGCCGGTCTTCATGGCCAGATCCATTATCTTGCAGATCTTTTGCGCGTGAGTTTCCGAAAGCGAGCCGCCAAAAACCGTGAAATCCTGTGCGAAGACGAAGACCTCTCGGCCGTCAATCAAACCATGGCCTGTAACGACGCCGTCGCCCGGATATATTTCTTCGCCGATCCCAAAATCGACCGAGCGATGAACGACGAATTTGTCGAATTCTTCGAACGAACCTTCGTCGAGAAAAAAATCGATCCGCTCGCGGGCAGTCATTTTGCCGGCAGCTCGCTGTTTTTCCAATCGGGACTCGCCGCCGCCGAGTTCGGCTAGACGGGAACGCTCTTCGAGTAATTCAATTTTCGTCATTATTCGCGATTCGGGTTTCATAAAATTTAGTGCCTCGATGGCAAAATACTTTAAACTGAAAGGATCGACCTTCGAAGTTAGGACATTTTAGCGTAAAATCGGCGTCGTGTAACGGCTGGTTAATGTAGATTCGTAACCGCCGGTCTCCGTTTACGAACACAGAATGCTAATTGAAGCCGAGAAAATTACAAGTCGAGATAACCAGCGTCTGAGATATGTCCGCCGCGTCCGCGACGGCAGGGAGCCGGAAAGAATCTTTATCGAAGGGATTCGCCTTGTGGATGAAGCTCTGAATTCAAAGCTTTCGTTAGTCGAAGCATTTGTATCAAACGGTTTCAGCGATAATAAAAGAGCGGAAAATATTCTTCACGGTCTTGGCAAACGAAATGTCTCTCTGACGGAAGTTTCATCTAAAGTATTCGAGTCGGTTGTCGATACGACAAACTCACAGGGAATTGTCCTGATCGCCGAACGACCTCCATCGAAATTTATGAATGTAGACTGGCAGTTCAAAGATCGAGCTTCTCTTCCCGTGATTATATTCTTATCCGGAGTTAACAACCCGTCGAATCTTGGCGCGATCCTCCGAACGAGCGAGGCTGCCGGATCTCTTGGCACGATGATCTCTCCAAATTCGGCTGATCCGTTTTCACCGAAGGCTCTTCGGGGTTCGATGGGTTCCGCGTTTAGGCTGCCCGTTTGGGAGGGAGTTTCGTTCGACGAAGCTCTGATCTGGTCCGCAGAAAATGGTTTTGAGGCTGTTGCCGTTGACACAAATGCCGCGATTTCGATTTATGAATTCGATTGGCGATCAAAAACACTACTTGTATTCGGTTCGGAAGCTCACGGCCTAAATGACGGAGAGCTTGAGAAGATCGGGAAATCGGTCTCAATCCCGATGTCGGACACAGTTGAAAGTCTTAATCTGGCTGTAGCGTGCGGTGTTACGCTGTTTGAGGCACGACGGCAAAACGTTTAGCGAACAGGCGAATTCGCATTCGCGGAAGTGTTAGCCGGAGCGGAAGATTGATTTGCTGACGAGATTTCCTTTGCGAAAGCTTCAGTTGCCTGAGCATTGCCGATTATAACCAAAGCCATTGCAATTTCAGATTCCATTATCTTTGCGTTTTTGGGGTGAGCCTGAGCCAGTTTGTTTCTTGCTTCACCATAGGATCTTTTTGCTTCGAAATATTTTCCAGTGAGCAGAAAAGCTCTGCCCATTAAGAAATAATCTTCGGGAGTCTGGAGGCTTGCTGCCTCCGCGTCAATGTATTTTGCGGGGTTAGAGTCTACCAATCGGCGGGCGTCCTCGAATGCGGTCAGCGAAATGTTGGGACTAGTCATTTCCGTTATCGGTGTCGGAGCCGGGATCGGCTCTTCTGCTGCCATAGAGCCAAACCATAAATATGAACCGATTCCGCCAAGGAGAATCCCGGCTAAAAAGAGACCGGCCATTGTAAGCGTTTTATTTACATTAGTTCCGGTAATTTCTTCACGTATCGGTTCAACTTGCGGGCGATTTCCGAATATTGAAAAGTCGCGTTCCGGGGAATGTTGAGCCGGAACTACTACGCTTGAAGAAGTGTATTCGGGAGTTTGCACGATGTTTTCCGGCGCATCGAAGAGGTCGGGGTCGTCTCCGAGCAGGAATTGTTCGTCAACGCTGTCGTCGAGTTCGGCAAGCGGCGAAGGTTCAACAGCTAAAGTTTGTAAAACCTCGGCCGGTTCCGTAACCGATGGCTCGGGGACAGGCGGACGAATGGAAGCAATCGTTTCGACTTCATGGTCGCCGGCATATTCGGGCGTATTCGGGACGGCACGAACCTGTCGGGCGACTTCTTCTGCGATCTTGACAACTATGGCGGTCAAATTGTCTTCGGCACCGCGGCTGAAACAGAGCTCCTTCATCTGCTCGCAAAGGTTTTCCGGATTCATCCCGGTCGAAAGTAATTCGCCGAGTTCCGCATCGCCGATGTGCCGCGTTATGCCGTCGGAGCATAGCAGGAATGTCGTTCCGGGATCGACCATGATAGTTCTCAGATCTATCTCGACTTGTGGTTCGGCTCCTAAAGCGCGGCTGATGACATTTCTGCTCGGATGGGTTAGAGCCTGTTCCGGCGTCATTCTGCCCGCTCTTACCTCTTCCTCGACAACCGAATGATCCTGCGTTTCTCGAAAAAGCCGGCCTTCACTATCAAGGCGATAGAGTCTCGAGTCGCCGACGTGAGCTATCGTCGCAACGTTACCGGAAACATGAAGAGCGACAACAGTTGTTGCCATTGATGAAAGCTGAGGCAGCTCGTTCGACATCTGAAAGATCGCCGAGTTTGCACGTTCGATAGCTACCTCAAGTATCTCCTCCGGATCTACGGTTGCTGAGTAGTTGATAAATGCTTCGCCAAGTATTTCGACGGCCATTTGCGAAGCAACATCGCCGGCCTGTGCTCCGCCTACGCCATCGGCAACAGCAAAAAAGCCGTGTTCATCAAGCAGCAGGTACGAATCCTCGTTCTGCGGCCTCTTTTCGCTAAGGCCGCGGTCGGTGATTGCCGCAGTAGAGAATTGGAAATTATCGTCCATTATCCGATTTAATTTTTGTAGATTTGATTTTTATTGAATACCATAAGGCATTCTCCAGCACAGTTTTATAGTTGCTTTATCAATTAATTACATTAACATCTATCTGCTGTCTGTCGATCGCATTTCTGTGCGAGAAAGCCATCAACATCCCAAGCATCACAAAGCTAGTTATAAGCGAAAATCCTCCGTGGCTGACAAACGGCAAGGTTATGCCGGTCATTGGCAAAGCTCTGGTTATGCCGCCGATATTTACGAGGGCTTGAAAACCTATGAACGCAGCCAGACCGACCGAGCACAATTTGCTGAACATGTCACGTGAATCCAGGGCAGTACGAACGCCGGCACTGACCAGGACAATCAGCGCAAAGGTTACCAACAAACCACCGAAAAGTCCAAGTTCTTCGGCCAATGCGGCAAAGATGTAATCGGAATCCGCAACCGGGATAAGCTCCGGGTAACCAAGCCCAAGCCCGCGTCCGGTAGTTCCGCCGGAAGCAAGGCCAAAAGTCGCCTGGGCGGGTTGGAACGCAAGTACGTCGAACCAAGCGTCGATGTTAATCGTTCGCTGCAGATCGGGATCTTCCTCGATCATTTGCGGAAGGTTCGGATCCTTGGCCACGAGTTTCTTGTAATAGTCGTCGTAATCGCTCTTCCACCATGATGTTTCCGGCGTCGGCGGATTGAACCCGTCCAGCCAAAGATGGAAACGCTGCTGAATGCGGTCTGGAAGCACTGTCTTTACCGGCTTTGCGAGGGTCGGCAACAAAGGAATGCGCTCCTGCGTCTTTTCCGGCAGTGCTCCGACAACAAGAATTCCGACAAGAAGAAGCACGCTTCCGACCAGCACAAACCGCTGGGAAAACCGCCGCACAGCGATCAGGTACAGCGTTGCGTATACCGAGCTAAACACCATCATCTGGCCAAAATCCTTCAACACGAAAAAAGGAACAAACGGCAGGATCGCCATAAAGACCAACGGGACCACGTCTTTTGCCCGAGGCAATCCCCAATAAGTTCTTGCAAGATTCTTGTAGAGCACCGCCAGTATTGCGGCGAATCCTATCAGAAAAGGAATCTTCGATGGTTCCCACGGCGTCATGTTGCCAATGGATTTTCCGGCCCTTGACGTAACCGCCGCCAGAATAAGCGGCCCGAGTGTTAACAAAACAAGCAGAAACCCATTCTTTTGCAGAAGCTCCAAAACATTGTCGCGTCTGATTATCAGGAATGCAGCAAGAAGGCCCAGGATTCCTAGTAAAGGATTGATGGTTTTCCCTGAAAGAAGAACGCCGCTGATCGTTTCCTCAGATGGACGTGGATTTTCTTTTGACAGATTTACCGGCGAGGGCGGAGTCGGCGGCAGACCCATCATCTGCTTCTTCTCTGCCGAATAATTTTCCTGAATGTAATGAAGCTGAAGCGTCTTTATCTTTTCCTGCCGGGCTTCGGCCTTGTCCTTTCTTGAAATGTATTCAGGGTCACTAAACAGACGGTATTGAACAGTCAGCCCGATAGAAAACAAAAGTATTGCGGATGTGTAAAGCGTCCAGTTACCGTTGTACTTTCCAAATTTCTTCAGAAAGACCGGAAGCAGAGCCAGAATCGCAAGCAGGCATACGTTTCTAATACCCGTTGCCCACGATGTCTCGTAACCGCGAATCAGCCCGCCGTAGTAAACAGAGTAGTGCGAGATCGCCGTCAAAATGACGATCAAAACGAGTATAAAAAAATGTGACGACGTGCGGTTTTTCAAAGTCTTTCTTAAACTCCCCTCCTTACGAAGGAGGGGAGTTTGACTGTTACTTGCGTTTTTTCGTTAATGCCGGAGTCTTCGGTTTATATTGTTCGCCGACCAGCCCCAAATCGCGGGCTTTGAGAATTACATTCGCCGCGATCGGCGCCGCCGTTCTGGCTCCGAAGCCGCCGCCTTCGACGACTACGGCAATTGCCAACTGCGGACGCTCTAACGGAGCGATGGTAATGAACCAGCTATCGGTGCGCTCGTACATTAATGGCGCGTCGTAGTCCACCCATTCGCCCTTCGCATTTTTACGCTTTTGCTTTGTCGTCCTGAGCTTGCCGGTTTTCTCGTCGTAAACAGGCGCCTGTTTTTCCGCGGTCCCGGTTTTGCCGCCGGTGCGGATTCCGGTTCCGGCAAGCTTGGCCGATATCACTGTGCCCGTTCCGCCCGGTTCCTCGGTTACGGTGGACATAATCATGCGAATTTGCGCGGCTTGCTGCGGCGATAAGACCTGCGCGAACATCTGCGGCGGTTGGTCGAACTCGATTCGCGGCTTCATCAGTTTTCCTTCCATATTGGCCGGAATAGCAGCGAGCATCGCCATCTGAAACGGCGTCATTTGCCCTGCGTAACCTTGCCCCATTCCTTCGAGACCTATATCGAAAAGTGAGATCTCCTTGCCGGTTACTATTGTTGCCCGTTGTGGCGCAATTGCCGACGCAATTGCCGGATTGCTTGTATTGAGAATGTTCGGGAAGAATTTCGGCAGCAACGCCTCTTCCGGCGTATCGACCGGCGAGATGCCGACGGCCTGCGCGGTTTCGCGTATCCTTTCGCGGCCAAGCTCTATCGCCAACTGCGCGAAATATTGATTGCTTGAAACCTTGTACGCAAACATTATGTTTTTTTCCTGACAGCCACCGTCGCAAACTCCGGTGACCGTTCCGTCGGGAAGTAGTTTCTGAGTCGCATCGACGATCGGACGCGATCCGCGCGTCGGGCGAAATCCTTCGGCATAACTTGGGAACACAGAGTTTTGCTTGCCGCCGCGAAAAGCCGAGATCATCGTGAACGTCTTGAACGTCGATCCCGGAACGTAAAATTCGCGCGTCGCCCGATTCAGCAATGGTTTGTCGCGTTTATTTCCTTCGAGCTTCAAGTAGTCTTCAAGGTTTTGAGCCTCGGCGAGATTGAACGACGGGTTTGAGTACATCGCCAGAATATCGCCCGTTTGCGGATTCAGCACAACTATCGCGCCTTTCTTTCCCTCGAGCTGGTTGGCGATATATGCCTGCAAATCGCGGTCGATAGTTATTTTAACGTCTTTCTGTTCATCTTCCTTTCGCTTGATCTTTGTCAGAACTTCCCAGGCCTCGGGCGCCGGATCGACATTTCTCTTGTAAAGAGTTCGCTCCAGTCCGGGCGTGCCTCTTTCTGTGCCGAGCAGATGGGCCATTTCCTTTTCGAGCGCAAATGCTCTGACGATCTCGCCTTCGGAATTTTGTTTGTAATACGCCAATGCTCCACCGAGTTTTCCCGAACGGTCGAACATCCAACCGCGAAGGGAAGCAGCGGTGGTGCGTCGATTTCTCAGATCTTTGTACGCGAGAGCTTGAAACTGCTCGTTAGAATCGTCGGCAAAATATGTCCAGTAAACCTGAAATCCAAAAACCGAGAAAGCAAGAACTATGAAAACGAATTGCCAGATGCGAATGCTTCGGTTTGCTATCGTTTGCGTCAGCCTGCGTGTTACCTCACGGGGAAGTTCGTATTCGAATAGAAATTTTGGGCGGCTGAAGTTATCGAAGAAAGTAATGATCAGAAAACCGATCAACACGCCGATGCCGATTATGTATGCGATGCTCAGGCCTGCCGGAGTGCGCTCCAGAACCTGGCCGCCGAAAAGCGTTTCGGGGCGAAGTTTGTCCCAATCTATCTGAAGTAAAAAAGAGAGCAGCAATTACTTTTCCTCTTTATTCACGTTTTCGTCATCGAGCTTAAAGCCCTGTTCTGTCAATCCCGGTTGGGCAGCAATCTCAACTTTACCCGGTTGTTCGATAATTTCCGGTTTCTGAATCAACGGCGGTTCTGTTTTCAGTTCTTCAAGCTGTGTCTCAATTGCCGGCAGCGTTTCGGCCCTCGGCGAAAATTCAAAGTCGCCGACAACATACTTCTCCGTTTTCGGCAATTCGGCGGAAACCGGTAAAGTAGCTGCCGGTGCCGGTTTATGTAAAATTTCAAAAGACACATTTACAACGCCGAACCGCGCTGATTTTCCTTGTTCTATCTTCACAGCCTTACCGTAGGCAATACGTTCTCCGGAAATGAATGTTCCGTTAGTTGAACCAGTATCGGCGACGACAATACTGCCCTCGTTGGTGAGCATCAATGAGGCATGAAATTTCGAAACACTCGGGTCGTCGATGGCAAGATGATTTTCCTTCGTTCGCCCGACGCTTAGACGCTGACCTTCCTCGACGGCCAGATCGCGCCGCAATTGTTTGCCATCTAAAACATAATTGACAACTACTGTTGCCGACGCTGGGACTGAAATCTCAGCGATTGTATCGTCGGTTTTATTTCCCGGTAGCGAAACATTTATCTCGACCTCACGTTCGTCCTCGGTGAATTTTTCGAAACTGGTAAAAAGTTTAACTCCCGATGTGAAATAGTCCGGCTTAACCTCAATCGAGATCGGAGCGTAAGTATAATATTTTCTGTCGTTTATATGATCGACGACCGCAACGAGCAATTCGTGTTCGAGTTTCGCCAGCGATTCATCCGAATCCGTGGAAAACTTGTCCCACTGCATTTTTAGTTTGATATTATGAGGGACGTATTTTCTGCGGTCGCCGTTTTCTGACGATTCTGAATCGAGCAGCCTTTTTAATTTTTCAATCAATTCGCTGGTCGCAAGGGTGCTTGAGGGCTTCCATCCACGGCCAGTGAGCCGGTCGAACGTGTCTCCGATTTTGGTCAGTACGCCCTGAACCAGCCAATCCGGCGAAATGCTCTTTTTGGATGGTTTAGGGTTTTCAGGCATCTCTGCGGAGAATTACGATCTTATTCAGCGATTTGTTGCCATTCTATCGGAAACGAAATGCAAATCACAACAAATCAATCTATTGATTTTCATTCGATCAACAATGTATAATCTTTTTGGAAGTTATTGTTCATTCCACCTATCTTTCTTTTAGATGTCCCCACTCCAAGCGGTTTAGGCCACGAAATCAAGAAAAAAGGGACTTTCGAGCAAAACAATGAAGAATTTAGCAAACGCGTCCCGCGGTGCGGATGGTTTTACTTTGATCGAGCTTTTGATGGTTTTGGTGGTTATTCTGATCCTGAGCGGTGTCTCGCTGTTTTATTTAAGCGGACATCAGACGCTTTACAAGCCGGATGACCAGTCACTGCTTATCACCGACGTTTTGCTCGAGGCGCGTCAACGATCTCTAACACAGCGTGAAACGATGCGTGTGGAGATAAATTTGACGCGAAGGCGAGTCACGCTAATTGATGAAAACCGTCCGGCAACGATCGACGATGACACCGTGCTTAAATCAATGAATCTGTTTGAGCCCGTGGAAGTTGTTGTCGGAACACAGCCAAGCAATATTTCCGTGCTGCCGCCGGAATTTATTCCTGCTCCGAACGCTATCTTCGTTCCAAGCAATTACACATCAAGTATTGGTGATAACGTATCTACACTCCGTTTTCTAGCTAACGGTTCGGTTTCGAACGGCGGCAACACAGCAACCGGGATCGGGGCAGTAACCACAAGTTCGACCATACATATTTGGTCTCCGAATCGCGGGAACACCTCCGACGCCGACATCGCAAGGGCGATAACAGTAATTGGTGCAACCGGCATCGTCCGTCTTTGGGAATACGACTTCAGTTCTTCGAATGCAAATAAATGGCGTGATTCGCGTCGAGCGGCTACCTACGGCGGTTCTACGGGCGGCAACACGAACGGAAACGCAAACGGCCCGTAAGCTCTCTTTAGATTAAAACAACTTTTTTAGGACGGCACTATGCTTAACAAAAGATCAAGCGAAAGCGGCTTTTCTTATATCGATGTGATGATCGCCATAGTCATTATGATGGTGGGCATTCTGGCGATGCTTTCTGCCCTGACGGCAAATCTGGTTCGTTCGCTCGAATCAGAAAAGCGCGTCACCGCCAAGCAGATGGCCTTGTCCACTATCGAATCGATCATTTCCGCAAAAGAAATAGAACGAGCCGGCGTAGTCGATGGCTGGGATTCGGTCAGAAACACCATGGTTACCGTACCTGTCGGCGAGACGAACGGAATTTTCCTGCCCGGCGTACATCCCGTCCGCGAAGAAATGGGCTGGGATGGCGTTGCTGGAACCATTGACGATGCGTGCCCGGCGACTGGTCCTTGTGTGGTTTCAGGCCGGCCAAACAACACAAGCCCTGTAATTCTCGGATATCAGAGGGAGATCGTCATCACCGACATCGATGATCCCGAACGGCCCTTTCCTACTTATCCAATTGCACGCCGCCGGATAGACGTAAACATCACATATTTTGTAAATGACGCCGCAAGGCGTGAGTCGGCTTCGACAATTGTTTCCAAATACGAGGTACTCCAATGATGAATATCGCATCTTCGGAAAATCGCAGAGAAAGCGGCTTCAGTCTTCTGGAGCTACTGATCGCAATGGTGATCTTCATCATCATCACCGCGTCGGTTTACGGCCTTATGGAGGTCGGAAGAATCGACCGTAACCGTTCCAGCCGCCGTGCTGACATTCTTAAGACTGCCCGTGTCGCCATCCATTTGATTGGCCGCGACGCCCTTAATGCAGGTCTTGGCTTTCACAGGGCAGGTGCAGTTACGCCGGACAATTTCGTTTCTACGACGCTAGGAGTTACGGCTGACACCAACACTGATAGAGATTTGCTTACATCAGTAGTTGCCGGCAACAACCTTTTTACGAATAATCTCGCGGCTGACCCGACAACGCGAACCGACAGCATTGCATTTTGCTATCGAGACATGGATTTCAACAACGGCGATTTGGTCATGCTTAGCAACGTAGCGAGTCCGGCCGGAAGCCCGTCGGTGCCACGAGTTCAAACTCAGTTGGCAACCGGAGCAGCACCGGCATCGTTGTATCAGCTTTACCTCGTCGAATCGGATACAACACAGGTTGCCATCATGGCAACAGCTATCAACGGCACAGACCGAATCGACGCAGCTCCCGGGGATCCGCTCGGATTAAACCAGCCGCTTGACGGAACCGGTTCCAACGGCAGCGTGCTTCGCCAGTGCATTGATCAAAACGACGAGAATTGTACGACATACGTCGCGACAATGAAGCGGTTTTTCCTTGTAAATTATCGGGTGAGGCCGGACGGCACATTGGTGCGTTTGATTTACGGCAACAACCCCAGCGGCGTTGCGGGAGATCAGGTTCAGGAACAACCATTGGCGTATAACGTCGAAGATATGCAGATCGAATATGTTCTTGAAGACGGTACGGTGACTGGAGCGCCGAATGCCGGACCAGACGGCATTGTCGGCACCGGCGATGATTTTACTGAAGGATTTAATCTGGTCAGGCAGATAACGGTTCGCATCCGGGTTCAGGCGACCGAAAGCGACGAACAAACGGGACAAGCAGCTTCACTTTCGCTATCAGCAACTTTTAGCGCGAGAAACATGGAATATGACGCGGGATAATTTCGCAGGTGGTAAAGCTATGACAAAACGATCAAACAATTTTGGAACTTTTTCGAGCGGACAGGAAGGCTCTGCGATGGTGATCGCTTTGCTGGTTATGATCCTATTGATGGGTTTTGTGGCGTTGGCGATCTCGCGAACCACAAGCGAGACCGTTGCTTCGGCAAACGACGCTGCCGAATCTCGGGCATTCGATGCGAGCCACGCTTGTCTCGAAGTAATGACGCGTAATTTCAACAAGATATTCGAGACGAAACTTAACCCCGATACTGCCGATCTGAACCGGGTACGGACACAGTACCCTCCCGGGTTTACGCCGGAATATGATTTCACCGGCCAGGACATAAACATAACTGATAATACTCAATCGGTGATACTTACCGAGGGACAGTTTCAAGGTCTTACGGCTCTTCGTGATGGTTGGCGTTTGGTTTGTCCGGCTGTGAATGCCAACAATGGCGTACAGGTGACTTTGAGCCGACGCTTTTTCAACAACCGAATTCCCATCTTCCAGTTCGGCATCTTTTATGACGACGATCTGGAATTTCACCCAGGCCCGCGTTTCGACTTCGGGGGCCGTGTGCACTCGAACGGAAACATGTTTTTGCAAGCCTCAAGCCGGCTGAACTTCTCTTCAAAAGTAACCGCGCACAAAGAGATATTTACCGATATTGCCAAAAATGGCAGTCCATGGACAAACTGGAACGACGAGGTTTATATCAGGGATGCGTCCGGGGTCTACCGTCAATTGGATTCCGATGACGGAAGCGTGCTTAACACTGTCGTGAACGGTGCTCCGGTCACGAGCGCTCCCCTGCCAACAGCCTACACTAATGCAAACTGGCCAACGTCGCAGGCAGAGTTTCAGGGCAATCTACTTTCCGATCAAAAATTGCTCGAACTGCCGCTGAAGATTAACAGTACGATCACGGGTACGAACCTCGGTTTGATCGAGCTTGTAAAACGAGGAAAGAAGGTAGGCGATCTTTACAATGACGGGGCGGGAACTGTAGCCGCTCCGAATATCGTCCCTGTCACAAATATCACAAAAGATGACCTTGTGACATCAAGCGAACGTTATTACAACAAAACAGGAATCCGCGTGCATCTCGCCGACAGCAAGGCAAAATTGCCAGGCTGCGCGGATAATGCAGGTAATCCTGTTACCACGCCATGCGGTGTAAGACTTGATGGTGATTCAACGGGCACGGGTGCAGATCCCGGAGTTGGAGTCGCGCGTGGTTATCGGCCATATCCGATGACCGGAACCGGCACGTATAATGCGACCCGTTTAAATGGCGAAAGGTTTTTTGTCCCGGACGTGGCCGGCGGCACGACGGCAACACGCAAGCAGGTTTGGATAAAGGTGGAAACCGTCGTCTATAATGCAGTAACACAGAACCACGATACTGTCGATATTACGCACGACATCCTGAGTTTAGGCGTAACGGAGCAGGCTCCCGCCGGTATCATCACCGACACAGACTATACCACCGGAGCAAACGGCACAGACGGGCGCTCCGTCATTAAGCTGCAGCGATTCGTTATTCCGGGTGCCGTTGTGCCAAACTCTCATGGACTTGCGGAACCGAATAATTACACTACCGTATCGGGTACAAACAATTATGTTGTGGCCGGACGAGTTCCAAACTCTGCCGGAAACACATGTGTAACATCAGGTACCTTCACACTCAGAAATGCAGGTACTTATGCGCCGAACGGGTTTACGGCAGAGAGCCGCGCGCACATGAGGACGAGCAATACAATCGGCAGCAACGGTACTAACTTTGGCTGTATCGTTCCATTTCCGATAAATATGTTCGATACGCGCGAAGGCCTTTTCAACGATACTGCTGCCGTCTTCAATCCGGCAACTTTCTACGGTGCAGGTAACGTGCCATGGGCGGGCGTAATGAGCCTTGTCGACATCGACGTAGCCAATCTGAAGCGTTTCATGGACGGAAATTTCGACGGAGGAGCCGGCCAACCGGCGCTTGCCACCGGAACGCCGTTCGCAACTGCGGTGGGCCGCCCGCTTCGCTCTACCGACATTCCTAATGCCGGCGGAATAGTATTCTATGTATCTGATCGCCGAGGTGATTTCGATTTCGATGGCGAATATGACATGGAAGACATTTTCGGTAACAATGACGGCACATTGCAGCCGGGCGAGGATGTAAATGGAAACGGTACTCTGCAGGCTGAATACGTAAACGAAGCTCCTCGATACAATCAGTTTGAATCGGCTGACAGAACCGCTGTTTTTGAGCACAAGTATTACAGACGAGCAGTCAGGCTGATAAATGGTCAACAATTGCCAGGCAGATACGATACGGTTACGCCGGCAAACACCCGTGGATTCACTGTTGCTTCCGAAAATGGCGTTTACGTTCGCGGAAACTACAATGCTACCGGCGTTGTATCCTATGGCACGCCTACTGCGGCAACGGATTATTTGCCTCAAAACACCGTGAATCACATCCCGGCTTCCGTGGCGGCTGATGCCGTGGTCATTATGTCGAATAACTGGCAGGATGGCCGGAGTTTTGCCTTTCCGTTTGCGCTTGGCAGCCGTCCAGCGACCGAGACTTTCATGCGTTTCGCGATATTAACCGGCGACAGTTTGTCGAGTTTGAACGCCACCCCGAATCAAGGCGGAGGTGACCCCAGATTAAGCGGCGGCGTACACAACTTCAAACGTTTTCTTGAAGCCTGGGGCGGGACGCGAATGAATTACAGCGGATCGCTTATCAACCTGTTCAATTCGCACAACAATAACGGTGCGTTCAAGTGCTGCAACAATGTGTACGGCCCGCCGAATCGTAACTGGGTCTTCGACACGACGTTTCTCGACATCAACCGAATCCCGCCGGGAACGCCGTTCTTCCAGTCTATACAGATAACCGGCTTCGAACGCCGCAACTAAACGGGTTCCGATTCAGCTAACAACCGTCCGTGATGTATGCTTTGTGCATGCTCGCGGACGGTTCTTTATTTAAGGTGTGTAAATCGAACTTTGAGCCTATAATGTCGTATTGAGACTTGTGTAAGATAGATTTTTGGTCTGTCTTAGAAACAGGCCGAAAGGTTGTTCTGCGAATACGATGCGCGAGCTTTCATTAAGCAACTGCCGACTCGACAAACGGTACGACATAATTCAGGAACTCGGGCGCGGCAGCTACTCTGAAATATTCGTCGCCCGCGATATTCTCGCATCTCCGCAATCGCCGCACAGCTTTGTCGTCATCAAGGCGTTGAATGTATTTCTACAGAATGACCTCGACATCGACCTCGAACGTACGCTCGTCGAAAATTTTCAGAACGAGGCCATTGCGCTTGACCGCGTTCGCCATCCGAACATTATCAGCCGTCTTGGACACGGAACCGCCCGCGACCTCGCCGGGACGACGTTTCACTATCTGGTGCTCGAATACATGCAGGGCGGCGATATGCAGCGGCTTTCGCGTGAAGGGAACCTGACGCTCAAAGCGGCTTTGCGGTACATCGAACAGGTGTGCGCGGGGCTGAGACACGCGCATCGCCATGGGATAATCCACCGCGACATCAAGCCGCAGAATTTGCTTCTTACAAAAGACAGGGAAACCGTGAAGATCGCCGATTTCGGCGTTGCCCGGATTCATCAATCGGATTCACCGATAACCCGCGTCGGAACGAATATCTACGCGCCGCCGGAACACAGTCCTTTGTCGATCGGGGCCGAGGGCGTAGTGGCCGCAACGGCACTGACTCCCGCTGCGGATATTTATTCGCTGGCAAAATCGGTATATACACTGATTACTTCCGAATCGCCGCGTTTCTACGCCAACCAACCAGTCACCGATCTGCCTATGACCGTAAGAAACGAAGAATGGGCGCCTGAACTGAAAAGACTCATGACTAAAGCCACATTGAACGATTCGCGAATGCGTCATCAATCTGTCGATGAGTTTTGGAGCGACCTCGAGGGACTTCGTCGCGCGGCCGAGGATTTTGAAACTGCTACGAGCGTTCGGCCTAAATTCAACACTACGCCGCAGGCACATGTCGCACGCGGTTATTCGCCGCTCGCTCCTCAACGGCCGAAGTTCGATACATCGCGAGATCTGAAGCTTCGACATCCGCTGATCCCCGATAAGAAGGAATACGAGTTTGATCGCCCGACCGTATTGCCTCAGCCGCCCATTCAACCGATGCAGCGTGTCGAAGATTATTGGCCGCAACAAGATATAGGGGAAAAGGACGGCCGCAATCAGCTTAATGTATTACTCGAAGATAATGCCGTAAAACCAAAGAAAAGAAGATTGTTTCTTCGAAGGGCTGCTATGCTTGTCTTGCTGTCGTGTTTACTGGGCGGAGCTTTGTACGGGACGGCAGTTTTTCTTCGGCGGTCCGGGCTGTTGCCGGAAATTTCGGGCATATTTAATCAGAAGACCGGGCGGGCAAACACCGACATAAATCTACGTCCCGAACCGAATGCAAATAACGAACCGATAGGGCTCGTAACGCGCAACTCGCGCGTCAGGATTGTAAAAATACAGAATAATTGGTATCAAGTTGATGTGATCGAACAAGGCCGCGAACGCGATCCGCCGCTTACGACAAGCCGCGGATGGTTAAACGGCAGATATGTCGATCTTGATTGAATTTTCAGAACCGGGTGTGGTACCGGCCGTGTGTAAATAAAATGAGCGTACTCGATAAAGTAAGACGTTGGATAGACGGCGAAACAGCCGAGCTTGTTCTCGAAGAAGCTGCACGTGACGCACAGGTCAAGCCTCGCAGCCAGGCTGAGGAGTTTATTGTAAAGATCGCTAGAGCCGTTGAACTCGTGATGCAGAACGAGCTTCTACCGCTCCCTCAGGGCACGTCGATTATTCCGACAGAGTATACGATTTTCCTGAGCAACGACGACGATAAAGATTGGCAGGGCGTAAAACGTCGCGGCCTTGAGCAAGGTCTCTATCACATCCTCGCCGAACGGGCGAAAGAGATTGCCGGAAAGAGAAAGCTTGAAACCAAATCTTTTGTGATCGAACTTCGTGTCGACGGCACATTGGCAAAGGGCGATGTCCGAGTTCAGCATAGCTGGGAAGATTCTTCGAGCAATAAAACCGGCGTGCTTGCAAGGCCAAAGGTGCCATCGGCGCCTTTACCGACGCCTGTACAACCTCAGCAGTTAAAACCGCCGACACCGGCCTATTCTCAGAATTCGTCGCGGCCTTATTCGCCGCCGACTCACCAACAAGCGCCCAACTTTACTCAAAACCGGCCATCCTCAGGACGCATCCCCGCAACTGCTCCGCAAATGGAGATACAGCAGGCGGTTCCTATTCCAACGGAAGACGCCGAGGTTATGACCAACGTCCGCAAACGCGTCTCCGAGCTGTACAGGCTTGAAATTTGGCTCAATGGAGTTCGGCAAAATGTCGTGCCTATCTATAACAAAGAGATTTCGGTCGGGCGTGGGTCAAAATCGAAACCGGTGGATATTGCTCTCTCCGGTGATCCCGAAATCAGCCGCCGTCACCTAACGATCATGACCGACGCCGCAGGGAATTTCTGGGTCGTGACCGAAGGGCGAAACGCGTCGATGATCGGAGATTACGAACTTCCTGGCGGCCAGCGCATGCCTCTCGCACCCGGAGCGAGCCTCGTAGTTTGCAGCTACATACTCAGAATCCAGCCCCGATGATCAGTTTCCGGTGATCTCTTGTTCGATCTGCGGAATCAGCGTACGCCGGAGCCGGTAAACCAGTGCCTGTGCCTCGCGAAGGCCTTCGGTGGTTTCCGACAGATTATTTTCAACCTGTCTGAGCAAGGTCTGCATAGCGTTGCGTTCCGCGTTTAACTTTTCAAGCCTTGCTTCTTTTATCTCGGGCGTTCGCGTGCTTCCTTCGAAAACGACGGAGCGGTCGATGCTTTGCTGCCTCATGTCCATGTCTATCTGCGTCAAACGCGTCTTCACCTGCACCTGTTTTTCAACAAGGTCTATTTGATATTTCTGAAGCGTGGCTACCCGCTGTTCAGAGCGGACCAAAATCTCAAGACCCATTATGAACCTTTGCTGTTTTTCGGTCATCGTTAAGCCGCCGACTTTTTCGAATTTATCGACGAAAGATTTCATGCGTTCGCTCAACGTCTGGACCGAACGCGAGATAGCAGAGAGATCCATCGAGATTTGCGCCATCGGATCGGCCGGCGGATAATTAGATGTCTGCTGCCTGGGCGGATTTTGAGCGCCGATGGTTAAAGCTGTTACGAATAAGATTACGGAAAAGACAAATACTCGTAATTTCATTGTTGGTCTCCTTTTAGGGAATGGAATAGGCTTTCTCAAACACGCCATATTCAGCGTTTTGTTGCACACAAACTAAATATCAAAGGGGAATTTGCGCGCAGCTATCATCTCCAGCACTTCATCCAACGTTTTGAAAGCTTTCGCTCGAAGCTCCGCGGGATAATCAAACTTTGTCGCATTAACCTCGAAGTCGCCGACATCGAGCGTTTCGGTCCTGCCGTCGGGCCAGACGAGCACGTCAATATCCAGATCGACGTAGTCCAAAACATTGCGGTTGAATGTCGGCGGCAAATTGATGTTGCAGTAAAAGTTTCGGAACGATCCGGTCGGCTCATGAAACTTAAAGACGTTATACCAGCGGTTGAGCCAGTAATACTCGTAAGAAATAGTTCCTTTTGCTATAGTGCCGAGTTCCGGGTGCTCAATGTCCTTTTCAAACTCACCCACGAATATTAGAAGGGGCTCGCTTCGTTCGAGCAAACGGCACTCCCAGCTTCGTCTAATGCTCAGGTCATACTTTCGGGAATTGACCGTAACTAGTTCATTTTGCATTCATTAGTCGTATGGACACCTGACAACCAGAACCGAACACGCGGCATGATGAACAACCGAATCTGAAACCGAACCAAGCAACAACCGCTCCCATCGGCTGTAGCCGTGCGATCCAACAACTACCAGCCCGGGTTTCATTTCATCCGCAGTTTCGATGATTCTGCTTTCGGGCGATCCGAACAATACATCGGTAGTTATACTTAAATTTATATTGTTAAAGTGAGCTCTTAGGTTTTGCGCCGTATCTTCCAGTATCCGTGCCGCGTTTTCCTTAGCGGTTTTTTCGAATTCGGAAGTGTCGGGTAAATAGCCGCCGTATATATCGATAGCCATCGGGACTGCCATATCGATGACGCTGACGATCATGATCTCATCGCCCTCTTCGAGCGCGAATCTCTTGAGCATATCTATCGCCGCATTGCTCTGTTTTGCTCCGTCTGTCGCAAACAAGATCTTCATATTGGCCTCCTTCGCCGTTAAATAACAGAAAAAAGGAAATACGAGTAGTTATGCTTTTAATTCTATATGCAAATCGAGAAAACCTGAAAGAATTTTTCAGCTAAATATCGGCTCCGAGCATTTTTGCAAGCAACTGCTTCAGTATCAATGCTTCTGTGCTGGTCATTCCGAGAACGGTTTGCTCTTCAAGCTCCGCCCATTTTTCTTCAAGCGAAGCCTTAACCTCTTTACCTTTGGCGGTAAGAAAAATACGGGTCGAGCGGGCATCGTCTTCATATCTTGCTCGAGTGACGAAATCACCTTCAAGCAGCCCACCTAGTATTTTATTGATTGTCGGCGGCGCAAGATTTAAACGGTCGGCAAGATCTATCTGCCGCAACCCGTCCTGCTTCCAAAGCTCAAGCATCACGAACACCTGACCGCTATGCAGCCCGATATCCGTCACCGTCTTCTCTAGGAGGTTCCGGTGAGCGGTCGTGAGCTTCGCAAGGTGGTAACTGACGCTGTCCTCGATATTCATCTATTGGTTAACCGCTTATGTTTAATAGCTTTAAGTAAGCAACGAGAGCCCTATTAAACAATTATTAGCCGCCTAATAAATTAGCATTAGCTGGCTAATAATCAAAGCTTAGCAAGCTGTCCATAATTTATGAGCTGCGTTAGAATGTGTTTATGAATAAAGCCGAAACCTTGAAGCAGGCACGAAATCTACTGCTTAGGCTGCATAAAAAACTATTGGATCACGAGCGTGCGATATACGAGGGAATCAACGGCCCGCGGAACGCCGCAGAGTTTCTGAATCTTCTGCTGGAAGATCCCGATTTCGCGTGGCTGCGCAAGTTTTCGACGCTTATTGTCGAGATCGATGAGATGTTCGATCAAAAGGACGGTTTTGCTGAGGAGGTTGTCGATTTACACATCACAAAACTGCGCGATCTTATTTCCATGAAAGATGAAGACGAGCACTTTCGCGCTAAATACCAGGCAGCTTTACAGCAGGATTTAGATGCCGCCGCGCATCAGGGTGAACTCAAGCAATTGTTCGGAAAAAAATTTGGGTAACCACTAAACACGCGAAACACACTAAAATTTCCTTCAATATTTTTTGCGTGCTTTCGTTTGTTTCGCGGGCAATACTTTTACGATCTTCCGCTCTTTTTCCAATCGGCCAAAAATGATTCCAGACCCTTGTCTGTTAGCGGATGATGCACAAGCTGTTTGATGACTTTGAAGGGAATGGTCGCTACGTCGGCCCGGGCTAAAGCGCAATCGACAATGTGCATCGGGTGGCGGATAGACGCGGCGAGTACCTGCGTATCAAAATCGTAATTGTCGTAGATCTGAACAATGTCGCTGATAAGCTGCATGCCGTTGGTGGCGATGTCGTCCAGTCGGCCGATGAAAGGCGAGATGTATTTTGCGCCGGCCTTAGCGGCCAGTATCGCCTGTGCTGCGGAGAAACAAAGCGTTACGTTCACGCCTGTGCCTTCTTCGTTCAAAATGCGTGTTGCCTTTAAAC
>JBQTJB010000322.1:0-6824 GCA_052387555.1 Blastocatellia bacterium | reverse complement strand
AAAATCCCTTTCAGCGCTTCAGAATCTTCAGAGTCTCGTCGAGTCGCGTTCATCTGTAAACGAATCATCTGCATGGAGCCACGAACTCGGAACCGTGCTCGGCGTATTCATTGCCGAAATCGAAGATAAATCAAAGTTTGTTTCAAACGTAGCGCAAATAGAGTCTCTTGCCGAACGCTCGCCTTCTACAGTTAACCAATCCTCGCTGCAGCGAGTGAAAGAGTTTATCGAGTTTTGCAAGACTGAGAATCTTCGTGACGACAACCGCCAGGAAATAATCAACAAAGCCGAGATGTTGAGTAATCTGCGTTACTGATGTCGATGGAAGCGGTGATTGAACAAAACAGACTCGTGTCTCCTGTCGAGCGTTCCGTTGCCGCAGCAGGCGTTACGGCAATGGCGGCCGGATCTGCTGCAGTTTGGTACTTCGATCCTGTATCGTCAGGGCTTTTTCCGGCCTGTCCGCTTTACACTACTACTGGCTTTGCGTGTCCGGGCTGCGGGATGACGCGCGGGTTTCACGCGCTGTTTCACGGTGATGTGATCACCGCGCTCGACCACAACGCACTGATACCGTTGGTGGTGGTGTTTTTCGGTTACCTCTTTCTGGCGATGCTCTCGATTGCCGTTCGCGGCCGCGGGTTTGCCGTCGGCAACTGGAATCTTGGCATGTTGTGGCTAACGTTCGGGCTTTTGGTTGTTTTCGGGGTATTGAGAAACCTTCCGTATTATCCTTTCAACGTTCTGGTCCCTTAAGATTTTTACCACGGAGGTCACAGAGAAACAATAATTTACTCTGTGCTCTCTGTGTCCTCTGTGGTGAAACCGATTTAGGTGATCTGGACGAGCTTTTTTCCGTCCATAAGGGATTTTGCGTTCGAGCCTTCTTTTCTTAGAATCTCCACCTCTTTAACGAACTCCTCGACGATGTCCTCGCCCGAAACTCTTCGCATCGGCACGCCGTCTTTGAATATCATGCCGACGTTGCGTCCGAAGGTGATGCCGAGTTGGGAATCATGAGCTTCGCCGGGACCGTTTACGGCACAGCCCATAATGGAAAGATGGAGCGGTTCTTCGACGTGGGCCAGACGGCGCTCGACCTCGGTTACGATCTCTACAAAATTATCTATATCGAGCCGCCCACATGTCGGGCAGGCGACGACCGTAACGCCTCGTTTTCGCAATTCAAGCGATTTTAGAATTTCCCAGCCGACACGCACTTCTTCGTGCGGCTCGGCGGCCAATGAAACGCGGATCGTGTCGCCGATGCCGTCGTGCAATAAAACGCCAAGGCCAATTGCGGATTTTATAGTTCCGCCGAACGGCGTTCCGGCCTCGGTTACGCCAAGATGAAGCGGATAATCGACTTTTGCGGCCATCAGCCGATACGCCTCGACCATGCGGTTTACGTCCGATGCCTTGAGCGAAATTATGATGTCGCCGAAGCCGAGGTCTTCGAGTATCTGAATGTGCCGCATTCCCGATTCCACCATCGCTTCGGGCGTCGCGTGGCCGTATTTTTTGAGCAGATCTTTTTCGAGCGAGCCGCCGTTTACGCCGATGCGGATCGGAACTTTTTGCGCTTCGGCGGCACGAACGACCTCGCGGACGCGGTCGATCGAACCGATATTGCCGGGATTGATGCGGAGCTTGTCGATGCCAGCGTCGAGCGCTTTTAACGCGAGTTTGTAATGAAAATGAATGTCAGCGACTATCGGCACGTTCGTGCGTTTGCGAATTTCGTACATCGCTGCCGCCGCGTCGTCGTCCGGCACGGCAATGCGGACGATCTCGCATCCGGCCTCGACCATTTCCTCGATCTGGCGAATGGTGCCGTCAACGTCGGTCGTGTCGGTCTTGGTCATGGACTGAACGACGACCGGCGCTCCGCCGCCGATCTGAATGTCGCGAACCATGACCGCTCGTGAAACTCGTTTCATATAGAATTAATCACCACAGCGGGCACAGAGAACACAGAGTTACAATTTAATTTTTCTCTGTGTTCTCTGTGGTAAAACTCTTATCAGAAAAACCTCGAAATATCCAAAAAAAGCGTGAACACCATCAACAGCAAGATGACGGCAAGTCCGGCAAGCTGTATTTTTTCTCTGATCGCCATCGAAAGCGTTGCGCCGAACCACGAAAGCACTTTTTCGATACCGAGCACCATGATCTGCCCGCCGTCAAGCAGCGGAATCGGAAGGAGATTGAAAACGCCGAGATTAAGGCTGATAACTGCAAGAATTGCGAAAAGCCCTGCAAAACCATCTTCGCGAACAACTGTTGCGATTATACCGACGATGCCGACCGGCCCGGCAAGCCCGGCGTCTTTTACAGCCCGCTGACCTGAAAATAGCTGACCGAAAACTTTTCCAGTCAATGCAATGATCTCGAGATTCGAGTTCACGGCGAAGCTCGCCGATTCGCTAATTCCGGCGGGTTCGCGGATCTTGCTGCTTTTACCTGACGGCCTGATGCCTATACGTGCCTGGCCGCTTTCGTGCATCTCTGCTGTAGCAATAAGCTCGGTTCTTTGGCCTTTCCGTTCAACAAGAATCTTCAACGGCGCGTCCTTGTTCTTTTGAACGAGTGTCATGAAATGTTCTACGTTGCGAACATTTTCACCGTTGACCGAGACGAGTCTGTCGCCGTTTTCCATTCCCGAACGCATCGCGGGCGTATCGGCAAAAACTTCGCTGGCGAAAACTTCCTGTGCGCCTGATTCCGGCCGCATTTCTGTCTCGCCGAATGCCTGGCCTTTGCGTTCGGCCTTGGTCGGCGTTATCGTCAGCGGCAGTTTCTCGCCGCTTCGTTCCACAACTACCGGAACAGGTTTTTCCGGTGAGATCGCCGCGTTGGTTTCGATCTTTCGCCAGGTCGGATTTTCCTCTCCGTCGAAAGCAACTATCTTATCACCGGCTTTAATGCCTGCCTTTTCGGCGGCTCCGTTGGGCTGGACATAAGAAATTATCGGATCGGGGATCGCCGGAACGCCGTAGATCAAAGCACCGAAGAACGGAATCGACAGCGCGAGCACGATGTTCATAAACGGCCCGCCGAGCATCACCAGAAACTTCTGCCACCGCGGGCGGAGTTCGTAAAGCTCTTCATCGGGAACCTTTTCGCCGGTCGATTGGCCGCCTTCAAGCGCCGATGTTTCCTCGTCGCCGTAGAGCTTTACATATGCTCCTAGCGGGATCGCCGAGATGCGGTAATCCGTATGGCCGACCTTAAACCCCCAAATGCGCGGGCCTAAACCGAAAAACGAATAAGCCTCGACCCGCATTCCGAAAAATTTCGCCACGATAAAATGGCCAAACTCGTGAATGTTGATGGCGATTCCGAGAACGAATATGACTGCAAGAATTACTAATAAAATATCCGGCATAATGACGTAAAAAGTGTTAATAAACTTCCAACATTAGAACCAAAATAAGCTGACGGCGTTGTAATCAATTCGCTGAGGCCGCCTTTCCTATCTTCATTGTAGCGCGCGACCGGGCCCAATCGTCAGCGGCGAGAACGGATTCCAGCGTGGAGGCGGCAGACGGTACGTGCTCGTCAATTACTTCGGAATTTACCTTTGCAATGTCGTTTAAGCGTATTTTGCCGTCGAGAAAAGCCTGTACAGCGATCTCGTTTGCGGCGTTCAACACGGCGGGCATCGTGCCGCCGGAACGCAAAGCTTTATAAGCGAGTTCAAGACATTGGAAACGGTCGAGATCCGGTTCTTCGAACGTCAATTGGCTAATCGCGCTCAGATCAAGCGGTTCTAGGCAATTTGGCTGGCGGCCGGGATAGGTCAGTGCGTATTGAATCGGGTGTTTCATGTCGGTGACGCCAAGCTGCGCGATTATCGAGCCATCGACCATCTCGACCATCGAATGCACTACCGATTGAGGATGGACGATCACCGAAATTTGATCCGCGTCAAAACCGAAAAGCCATTTGGCTTCAATCACTTCCAGCCCTTTGTTCATCAACGTGGCCGAATCTATTGTGATCTTCTCGCCCATTTTCCAATTCGGATGGTCGAGAGCCTCTTCGCGTGTTGCATCCTCGATCTGTTCCTTGGTTTTGTTTCGAAACGGCCCGCCGGAAGCGGTCAGTATCAGGCGTTTGACCTCGGTTCTCCGCTCACCGCGAAGGCATTGATGAATTGCGTTGTGTTCGGAATCAACGGGCAGAATCTCGGAACCGGATTTTTCAGCGGCGGCGGTCATCAATTTTCCGGCCATCACCAGCGTTTCCTTATTCGCAAGCGCGACCCGCTTTCCGGCCTCGATAGCCCGCAGCGTCGGCACAAACCCGACCGCACCGACCGTTGCCGAGACGACCGTTTCCGCCTCAGGGTGTGTAGCCACGGCGACCAAGCCCTTTGAATTCAGCTCGATACGCGGAACCACGGCACCAAGGCGATGCAGTTCTTTTTCCAAAGCCTCGGCGCAAATCTCGTCATCGCACGAAACAAGTTCAGGTTTTACGGAAGCAATTTGTTCGGCAAACCTCGGCATATTCCGTCCGGCGGCCATGGCGACAACGCGAAAATCGCGGAGATGCTCAATTACTTTCAGGGTGTTGCAGCCGATAGAGCCGGTGGAGCCGAGGATGGAGATAGCCTTCATAAACGCAGCTTTAGGTTAGCACATTCGCCCGCCGATACGCAGTAAATGCCGGTATAGCTCACCGGAAAAACTGAAAATGGGGCAGCGACTTTTTCAGCTTTCACTCTTTAGTTTTCAGTTTGTCAGAATTTTTTTGAAAAATCCAAAGGGGCTTCCATGCGATTCGTTCTTTCTATGCCTTCGGACTGTTTTTCCGCGAGAAATTTATTGAATTCAGACGATCTGTTTTTCGGCACGCTCAGCGTTGTCCACTTCGTGGATTTGAAATGCTTAGCAAGCAGAACGATCTGTCCGATGTGGTAGGAATAATGCGTAAGTTGACGGTTTATGGCTTCAACTATCGTGTGCGGCTCGCCGCGAATGGGGATCGTCTTGGCGAAATCTTCGTCGGTCAGCGGTTCGATATTGTCGAAAAGCGTTTGCCAGCCCGTTTCCCAGAATTGCATTAAGCTCGAGCGCGTATCGTCGATCAGCTCAAATTCCGTGTCGCGATTCCGGGTCGGCTTTTCGCCATCGGTCGAAAGGAAATCCCTCCAACGTGAATGCAGGTTTCCGGCGATGTGCTTGACTATCACGGCTATCGAATTCGCCTCGGCGTCGATAGCCGCAAAGAATTCCTCATCCGAAACTTGCTCCATCGCCCGCTCAGCCAGCTTTTTGTAATTGCGGAAAGATTCGAGCGCATCCGCATGATAATTTTTTGTGACCTTATTGGACATTAATATCCTATTGGGCGGGTCTTGTACCCGCCCCTACGGTAATTTGCGCATTTTGATGTTTTCTGCAATTTTGCTGCGTTCGACGGTTTTCTGCTCGCCGGTTTTCATATTTTTGACGGTTACTTTGCCCTCGGTCAGTTCGGTTTCGCCGAGGACGCAGACGAACGGGACCTTGATCGAATCGGCGTACTTTATTTGTTTGCCGAGCTTGTCCGGTTCCGGGTAGACCGTGACGCGCAGACCCTCGGCCCTTAAATCCGACGCGAGCTTTAGCGATTCTGAGATCGATTCTTCCTTCCAGATCGTCACCATTACATCAGCCGGTGTCGATTCGGCGATCTCGGGCGGGAACATCCCGCGTTCGTCCATCACGACAAGAATCCGTTCGAGTCCAAGCGAAAATCCGCACGCCGGAATCTGCTCCTTGCCAAACATCCCGATCAAACCATCATACCGCCCGCCACCGCCGAGCGAGCCTGCGAGATCGGGGACATTTATTTCCATGATCGTGCCGGTATAGTACGAAAGTCCGCGGGCCAGCGATGGATCGATTCGAATTCTCACCTCAGGAAGTATTGCCGACAGGTTACCTAAGATCGTTTTGAGTCGCCGTACAGATTCGTCTAGCTTTGTTTTTCCTTCATCGGGAGCGGGCAGGAAGTTTGCATTAGAATAGAGGTAGCTAAGGAAATCGTACGCTTCTTTTATTGTTATAGCGGAACTGAAGTCCCTAATCCTTGTATCTATTCCAATGACTGTTTTTTCAGTGGTCCAATATAATAATGCCTCAATGCTATCCGTCCTTAAGCCCAAGTCGCGAAGTTCAAGCGTTACGCCCTCGACTCCAATTTTATCTAGTTTATCGAGTGCAACCAGAACCGAACCTTGCTGATTATTTTCCACCTGACAAATCAGCATGACGGCATCAAGCAATAAGCGGTCATTTAGACGTATTACGTAATCCTTGAATTTTAACTTATTGAGAACCTCACTTGCCGCCGCGATCAACTCAGCTTCTACGACTCTTGATTTAGTACCGATGAAATCAAGATCGCACTGATAAAATTCTCTAAATCTTCCACGGGCCGGGCGGTCGGCGCGCCAGACGGGTTGGATCTGGTAGCGTTTGAAGAATTTTGGGAGTTCTTTTTTGTTGTTGGCGACGACACGGGCGAGCGGGACGGTGAGGTCGTAACGTAATGCAAGGTCGGCAAGTTCAGTCTTGGAAGTCGAGGAAGTCTGGGAAGTCTCGGAAGTACCGCTGTCTAGACTTCCCAGACTTCCTAGGCTTTCTTCCAGTTTTTTCCCGCGTTTCAAGATCTTATAGATGAGCTGGTTGCCTTCGTCGCCGTATTTGCCCATCAGAGTGGCGAGGTTTTCAACGGCGGGCGTTTCGAGCGGTTCGAAGCCGTAGCTTTCGTAAACTTCTTTTATTATCCCGATGACGTAATTGCGTTTGCGGACATCAGATGGCAGAAAA
>JBQTJB010000321.1:0-4242 GCA_052387555.1 Blastocatellia bacterium | reverse complement strand
ATTGCCAAAGATCGCTGATCGCAAACAGGTTCGCCAATTGTGCGCAATTCTAAAGGATTTCGAAAAAAAGAAAAAAATGCAGGCTGGTACGATTGGCGTCGAAGTGATGATAGAAACGCCGCCTTCAATCATCGACAATAAGGGACAGTTTGCGCTCAAAGATATCGTCGAGGCGGCCAAAGGAAGATGCACATCGGCTCATTTCGGGGCATACGACTACACTGCAGCTTTAGGCATTTCCTCCGAGCATCAGCATCTGCGCCATGCAGCATGTAACTTCGCTCGCCAGATGATGCTTGTCAATCTGGCCCCGCTCGGCATCCGGCTATCGGATTCGGTGACAACCCAACTGCCGGTGCCTGTTTATAAAGGCGGAAGATTATCGGAAGGTCAAAAAACCGAAAATCGCCGTTCCGTTCACGCAGGTTGGCGCGAGCATTTCAGAAATGTATCGGCGTCAATTGCCGACGGTTTCTATCAAAGCTGGGATCTTCACCCTAACCAGTTAACGGCACGTTACGCCGCGGTGTTCTCATTTTTTCTCGGCACTATGTCCCGTCATGGCGAACGTCTCAAATCCTTTTTCGATGACGCAACCAAGGCGAGACTTACCGGCAGCACGTTGGACGATGCTGCCTCGGCTCAGGGCATAATAAATTTCTTTCGACGGGGATTAAGCTGCGGTGCTATTACAAAAAAGGAAGCCGTGGAGTTGACGGGTTTGTCGGTCGGAGAACTGAATTATCAGAGTTTCCAGCAGATAATCGAGAGTATTAGAGCTTCTGGCAAGTCCTAGTTTGCTTCGTCGCTGGACATAACTTCTTCAAGCATTTCTTCCCTTTGTCGGCGCGCGGTTTTTATCTGCGGTGAATCGTCGTCTTCGATAAATCTGGATGGCATTGAAAAAGGATCGGTCACGACAGGCAGTCCTTCGCGGGTCATGCGGTCTGCGATGATCGATGAGACAAGTTCTTGTTCGAATTTCGATATGTCCGCGAATTTTACGCCGATGCCGGTGTCTTCAAACCTATACATCGCCTTGCAGGCTAGGGGAAGGCGGTTCTTATTCGGCAATTCGATCTCGAGGCGAAATTCGTCACCCGCGTAGATATTTTCTTCCCATCCCGTAAAACAACCTCCGATGCTGATCTGCTGAATCAGGGTTTCCTGCCGCTCGCCATATCTGGTTACAAGCGTTGCCGGAATATCCAGCGAGAATCGAATATGTTTTCGTTGATTGATCGACATTAATCGGATGGAGGACCGGGTCAAAGACTGTCAATATTATTTTAGCGACTTGTCTTCTATTTACGCAACCAATTATTTTAGGACAAAGTTCCAATAAAAAGGGCGGGTTAACCCGCCTCTTCAAAATACGTTCACGACTCTACATTAAGTAGTCGCCGCCTCCTTCTTGCCACAATGTGCATTAAACGCATCTATTAGAGCCTGTGCGATCATCATCGGGTGACGTCCCTCGAGATCTTTTCGCTCGAACATTTGTACAAGTTTGCCGTCCTTCATAAATCCGATCGATGGTGACGAGGGCGCATATCCGGTAAAGTAATCTCGGGCTGTTTCAGTCGCGTCTATATCTGCACCTGCAAAAACGGTGATCGAACGATCCGGTTTGGCTTCCGAGTTCTGAAAAGCCATCGCTATCCCGGGACGAACTCCGCCGGCTGCGCAGCCGCAAACGGAATTAACGACGACCATCAGCGTTCCTTCCGTATTTTTTACAGCCTCGTCGACGGCTTCGCTCGTCTTGGCTTCTTCAATTCCTATCTGTGCCAACTCGGCACGCATTCCGTGAATCATTATCTCTGGGTACGGCATATAATTTCCTCTTAATCAACAAAATTAGTCTATTTCTATTCTAGACCTTTTTTTCAAGTATCGTTTACTGAAGTTTTTCAGTCAAGCGGTGAAAACTTCGGTCGTATGTTTGCCCTGCTGTCCCAGATTCTCTACTATGAAATCAACTTACTGCAACTGGTTGTGATCGAATAAGAATGGCAATCGAAACGGAAAAAAAATATCGTCTTGATAAGCGTCGGATAGTCGGACTAACCGCGAAACTGGGCGAATTGGGTGCCGTGTTCGCGAGCGAACATTTCGAGGAAAACTACCTTCACCGGGGTGGATTGCTCGACGAGCGAAGCGCCGTTCTACGGCTGAGAAAGATCGCCGATACAACTTTTCTGACTTATAAAGAACGAATAAAGAACGATTCTGATTTCAAACATAAGATCGAACATGAAACTCTTGTTTCGGATGTAGACGAGATGGAGCACATCATAGAAAAGCTAGGATATAGGCTGTCCGTCGTGTACGAAAAACATAGAAAAACATGGCATTTGGATGAGGTCGAGGTCGTTTTGGACGAACTTCCTTTCGGCTTGTACATGGAGATCGAAGGCTCTATCGAAGCAATCCTAAAGACCGAAAAACTGCTCGGAATCGAAGATTTGGAGCCCGAGGTTCGAGGCTATCCCCGGTTGACGGTAAAGTACGGCAAGCAGATCGGCAGCGTCTACGAGTCGCGATTTGAAAATTCCACAGCCGCCTAGAAAGAAATATCTTCTCCTACAAAAGACATCTGCGAATCAAAAGGTTTGCTTCCGGACGGCAGTTTTCGATAAGAACCGTCCGAGCGCAGCATTCGTGCGTTTACATTGTCGTTAAGATAAGCTTGCAAAACAGTTTCCCGTAAATAACGTTTTATTTCAGGATCGACAATCGGGGCTGCAACTTCGACGCGGCGATCCAGATTTCGAAGCATCCAATCCGCGCTGCCGATATAAACTTCCGGGTCGCCTTCATCCCCGCCATTTGCGAAGTAAAAGATACGGCTGTGTTCCAAAAACCTGCCGACTATCGAACGCACGCGAATGTTGTCCGAAAGTCCTTTAACGCCTGGACGCAACGCGCAAATTCCACGAATGATAAGGTCGATCTCAACACCGGCCTGTGAAGCCTCGTACAACTCTTCTATCAGTTCATCGTCCGTCAGGCTGTTTATCTTTACGATGATGTGTGCTTCCTTTCCTTCGAGTTTATTTGCAGCTTCTCTTCTGATAAGGGAAATTAACTGTTCGCGCAAATTCAGCGGCGCGACCAAAAGCCGGTGATAATCGTCCTGCTGAGAATAGCCGGTCAGGAAGTTAAAAAGGCTTGTCGCGTCCGCTCCGATCTCTTCGTCAGCGGTAAGAATTCCAAGATCTGTGTAAAGCCGCGAAGTCATAGGGTTGTAGTTTCCTGTCGCAAAATGAACATACCTGAATAATTTGTCCTTTTCACGGCGAACGACGAGCAAAACCTTAGAGTGTGTTTTTAACGTGTGAATTCCGTAAACGACGTGAACACCTTCGTTTTCCAGACGCCGCGCCCACTCGATATTGTTCTCTTCGTCGAACCTTGCCTTCAGTTCAACAAGAGCGGTTACCTGTTTGCCCAATTGACTCGCCCGAATGAGCGAGCGAACGATCGGTGAATCTTTACCGGTACGGTACAGACAGATCTTTATCGCCTGAACGTCCGGGTCTTCTGCCGCCTGAGCAATGAAATCCGTAACCGATGAATAAGACGTGTAAGGATGATGAAGCAAAACATCCTGCTTTTTCAGAACGTCGAAAACGCTCTTTTTGTCCAATAGAACAGAAGGCTGAACATGAGGAATCGGTTTGTCTTTCAGTTGCGGCCGGTCAAGCGAATAAAGCTGCATTAAGTCTGGTATGTCGACGAACCCATCTATGCGGTAAACGTCCTGTTCGGTCAACCCAACGCCTTCGGTCAGAACCTTCTGCATTTTCTCAGGCATATCCGCCGACACTTCGAGCCTCACAGGAAAGCGAAAACGCCTCCTTTGTAGTTCCTTTTCCAATGTACGCATAAGATCGCCGGCCTCATCTTCACGAAGCTCGATGTCGGCATCTCGCGTTACCCTAAATAGAAAGCCTTCCCCGGTTTTCATGTTCGGAAACAGGTGATGAGCGTTTGCCGAGATCACCTCCTCAAGAAGCGTAAAACGTCCCTTCTTTTCGCTGATCGGGATCAATCGCGGGACAGTGGGCGGAAGCTTGATCCGAGTAAAACGCCGTTGGCGAAAAAGGTGCTTCAGGCTCTTTTGCGTATATTGGCGGTTCGGTTCGATAAACAAACCCAGATTTAAGCTGAGGTTTGAAATATATGGAAACGGGTGGCTCGAATCGACCGATTGCGGCGTGAGTATCGGAAAAAGGT
>JBQTJB010000320.1:0-39766 GCA_052387555.1 Blastocatellia bacterium | reverse complement strand
GGGATTGTTGAGGTTGGATTCGATAACCGCAGCGGCAGAATTATCGCCAATTGTCCCAAGTGAATAGGCAGCTTCACGGAGTGTATCGTCAGATTCTTTCTTATCAAGTAGAACGCGTGCGAGCTCTGCAATCGCTTGACCGAAAATAGGGTATTGCGCAGTAAGCTTTTCGACTTTGTGAGAAGTTGTCTCTTTGTATTTATTGGGCAGAAAGTGCTGCGGAGTCACAAGATATTCCTTTCCAGTTTGAATTACCTGTGCTATCTGCCCGATCGAACGTGCCGCCGAACGGCGAAGGAACTCTTCATCGTCTTTTGGTTTTTGTTTTAATATCGCGACAAGAAATGAAACTGCGTTCGGGTCGCCGATCGAACCCAATGCGGAAACGGCGGCGGTGCGAACCTCCAAGATATTTTCTTTTTGCAGAAGCCGCATAAGCGGTGCCGAAGCGTCAATACCGCCGACCTTTCCCAGAGCATAAGCGGCTTCACGGCGGACGAACGCCGCTTTGTCATCAAGAAGAGGTGAAAGCGCAAGTACCGCCTCATTTTTCTGCAAAAATATTAAGGATGAAGCGGCTGTCGCTCGCACGATCTCGTCCGAATCTTTCAACGACGGAAGCGCAAGTCGAGAAGATCGTATGCTCCGAAGATTCCTGATTTCGAATAATGCGGATCGTTTCTGTTCAATCCCGTCGGAGGCAAGTTGTCTTGTCAGACGGGTTTCCGTCTGAGGCCAGTCGTTTGCCGTTTGAGAAATGGAAACCTGACTAAGAGAAATAAGAAGAACCCACCCGCTTACGCAGGCGGTTCTGACCTTTATAGGATGGCTCGAATATGAATAGCCCAATATGCTTAATCTCAAGCCGCTTGTCTAAGTGTAACCGACTGCTTTCGTTCCCACTCGAAAACCTGTCGGGCGCGTTTATTCTCGTAGGCGTTCGACAGAGACATTATTATGTCGTCGGCGTGGTGCTTTTCTTTTCGGATTGATTGGTGTACAGAGGCGTGATCGGGAAATGCGGTAGATGTCTTATTAATTTCCCGGGCGATTTTAGTGTTCGTTTGCTTGACCATCGTGGTGCCTCCGTTGTTAGGGGCAGACGGTCAAACCACAACTTAATCGTTCAAGTCCGAACCGCCTGCGTTAAAATTTTTCTCATCATTAAGACTTTTGTTTAGTAAATCTGCTACCTTTACGGTATTATTAGAATATCACAACTTTCTTAAATTGCACACATTAAATTGGACGAAATCGTAACTTATGGTTAAAATTATTTATGTCAATTTGTCAGCAAAATCTCGCCCTTAGATAGCCACCCGTCCAACCTTACGTGTTAGGCGAGCGTGGCTAAAATTACATAACACAAATAAACAATAAGTTTTAGTGGATAGATATGGGTTTATTCGCTAAACTTTTCATTTCTCGACCTGCGTTTAGAAGATATAGACGGGCAATCCCGCCTCTAAACGCTGTCGTTTCATATTGAAAAATGGACGAAAAGTATTTTGCAAAAAAAATAGAGGCCAAATGGCAAAGGAAATGGGTGGAAAGCGGAGTTTTCGAGGCAAAGGCGGGCGGCGAAAAGCCAAAGTTTTACCAGCTTGAGATGCTGCCGTATCCGTCGGGCAATCTCCACATGGGTCATGTGCGGAATTATTCCGTTGGCGATGCGGTGGCTTGGTTCAAGAGGCTCAAAGGCTTTAATGTTCTGCACCCCTTCGGTTGGGACTCGTTCGGCCAGCCGGCCGAAGACGCTGCCGTCAAGCGCGGAGTGAACCCGCGTGAATGGACAGAAGAGAATATCAAGACAATGCGCGGCCAGCTTGAGCGGATGGGCTTTAGCTACGACTGGTCGCGTCAAATGGCGGCCCATCGTCCTGAATACTACAAGTTCGATCAATGGTTCTTCCTGAAAATGCACGAAATGGGACTCGCTTACAAAAAGCTTACGCAGGTCAATTGGTGCGAGACCGATCAGGCGACGCTTTCGAACGAGCAGGCAAGCGGCGGTTTATGTTGGCGTTGCGGCAATCCCGTGACCAAGAAGGATCTGGAACAATGGTTCCTGAAAACCACGGCTTATACTGATCAGTTGCTCGACGACATGGCCGAGATCGAATCCGGCTGGCCGCAAAATGTAATAAAACGTCAGAGCGATTGGATGGGGCGTTCCGAAGGCGCGTACGTTAAATTTCAAATTTCGAATTCCAAAATTCAAATTAAAGAAGAAGAACGAAATTTGGAATCTGGGATCAAGAATTTGGAATCAATTGAGGTGTTCACTACGCGTATCGACACTATTTACGGCGCGAATGCGATCGTCGTTGCGGCGGAGCATCCGATTGTAGAGACGAATAACAACAGTTTTTCACCGGACGTTATCGCGAGGATCGAGGAAATCAAAGCTGAAAAACTGAAACCGGCCGATCGCGAGACGGAAATCGAGAAGGCCGGAATCGACACGGGTCTGAAAGCCGTCAATCCATTCAGCGGTGAAGATCTGCCGGTATGGATCGGCAATTACGTGATGATGGAATACGGAACCGGAGCCGTAATGAGCGTTCCGGCCCATGATGAGCGCGATTTTGAGTTTGCGAAGAAATTTGGGCTTCCGATCAAAACGGTGATAGTCGGCGATCAGCAGTCAGCAGTCAGCAACCAGAAGGAAAAGGACCAAGTTTTCACGGACAATGGAATTCTTGTCAGTTCTGATGAATGGTCAGGTAAAACCAGCGACGAAGCAAAAAAAATAATGGCCGAGTACGCCAAAGAACGCGGCTTTGGCGAATCGGCGACCACATATCGCCTTCGCGATTGGGGCATTTCCCGGCAGCGGTTTTGGGGGGCGCCGATTCCGATCATTTACTGCGATTCATGCGGCGTTGTGCCCGAAAAATATGAGAATCTTCCCGTCGAACTGCCTGAGAACGCGCCCATAACAGGAACCGGAGAATCGCCGTTATCTAAGATTCCAGAGTTTTTTGAAACGAAATGCCCGAGTTGCGACGGTCCTGCCACACGCGAAACCGACACGATGGACACGTTCGTCGATTCGTCCTGGTATTTCTTTCGTTACACTGATCCGAAGAATGCCGAAATACCGTTCGATCCGGAAATTGCCGCATACTGGACACCGGTAGACCAATATATCGGCGGTGACGATCACGCCGTTATGCACCTGATCTACGCGCGTTTCTGGACAAAAGTGATTCGCGATCTCGGGTTGATTAAATTCGACGAGCCGTTCAAACGATTGTTGACGCAGGGAATGGTCGTCGGCGAGACGTTCTTTGACGATTCGACCGGAAAGCGTATTTACTTTCAGCCGGCCGACGTTACTGTTGAACGCGACGCGAAAGGCAAGGTCGTTTCGGCAGTGACCTCGGATGGCAAGCCATTGAAACACGCCATAGAACGGATGTCGAAATCGAAAGGAAACGGAGTAGATCCCGACGAAATGGTTGAGATCTACGGTGCCGATGCAACGCGTTTGTTCGTTTTGTTCGCGGCGCCGGTCGAGAACGAGTTGGTTTGGCATGAATCCGGAATCGAAGGGGCGGTTCGCTTTTTGCAGCGTGTTTGGCGTTTCGTGCATAAATGGCATGGCGTTTTCCAATCGTTCAGCACTCAGGAGCCGGGCGATGACGAGGCACATAGCGATGCTGAGAAAAAGCTTCGTCAAAAAACTCATCAGACTATCAAACGGGTTCAGGACAGCCTTGAAACGCTGCAATTCAACACGCCGGTTGCCGGATTAATGGAGCTATGCAATGCCCTTTACGATTCGAAGATCGAACCGGATACAGCTACGTACAGAGAACTTTTCGCCGTGTACGAAGCCTCAACAGCCCTAGTGCTGATGCTTGCTCCCTTCTCGCCGCATTCGTCTGAAGAGTTGTTTGCCCAAATAGTCGGTAACGATAATGGAATTTTGGCGAAAGACGCCCTTTTTCCCGAATACAACGAAGAACTTGCAAGGGCCGACGAGATCGAAATACCGGTTCAGGTCAACGGAAAACTGCGTTCACGCATCTATTCTTCGCCCGACGCATCCGAGGAGCAGCTTCGGGAAATGGCGTTTGCCGATTCAAAGGTGCGGGAATATACAGACGGAAAAGAGGTTATGAAGGTAGTTGTCGTCCCTAAGCGGTTAGTGAATATCGTCGTTCGTGGATGAGTTTGGATTGTGTTGTAAAGAATGGCCACCACAGGGATTTAGACTACATTGGTTCGTGTTTTACCTTGCTTGAATGTATTAAAAAAACTAGAATCAAGACGTGTTTCGGAGGCAAAAACATGGAGTGAGGCGTGTCATAACATTGGTCACGCCTCTCTCGGATATTATTTGAGCCGTTTTCCGCATTGAATGAAAGAGTGCCAGCTTTGTAAAACTTGCTACACAGATAGCGTTGGGACTTGTCCAAAGGACGGGATGCCGACGATGCATACGATTTCCGGCGAGCCCGTGCTCGAAGGTAAGTACCATTTGGAATGCCGTCTTGGGCAGGGTGGAATGGGAGTCGTTTACAAAGCCCGCCATGCATATCTTAAGACCCAACTGGCCATTAAAATCATTCTTCCCGACCTGGTAGGGAACGATCCGCAACTCGTTACGCGTTTTCGCCAAGAAGCACTTGCCGCCGCCGCCATTCGCCACCAAAACGTAGTTGCCGTTAACGATTATGGAGTCGTGAACGGACAATTGCCGTTTCTGGTAATGGAGTATGTCGAGGGCGAATCGCTGCACGACCTGCTTGCCCGCGAAAAACGGCTGGATCCTGAACGAGCGCTGGATCTTATGTCCGCTATTTGCGCGGGTGTCGGAGCGGCACATCATCAGGGAATTGTCCACCGGGATCTAAAACCGCTGAACATAATGATCTGCAGCGATAAACCGAGCATCTCTCAGGCGGTAAAGATACTCGATTTCGGTCTTGCGAAGATCAAATCCGGAGAACTTCTCGGTTCGTTCATACAGGCGCAAACAACCGGTCTGATGGGCTCGCCGTATTACATGGCGCCCGAGCAGTGGGCTGACGATGAGCCCGATGCCAGATCCGATATCTACAGCCTCGGCGTGATGCTTTACCAAATGCTCGCCGGCGACGTTCCTTTCAAGGGTTCGTCGATTCCGGCGATCATGAAGAAGCATATAAGCGACCCCGCACCGACCTTTGCCGAGCTTGGCATTTCTGTTTCCCCGCAGGTTGAAGCGGCTGTTCTGCACACGCTGGTAAAAGAAAAAGACAAGCGGACATCATCGGTCGAGGCGATGATCCGCGAGCTGAAAGAAGCGGTATACCCGCACTCTATCGGCATACATACCACCTCGGGCGGTTCGCTGCCTGTTTCGTCGCTGAATATTCTCACCAACCCGCCGCAATCAAAAGTTTTTGTCGATAACGTCGCCGTCGGTGAAACCCGCCCGGACGGGTGGATTACGCTTAACGGAATTCAGAGCGGCAATCATCATCTTCGCGTCAGCAAAGACGGTTTTGATGATTGGTACGCCGACGTAGTTTGCGACGGCAAACCGCAGCAGGTAATTGCGGAACTAAAATCAGGTGCCGGCGCGATACCGATCCCGGCGGCAACCATAGCGTACAGCGGTCATCCGGCGCAAAAGACACCGGCGAATATGTCGGACACGCAGCGTGCGGCCTCCGAAATGTACAAGACTGTCGTACAAGGTAATCAGACCGGTTCACAGCAGATCGGGGTACTTTCACAGCCACCCCAAAAATCGATATTTTCGCCGATATTGATGGGTGTTTTGGGACTCGTGCTTTTGGGCGGTTTAGGTGCTTTTGGAATCGGCGGCGCTTACATGATGGGATTTATCGGCGGAAAGCCAAAAGATCCCGGCAACACGGTAAACAATACCACGCCGACACCAATCGCCGCGACGCCAATTCCGGTGAAAGTGGATATGGCGGAGATACCGGGCGGAACCTTTATAATGGGGCGGAACGACGGCGGGGACCTGGAAAAACCTGAGCACGAAGTTGCTGTGCAGGCTTTCCGAATGGACAAGACAGAGGTAACGAATGCCGAGTTTTTCGAATTTGTAAAATCAGCGTCCTATAAACCCGCATCGAGCGAGAAATTTATGGCTCACTGGGTAAACGGCAAGCCGATCGGCGGTGAAGAAAATATGCCCGTCAGGTTCGTTAGCATTGACGACATCAAGGCCTTTGCCGCATGGCGCTCGAAACGAGACGGCGCAAATTACCGTCTTCCGACCGAACAGGAATGGGAATTTGCGGCCCGTAATGGCAACAAACGAAATCTTTATCCCTGGGGAGATAAGTATGACGAAAAGTGTGCCATGCTCGACAAGGCTGACAACGAACCGGCATCGGTCGGCACGAAATCGTGTCCGAATTTGTGGGGCGTTCAGGATATGATCGGCAACGTATTCGAATGGACCGGCTCCCCAGCTGCCCTTTATCCCGGAAGCACCGGTGAACTGCGTGCGATGACCGAACCGCATTTCATGGTTCGCGGAGGTTCAGCCTTTCAGAAATCGACAGGGCCTAACGCTATAACATCGACGTTTCGCATTGCAACACCGGGCAGCCGCCGGAGCGCGGAGCTGGGTTTTCGGCTTGCTCGCACAAACTAATGTCTCGAATTATTCTTGTTCGGTGGGCGTAGGGAAATCTTCTACGCTTTTTGTTTTTCACTTACGATTTGAGGCTCTAAAGAAATCGTTTGCATCTTTTGATGAATATAATTCTCGCGGAAGAACGGGCCGGCGGCCAACAAATGCCGGAACAGTCTTTCACTCAGGGCGTAATCCTTGTCGGACGCGACGCCAACGAGTGCGATATAGCCTTTCCCAACGCGCAGTTTCCCATGGTCTCACGCAGACACGCCGAGCTTCGATGGCAAGACGGCAAATGGTTTTTGATCGACCTGAACTCAAGCTACGGAACATACATTAACGGCGAGAGGGTAACGTCACCGCGAACCGTCGGTTACGAAAATTCGATACAGTTCGGCGTCGACGGGCCGGTTCTTCGAGTTGTCTGGTTTGAAATGGTTTCGGACGCGTCGCCCAATATCGCCAAGCCGATCCAACCGGCTGCAAGCGCATCGGAACATAGCGTCGCGGACGCGAGCAGGAAACCAATCCAGTCTTCCGCGCCGCCACCGCCGGCCGCTTCGGCACAGCTCGATTTTGTCGACGGATCGGGACGGCCGCCGCTAAAACTTGGAAAACCGATTTCATGGATAGGCCGCGAACTCGATTGCGACATCATTTTCGATGCGTCATCTGCAACAGTTTCGCGACGACATGCCGAGATAAGGATCGAAAACAGCGAATATTTACTCGTTGATAACAATAGCTTTAACGGAACGCTTCTAAACGACCAGCGAATTGCTGCGCCAGTTCCGCTTTACCATGGAGATGAGATACAGCTGGGTCTCGGCGGACCTATTTTGAAGTTTAATTCGCCGATGAGAATCGCTCCGCACGGATCGAGCCTGGCCGGGCAGCGGGTGGCCGGGCACCAATCTGCAAATGTAAACAGTGTCTCAAAGACAATGGTCGTCAACTTTGGAACGGAACAGCCAAAACATGATGCGGGTGTATCAAATCAACCGCAGCTGCTTATGTCTGTCGGATTCGGCAGCAAGACTGAGATAAGTATAGGACGTGACAAAGAGAATGACATTCGTCTGGACGGCTTGCAGATCTCAAAGAATCACGCCCGCTTGATCAGATCCGGGTCGGAGATTTCAATCTATGATCTGGGTTCGACCAACGGCATTTTTGTCAACGGTGCAAGAGTTTCCCGCCAAACGATCGGACCGGAAGATTCTGTACAGATCGGGTCGTTCGTGATCCGCGTCGATGTTTCTTTCAGCGTCAATGTCTATGACACCAGATCGAAAACACGCATCGACGCTCTTAATTTGACGCGGGAAGTGAGGACACGGTTTGGCGGAAGTAAAGTGAAGCTGCTCGACGATATTTCGCTTTCGATCCAGCCAAATGAATTTGTCGGCCTGCTCGGTCCGTCCGGGGCCGGAAAATCTACTTTGATTGAGGCTCTGAATGGCGTTCGCCCCGCGAGCAGCGGCTCCGTGCGAATCAACAACCTCGATCTTTACCGCCACATTGATTCGCTTAAACAAGCGATCGGGTATGTTCCGCAGGACGACATTATACACCGGGAGCTAACCGTCTATCGCACGCTTTATTACGTTGCCAAGCTTCGCCTTTCGCGTGATGTTTCGCCTGCGGAAATAGCTAAGATCATCGACGAAGTGCTCGACGTAACCGGCATCGCCGATCGGAAAAACGCCCCGATTAACCAGCTTTCGGGCGGCGAACGCAAACGCGTGTCGATCGCGGTCGAGCTTGTTACAAAGCCGTCCGTCATTTTCCTCGATGAACCGACGTCCGGTCTCGACCCCGCGACCGAAGACAAAATTATGCGTCTTTTCCGGCAGATCGCAGAATCCGGCAGAACGGTGATAATGACGACTCACGCAATGGAGAACGTAAAGCTATTCGATAAGATCGTCGTTTTGATGCGAGGCAAGCTCGTGTTTTATGGCAAGCCGGACGATGCATTGTCCTACCTGCAGGTTTCGAATTTCAAAGAGCTTTATGATCGCCTCGAAGAGTCGATTGACAAAGCTTCTCCGGCCAGCAACGCCGTACAAACTACGGACCAAAAGGCCGAGCATTGGCGACGGAACTTTTTGCAGACGCCGCAATATCGGGAGCTGATCGAGAAACCGCTCAAGCAAACCGACTTTCAGCAGCAAGGCGGACGGGCCGGAAAGCGACGCCTCGGCATTTTCGGTTCGGTTCGTCAGTGGTTTACGCTGTCTCGCCGCTATTTTGAAGTGCTTCTAAAGGACAAACTGAATTTATTCATTCTATTTGCTCAGGCACCTATAATTGCGTTGCTTACATTCTTCGTTATGGAAGCAAACAGGCCTCGCGATTTTGTTTATTTTGTTATCGCGCTCGTCGCGGTTTGGTTCGGCGCTTCCGTATCGGCACGGGAGATAATTCGTGAGCGAGCAGTCTATCAACGAGAACGAATGTTCAACCTCGGTATTCTGCCGTACCTTGCGTCCAAGCTCTTCGTGTTGGGGCTAATTGTATTCTTGCAGTGTTTTATGCTTTTCGTGCCGCTCAAATTCTTTGACCTCGTCGGGCTAATGCCTATGCCCGGTGAATTAGGCGGTGTCCCTCAATTTTGGGCGATGCTTTTGACAGCAGGCGTCGGGATCGTATTGGGACTTTTTGTTTCTTCTCTTGTTAAAACATCCGAAATGGCAACGAGCCTGATCCCGCTGATCCTGATCCCGCAAATACTCTTTTCCGGCATTGCAGGCGTTCCGAACGGGGTGAGCAAGGTCGTTGGGATGACAATGCCCGCAGCTTGGTCGTTCGATACTATGAAGCGTTTCTCCACGCTCGAAACGCTCGAACCCGAAGGCGCAAATCCGCGTGACAGGACAAAGGGCCAGGGGTTGTATAAGTTTATAGAGAAAGAAAATGAAGCGACGATCGAGAAAGCAAAAAGCGACCTCGAGGATTACAAACGAATCACAGGCGGGGAATTTCAGGACGGGACTACAACCAACACTAATTTAACCGAAAGACTTTCAGTTCCTGAAATGAAGATAATACCTGCAAACCTAAGCGGCTACGTCACTTTTCTTCACCCGTGGATGAACGAAGTAGTTAATCAGATAGTTTTGATGCTTATGTTCGGAATATTAGTCATCATAACTTTAATTGTATTAAGATTGAAGGATATTAAATAGATAAGGTGTTTTGATGAAAGATAATTTGAACAAACTGACATTGGTTATTCTTTTTGCAATTGCAATCTCCGGCATTCAAGGCTGTTCGAACTCAGCCGATTCGAAAAATGCAGTAACTGGCGGCCAAAGTAACGGCGCCGGAAACACTGTGGCTAAACCAGTGACCGAGACCGGTAAGAAGAATTCTGCTTATCCGCCTCTCGCGGCAACAATTGCAGCTGCGGACCTGGAGTTGATCGACGGCACCACCACGAAAGTCGATGACCGAAAAGGAAAAGTTATTCTGCTCAACCTTTGGGGAATTTGGTGCGGTCCGTGCCGTGTAGAAATGCCGCATCTCGTCGAACTGCAGCAGACTTACGGAGAGAAGGGTTTGCAAATAATAGGACTTAACGTAGGTAATGGCGATATGCTGCCGGAAAATATCGATGCGATAAAGAAGTTTGCCGCCGATATGAAGTTGAACTATGAGCTTGCAAGAATACCAAATTCAATGACATCTGAATTTAACAAATTAACAAAATTCGACGGCGTGCCCCAGACTGTTCTTGTTGACCGCGAGGGACGGCTTAGAGGAGTATTTCTCGGCGGCGGGCCAACGGTAATTAAGAAGATGAAAGAAACGGTCGAAAACGTAATAAACGAATAGTTTATTTCGTTGGCAGATCGATCTTTGGTTCCACCAGCAGCGTCTTGAAACTTGCCAAACTGACCAGGCCCGGAGCCGCTCCCCGAGGCTTGTTCACAAATTTTTTTAGCGTGTAGTGCACCGCCGCTTTCGGTTGCGCCTTTCCCTGACTGTAAAAGGCGGCGATCTGAGCCGCCTCGATCAGCGTTCGCTGCGGTATTTCTTTGCGGTTAGGGTTGCGAATGACCACATGCGAGCCCGGATAATCGGCGGCGTGCATCCAGGTATCAAGTGATTTTGCTATTCGAAAAGTGAGAAAGTCGTTATCCTTTGCCTTCTTCCCGACCAGTATTTCGAAACCGTCGGTGGAGATAAAACTCCGGCTGCCTGAGGTCGAAATTTCTTTCTTTTCTCGGCTTTTTTCTCCGACTTTTTTTTGTCCACTGGAGGCTGCTTCTCGGACAAAGTCTTCATTCCGTTCGGCAATCGCATCTTCCAGCCGCTCGATTTTCCTATTTAGATCATCCAGTTCCGTTACCAACGTGCCTAACCGTTTCTCGATCTCGACGGAAGCATTTCTTGCTTTCGCATAGCGTTTGAAAAACTTTTTGGCGGCTTCGGTTATCGCGACGTTTAGGTCGACAGGTATGTCGATTTCGGGAACATTGTCATCGAAATAGTCAATTACACGAATGCTGCTGCCGATGCGTTTTGCATTTGCGACGTTCGCCAGCAGAAGGTCGCCGAAGCGTTTCCATTTTTCAGCGTCGCCATGCGCGGCAAGATCATCGTTTAGTTTTCGCGCCAGTTTTTCACGTTTTGATTTTTCCAAACGCAATTTATCACGGGCGGCTTTAGCCAACTCCTGAAATCGGAACTTCGCGTTTTTTTCAAGGTAAAAAGCGTCGAGCAATTCGGAAAGCGGTTTGCCGTCAATGACAGGAAATCTTTTACGGATTTCATATGTCTGTGAAGGTGCCTTCGCTCTGGATGGCGGTGAGTAAACGTCTCCGACCTGCTGGCCCTCGCCTTTGGTTTCACGCAAAGCATCGACGATCCGTTGGTTACTGTCCAACAGGAAAAGATTCGACGACCGTCCTGTCAACTGAACCGCGAACGAATACTCCAACGCATTGCCGAAATCGTCGACTCCGTTGAAAGCAAGATTCAGAACGCGTTCGCTTTCCGCCTGTACTATCGATCTAAGCATCGCCCCCGAAAGTCTTTTTTTCAGAGCTATCACGAACGATGAGAGATTGCCGGAGAGTTTTTCGAGATCGCGGACACGGCGTCTGATGAGGTAAATGCGGGGCGAAACGGGTTCGACGGAAACGAACAAATATTGAGAATCGGGCAGACGAAAATCGATTACAAACTCGTGACGCGAAAAAGAAAAGACCTTGCCGAAACGGTTTCCGGCCAAAACAGATTCAAGTTCCGGTCGAATTCGTCGGATCAGTTCAATATCCACAATTTTCAGTCTAAATCGTTAAATGGAAAAGCCCAAAGCCGAAAGATCAGGCTCGGGCTCATATAAACCTAGTAGGATCGATCAATATTCTCTGACCAGCAGCGTGCCGGAGACAATATCGTGGGCTGCACGCTTCTCTTCGTTAAAAAGCATGGTCAAGAATCCGGCACCGCCAAAGGCAAGCGAAAGCAAATACACCGCCGAACTTACGGCAGCCTGATGAAGCGTCGGATATTCGTTTTCGGCGGCATCGATTATCTCCAGCGAAAAAATTCTCATGCCTAGCGTTCTTCCCGCATATGCGATAGAGCCGGTAAGGTACACGAACATAACTATCGAGAGTGCCGCGGCGAATGCAAAAAATCCGGGCAACGACAGCCACGCGCCTCCGCTGAGCATAAAGGGTGACAAAATAATTGCGCTTGCAAATCCGCCGACGATCAAGTCGAAAACACCGGCAGCAAATCGCATCGAGAAAGGAGCCAGGTCATCGATCTCTTCAGTTTCGGGGATTTCGATCTCCGAAATTTCTTCCTCTCTTATGCTCTCTTTTATCTCGATTCGGCCATGATCTGCATTTCTTGCGGTGTCAAAGTCGTCTTTTGGCTGCGACTCAATAACTAAAGATCCGACCAAGAGCTTAGGTATCGGCGGCAGTTTGTTTGTGTCGAAACCTTTCTTTTCGATGCGCAGCGAAGAAACAAGTTTTGGCCGAGCGGCCGCGGTTGTTTTCGACTGCGAGTCCGGTGCTGTCGGAAGGTCGGCTGACCGTGAAACAACGTTAAAAGGATAATTTCGAATTGCCGATTTTGTGTTCGAAGGCATTTGCCGGGATGGACGGCCGTCTTTCGGAAGAAATGCTCGTCTTGATTCTTCGATACGCTTTAACGCGCTTTCAAGCATTGGATTACTGACGGGTTGTGAAGTCGGTTCCTCGGAAATTTCAATCTTAAGGGCGTTGGCTCCGTTTGTCGCCCGAGTTTTCTGATATACTGGTTGGTCAGTTTCAGTTTCAGGCATCCGATGCTGGTTGCCGTTATTGCGTTGTCGAACGGAATTCTGAAGCTGAAGCCGCCAATCCGGCAGAGTCGCATTTTTGTTTTGAAATTCCACAAGCGTGGGGCTGGTTTCTTTTTTTGATAAACCCGACGTTATCGGATTTTGCAAGATCTGCGCCTGTGGTTTTGGGGACGCAATCGGAGCAATTGATTCCGGCAACGACGGCGAATCCATCAATAACCTGGAATTAACGGACGATTCAGCAGTTTGAGAAACCTTTGTCTGAAGCTCTTCCCGAACCGTGTCATTCATCATCGCACCGCAGGTAAGGCAAATAGAAAGGGTTGGTGCTAGATCGCGTTTGCAAACGGGGCACATCATAGGCGTTAAGGCGTCGAAAATTGTGAATGCTTTTAGCGCGAAAGAGGTAAAGCAACCGAATATTATCAGGATTTACTTTAAGTCGTCAATAGTAAAGCGCAGAAAACCTTGGCGCTTCCGCGATTTCAAAGCCGAGGTTTAAATAAGTGCTTTAAACAGAAAATTTACAGTTATGTAATCTAGCTTTATTAAAGCCGTTCCCGTCCCGCAAAACCGGCATCGATTTCGTGCCACCATTCGATCTCATCGGGCTCGCCCAATTGCCAGCACAGAAGTATGATACGTCCATCACGTTTGCACGGAAAATCTATAAGTCCACGTGAATAATCCTTTAGTTGTACACCGGCGTCATTTATTTCCGTGGTAATTTTTCCGACTTCGTAAAGCGAGCGAACGTAACTCGAACCGCCCTCCATACCGCCGCCAAATTCGGATGCAGTCGCGGCCGCCCGTGCCGAATCCCGGAATGTACCTATTTTTGCGTAGAGCTTTCGTATCCGTTCCAGTTTTGTTCGGATCTCCGGCAGCATGTCATTTGCTTGGTCGATCGTAAACAGTTTCATCGGTCATCCGTAACCCTGACGAAGCCGTCGAGCATTTGCTCGTCACTCTCTGATAACGGGTTGTCGTGATCTCCATTTCTCAAGATACGCGGCGAATTATCCCGAACGGCGTTCCGTACCGTATCCGATACAGTTAAGGCATCCGGTGGAACGAAGGATGGAATGTCGTAGCCGTTTTGTTGATTTACATCTTTTCGTATCAACTCGGCCATATCGCCAAGGTCGATAAAAAAATCGGCAACGTCAATAAGCCTCGGAGCAGTATTCGAGCGAAACCCGGCGACCTCAACGCGGCAGCCTTTGTAAGCAACTGCGTTGATCGCATAGACGAAATCTTCGTCACCCGAAACAAGAACTGCTGTAGCGTAACGGCCGGCAAGGCTCAGCATATCGACCGCTATCTCGACATCGAGATTGGCCTTTCGCGTCCCGTCGTAGAACGTTTTCAATTCTTTCTGGACTACGCGAAAACCGTTGCGCCGCATCCATAGTACAAAGCCCTGTTGACGCTCGGCGCCGACATCGACGCCTGTGTAGAAAAAGGCACGCAGAAGCCGTCCGTCACCCAAAAGAATGCGAAGCAACTTGTTATAGTCGATATCTATCGTATGAAAACGCGCGGCGTGAAAAAGATTGTTTCCGTCGATAAAAACGGCAACTCGTCCCCGATGCCCAAACTTCCAGGAGGAGCTCGTAGTTGTATCAAACTGCATATTTTTGACCCCTAAACCGAAATTAGCGGCCGAGAAAATGGCAGGTGACGCTTGCGGATAATCTCAAAATCTGGTGATTGAGGTCGATAACAGAATCTGTTTTTCCAAATCCGATTAATCTTCTTAAATTCAAACTTCGCTAAAACAAATGTTAATAAATGTCAGATGATCCGTAAAAAATACGTTACTGCTTTTTTAACCGGCCAACCCCTAGTTTGCAACGATGAACCAATTCGGTCAAGCACATTGCCGTCCATGATGCTAAAATTAAAGCAGAAGACAGCGGCACATGAGCAGGGATTTCATGACAAATGACATAAACAAGCGTGTTGGCGGCATACCGGTTACGTCGGAACAAATTGCCTTTAAACCGGAGCAGTTGATCGGCTGTAGTAAGTGCGGCAAGTCCAACCCGCCGAACCGTTCCGCCTGTTTTTATTGCGGTTCCGAACTCGATCTGCCGCAAGGCATGGAACTGAAGGCAAAGTTTAATCTGCGTTCCCTTGAGTCGTGGGAGAAAGGGTACAACGTCATAGTGTTTCCGTCAGCGCAATCCCATATTGACGCCACCGCAATTGCTTCTAAACTCTCTATCGACAAAGAGTTTGTACAATTGGCATTGTCGGGGCGGCGACCGGTTCCGATGGTCAGGGCAGAGTCAGAAAAACAGGCCGGCACTATAGTCGAGTATTTGTCCGCCACAGGAATCGAAGCCAAGGTCGTAAGTGATGAAGCTCTTTCACCAGCAAGCTCTCCCGTGCGGCTGCGTTCGATTCGCTTTACCGGCGAGTCTCTGGAACTAACGCTTTTCAACACAAACAAAAAAGTAGAAGCGAGGGCTAATGAACTTTCGCTGATCGTTACAGGTTCGATATTCGAATCGCGACGCGACTCGGTGGAAAAGCGAAAGAAGGGGAAAAGCGCGGTTCTGGACGAAACCGAAATTGATTCCGATGAGCCGGTGATAGATATTTATTCTGGAAGTGATTCCGACGGCTGGCGAATTTCAACCACGGGGTTTGATTTCAGTTGCCTTGGTGATGAAAAGGGACTTGTTGCGTCCGAGAATATGAGGATGCTTGTCGTCCGGCTAAAGGAATTTACCATCAATGCCCGACTCATTGACGATTATCTTGAGTTTAGAAGCGTGCTCGACAAAGCTTGGCCACTAATAGAGCGAAAGGATTCGCTCGGCCTGATCCGTCACGGATTCGGCAAGCTTGAACTCTCGAATTCGGCTCACTCTAGCAATCTGGATCAGTTCAACCGTTATTCGAGGCTTCAGTGGCACCTAAAATGAAAAGCAAAGGAGCGGGACGGCGAAGACCCGAAAATGTAAAAAGCGATCCTAAACCGTCAAAACCCGCAAATAGTTCTACTACGGCGATCTATGGCGTGCTGCCGGTCCTCGAGGCGTTACGTGCAAACGGCAAGCGGATAGATCAGATAATGATCGCCGAAGGTGCAAAGGAACATCGGCTTCGGGAGATTTCAGACCTTGCTCGAAACGCCGGTGTTTTGGTAAACCGCATGCCGCGTGAACACATAGCTAGATTTGTTCCGGCAGAGGCAAATCATCAGGGAGTTGTCGCAATTGCGGCAGCGGCGGAATATGTCGATGTAGATGAAATATTGCAGGGAATCGAGGGCGAGGCGTTGCTTGTCGTGCTTGACGGGGTCGAGGACCCGCGCAATCTGGGAGCGATCTTGCGAAGCGTCGAGTGTGCCGGAGCGGACGGCGTGATAATTCCCGAACGGCGAGCGGTCGGGCTAACCGACACAGTGGTGAAATCGTCTGCAGGAGCGACGGAATGTGTGAAGGTTGCAAAGGCCGCGAATTTGAACCGTTTGATCGAAGAATTGAAATCAAAAAATATTTGGGTTGTCGGCACCGGCGGCGATGCTGAAATGGAGTATACGGAATGGGATTGGACAATGAGTTCGGCTCTTGTCCTCGGAGGCGAAGGCTCTGGGCTCCATCGGCTGGTGGCTGAAAACTGCGATGTATTGGTAAAAATTCCGATGTATGGAAGAATAGAATCTCTGAACGTCTCTGTTGCCGCCGGCGTAATACTTTTCGAAGCGAAACGGCAGCGTGCCGTTAAAGGTTGAACAAAATATGTTTTGTCCAAAATGCGGAACAGAAAATCCGAAAACAGGCAAATTTTGCCGGAGCTGCGGCGTAGATCTGGGTAATGTCTCGGCGGCGATGAGCGGCAGTCTTCCCGCTAATCTTACGGACTCTGGCGTTGCTCACATTCATCACGAAGCGAAACACCGAAATGATCCGAATGAGGTCTACGCTGATGCTGTGAAGAGCATTATTTCCGGAATCGGATTTATCGTCGTGTCTATGGCATTGTTTTTTACCGGTGTTGCCGGCGGCCGATCATGGTGGTGGGCAATGTTGTTCCCGGCATTCACATTTTTAGCCAAAGGAATTTCCGAGTATCTAAAGTATGGCAAAATGCAGCAATCGCAGCCGACGGTTGCGCCAAGTTCGGGGAACTTCATGGGTGGCTCGGTTCTAAACAACGTTTTGCCAAGTGCCCGTACCGAATTTGTTGCTCCGGAGTCCCGATACAAAACCGGTGATCTCGTTCCGCCAAGCGTTACGGACAGCACGACCAAGTTGCTCGAAATCGACTCTGAAGGACAGACTATGACGTTGCCGAAGAAGTAGCTACTTCTTTCGCAAACTCATTTTGTGGCCGTTAAGTCGCTCGATCATCCTTAAATAATTTTTTGGGAAAAGCCTGGAGAGATGGCTGATTGCCCGCGCGTCCTTGCCGATCAAGATTCGAGGATTTTTTGATTCGATTCCGGCGATGATATCGTCAGCGGCTTGTTCGGGGGTGGTCTTTGCGATCTTGTCGAATAGTTTTGTTCCTTGTAGCTTCCATTCACCATCTGCACTTTCGCCAACGCGCGAATTTCGGACAATGTTTGTCCTAACGCCGCCCGGGTGTACGCAGGAAACAGAGACATTCGTTTCGGAAAGCTCATGACGAAGACTTTCGGTAAAACCGCGGACGGCAAATTTTGAAGCGCAATAGGCGCTTTGCTCCTCGGGGGCGATCAGCCCAAAAACGCTTGAAACATTAACGATGTGAGCCTCCTTTTGTTCGAGCAGAGTTGGGAGAAAAACCTTGCAGCCGTAAACCACGCCCCAGAAGTTTATTCCCATCAGCCATTCGAAATCTTCGACCGAAAGCTGCTCGAACGTCCCGATCAATCCGACACCGGCGTTGTTTATCAGATGGGTCACTCGACCGAATCTCCCCAGCGTGGCGTCGGCAAATGCTTTGACATCTTCCAGCTTTGAGACGTCCGAAACACGATAGATAACATGACCACCCGTCTTTTCTACCAAAGCCGCGGTTTCGACCAAACTACGTTCATCAACGTCTGAGATTGCGATACCCGCGACCTTCTCCGCCGCAATGCGAACCGCCAAAGCCCGTCCGATGCCCGACGCCGCTCCGGTTATAACAGCAACGCTGTTTTTGGGAATTGGCATATGAATTGTGTTCGATACGGTTCTTATTTTCTAACGACCGTTCGAGCGTTTCCGGCATTTCCACTGGCGTCGAAAACGCGCAGAGTCACAGAATACTCGCCGGGATTAGGAATCGTTAATTCCAAAGTGTAGCGTTCATCCGGCCCGTCTGAGATCCCATCGTCTGCATAAACGGCCTTCCAGCTTCCGCCATTTACGCTGTATTCAGCGCGGAAAAGATAACTTGATTTGTCAATTGCTAAAAAAGTAACGCGAGCTTTTTCGCCAATGACCGATGGCTGACCTGAAACAGTTACCGCGGGCTGAGTGTTGTCGATATCGAAGGGCTCGCTTATTCGTTCGCCCTGGGCAAACTGTCCCGCAGGATTTCCGGCAGAATCTTTTGCGATTACTTTGATCGTGTAACGGCCGTCGGCAAGCGAAAGCCCGTCAAGCGAAAAGAAATTCTCGTACGCACCTTCCTTCAACAGTTTGTAATTCGACTCAGTTGCTTCTTTAAAAAAGACATCGTAAACGAGCTTGTCGCCATTTCTGTCCTCGGCGGCCCATTGAAAGGCTCTAGCTCCGCGCTGATAAACTCTTCTAGGCGGAGGCGATTGAATTGGAATTCCAAAAACGGACGGATCAAGGCCCGAAAGCTCAATATTCGGATCGAGCTGTATCGGCGGGTTGACGGCCAGCCCAACATTTGGCGGAAGAATAGTGATCGATAAAACCTCGGGAGCTATATTGCGCGCCAGAAAAGCCACGCTTACTTCGCTCAACGATGCGGGTGCAGCAGAGGCTTTAAGAATGGCACGCCACTGGATAAACCGCGACTTGGGACTGGCAACGCGGCCGCGTTGAGCTTCTGATCTGACCGCTTCCCAGGCGCTCCATGTTTCGCTGGGCGTTTCTGTGTTACCACTACGCGTCTCTATCGCAACTATGCCGCCAGCCCGCCACCAAATATTTCCCCATGAAGCAAAAGATTTTGCATCCAGGACCGACGATTCGTAGGTTCCTTCCTGATTTGTGTCACCGCCGGTCCTGAACAGTTTTCCCTGATTACTGGATGTTGCAAAAAGATTCGGGCCATGGCTAAAGATCGTGGAGATCTGTCCGGCGTCGGATTGAAGTACCAGAGTTTCGCGGCTGTCATTACTTATATTATAGATACGTCCTTTGTCGGACGTGCCTAGCAAAACGCCCAAGCCGGTTTGATGTGCATAAATCGCAAATCCCGTTACGGTTCCAGACGACCAAAGAATATCAGTGCCGCCGTCCGGCAAAACACGGTAAACGGCCGACTTCGCACCGGTCAGGTCGTTACGGCTTTTTTGAGGCGGTTCTGGCGTCGATGAAACGGGTTTGTCTGCCGACACGGATTTGCCATCGGCCGCGGCGGCGGAAGTTTCGGGTGGCTTTGCGACCGATGCCGATTCTCCTAGCGCCAGGACATAGACCGAACCGTCAGGCCCGACGGCAAGTTCATGAATTTCGCGAAGAGATGAATCGAGCAGAGCGAACGGCTTGCCGTCTGCACCGAAGCGGAGCAACAGCCCACTCGAGTCGGTTCCGGCGTAAAGATTTCCTGTTTTGTCTGCGGCGAGCGAAATGATATGTGTCTCGCTCGTGTCAAAGAAGAGGGAAGCCTCCGGCGATGCATTTGCAGACCGTACACGATATATCTTTCCACTCTCACCTGTTCCGATTGCCAAACTGCCGTCACCCATTACAGCAAGCGACCATATGTATTTTTCTTTCGGATCGAAATAAACCGACGGTTTGCCCAATCTGTCAATTTGATACACCTTGCCGTCCGGCGATGTTGCGGCAAAAATTTCTCCGCTTTTTCCAATAACGATCGCCGAGACATTTAATTCGCCCAGATCGGCGAACAACAACCCCGAACCATTCGTGCCGACCTTGAAAATACGACCCTCGGAGCCGGTCCCGAGATAGACATTACCGGAGCCGTCGACTGCACTCGACCACACGTACGGCTGCTCGGTTTTATAAACTTCCGTAAGTTTCGGAGCAAGTGCTATTGTGCCGTTAGCGTCTATGGAAACGCCCCGTGAATCGCCTTTTAGAAAGTCGGTGCGCGAATTTACCGACCAAATTTGCGGTTCGCTGGCTTTCAGAATTGTTGAAAAGATAAGAACGAGGCTAAACGAAAGAAAAATTGTTTTCATGCGTACGATATGCGAGGGTGAATCTAAGTTCCTCTAAATATATTCTATCCGGACGCAAAAAGACACTCGAACTACCGCGCGGCGTACGGATTTCCAACATACATCGATCCTAAAACGGTGACTTGGCTTTTACTTTGTTCTTTTCCGAAAGATTTGCCGGTACTTTTACGATCTCTTCGCCTTCAATGAAGGCAATTGCATCCCGAAGCTCTTCGGCGTCGCCGGTGATAAGCCGCGCGCTGCGTTCGCGAGTGAGGTACGCCCAGAACCATTCGAGCATTACGATTATGCGGTTGCGGAAACCGATCAGGAAAAACACGTGGAGGAACAGCCACATCATCCACGCGATGAAACCCGTGAAATGGAAGCCCTGTATATCAACAATAGCCTTGCTGCGGCCGATCGTTGCCATTGTGCCTTTATCGACATAACGAAAGTCCTTCCTAGGTTTTTGTTGAATGTCAGCGATGATGTTTTTGGCGGTCGCGGTTCCCATCTGCATCGCGGCTGGGCTTACGCCGGGAACCGGCTCGCCGTTCTCTTGTTTGAGCGAGGTCATATCGCCGATCACAAAAATGCTCTTATGGTCGGGAATGCTCAAATCAGGCTGAACAAACACGCGGCCCGCTTTGTCAGTTTCTACGCCCAATTGTTTGCCAAGCGGCGACGCGGCGACACCGGTCGCCCACAGGACAACATCGCATTCGATCCATTCATCACCGACCTTAACCTTGCCCGGAGTAATGTCGCTAACAAAACTGTTCAGCCGTACCTCGACGCCGAGGTCTTCGAGTTGGGTTTTCGCGCTTTCCGAAAGGTCGCTTGCAAATGTTCCGAGCACTCGATCCGATCCCTCGAGAAGTACGACATGAGCTTTACGCGTATCGATGGATTTAAAATCTTTTGCCAACGCCTGACGTGCAATACCCGCAATCGCGCCGGCGAGTTCGACACCGGTCGCGCCACCACCCACGACAACGAAATTCAGGGGTTTATGCGTGCCTTTCATGCATGCGTCGCGCTCTGCCAACTCAAACGCTAGCAGCACGCGGCGGCGAATTTCGACCGCGTCCTCGATAGTTTTCAATCCAGGTGCCGATGTCTCCCATTCGTCGTTTCCAAAATAAGCATGGCGAGCCCCTGCAGCGACTATCAAATAATCGAACGAAATTTCCGAACCGTCATCAAGACGCACTTTCTTGTTCCCTGTGTCAAAGCCCGTGACCTCGCCCAAAATTACTTCGATATTCTTTGCGTAATGAAGTATTCGTCGGATCGGCATCGCGATCTCGCCCGGCGATAGCACAGCCGTTGCGACCTGATATAGCAGAGGCTGAAAAACGTGATGATTTTTGCGATCGACCAGTGTTACATCGACGGGCTTGTTCGCTAATGCCTTCGCGGCCCATAGCCCGCCAAAACCGCCACCGATAATCACTATTTTGGGTTTGTCTGCCATCAGAGTATCTTTGTTGATATCGTTTCAGGATGGCCGTGGAGTTTACGGCGTTGCAGTTCTTTCATCGAAGCAAAATCACAAAATTTTACATGCCTACGTATTTTGCGTAAAGCGAACGTGCAGCCGAAATATCATCAGTTCCTTTAATGATCGCACGCCCATCACGAAAGATAGTTATTTCATTGTTCTTAACAGTGAATCGAACCAGGTATTCATTTTGTTTGATACCGGCTAGATGCGAAAGATTTGCCGCGAAGTCGTCGAGATTAAGTACTATGGGCCGCGGCGGGGCGATCTGCACGGCGTCACGTCCGCAAAGAACTGCCGCAAATTCCTGTGATTCGGCGTCAAGAAATTCGAAGCTGCGTTTGCCGCACGTTACGCATTCTGGATTCGGCCCAACGAGCTTTATCTTTCGCCAATCGTTCTGCCAAACATCGATCTGCATCAACGAACCGTGCAGTGATTTGCGGTCACCAACCAGCAATTTTACAGCCTCTGCGACCTGAACAGCCGAAATGCTGGAAATTATCGGCATTATCACGCCGGCCGTATCGCACGTCGGTGAACTTCCCGCGTCCGGCATTTCCTCAAAGATGCATCGCAAGCACGGCGATTCGCCCGGGATGATCGTCATCGTCGTGCCGTAGCTTGAAACGGCAGCACCGTAGATCCATGTCTTGTTGTGCTTTACACAAGCATCGTTGAGCAGATAGCGGATCTGAAAATTATCGGTGCCGTCCATCACAATATCGCATCCGTCGATCAGAGATTCGACGTTTGAATTGTTTACATCGGCGATTGTCGCCTCAACGTCTATCTCGGAATTTATCTCGCCGATCCGCTGCTTTGCGGCGACCGCCTTCGGCATCCGGTTCTCGGCATCTTCTTCCTTAAACAAGGTCTGTCGCTGCAGGTTTGTATATTCGACAAAATCACGATCGACAATTCGTAGTTTTCCGACACCGGCACGCGCCAGCATCTCTGCATGCGAAGCCCCAAGAGCACCACACCCAACCAGCAAGACGCGGGAATTCAGCAGCTTTTCCTGCCCACGCTTGCCGATCGCGCCAAAGAGAATTTGTCTGCTGTAGCGGTCGTTCATTTATAAATCAAAAAGCTTCGAGAGAATTGCGCCTAAACCCGAATCAAATTTGTCATCGTTGATCTGCGATGCTCCGGTTCGCCGCGCCATCATCGCCAATCTTCTTTCTTCGTCCCGTAGCCCCGCTCGTTCGTCCTGAATCGCGATCTTTTCCTTTTCGCGTGCGCGGTCGATACCGCCATTGTCGATGAAATCGATTATTTTTGGCAGTTCGCCGGCGTCGAACCACACCCCGTGCTGCTTGCACATATCAATGATGACGCCTGACGAGCGGGCGAAATTGCTGCGGTTCATAAGTTGTTTGCAGTCTGGGCAGGGAACGTATGAAATGGCAGGTGGATCGGGGTTCGGATGAGCATAGCTGCCTGTAAAACTAATTATCGTAGCTTGCTGCTCTTTACTGGCACAAAGTTTTTCAAACGCCTCGACGCCCGACCAAAAACCACCGCAGCTTTCGCATTCGCGGATGTGAACACTACCGATAATTAGCGATTGCAGGTTCACTTTGCACCGCGGGCAATAGCCAGGATTCTCGTCGTCGAGCAATTCGGCCTGATAAGCGTTTGCTCCGCAGTGGCCGCAGAACTTGCTCCCGAGAAACATCATTCCCATACACGCCGCGCAGCCCACCGTTTTCAGCCGTGAACGGCAAAATTCGCACTGCGCATGGTCGCTCATCACAGCGGCCCCACAGTTTGGGCAATTAAGTGATTCAGGCGTCATAGACTGTTTCGAGATCAAATTCTTTCCGGATCAATTCGATCACATTCCTAACTTTTTCTTAACGGCCGAGACCATTGCTTCTTTCGGTGCCGATTCGCCCGTCCATATCTCGAACTGTTTCGCACCTTGCGCAATCAACATCTCAAGTCCGCCGATCGTCGGGACATTGGCTTTTTTTGCCTCGCGGATCAAACGCGTCTCGCAAGGATTGTAAACAAGGTCGTAAACGAGTTTTACTCCGCGTAAGTTCTTCGCGGTTGCAATCGTCTCCTCTTCCTCACCGCCTTTTGTTCCAAGCGGCGTGGCATTAACGATGATGTCGATACCAAGTTTGTCAGCATCGACATAAAGTTCGCCGACATTCACCCCGAATTCATCGGCAATTGCTTTAGCATTTTTCCGATCGCGGGCAAAAACCGAAACCTTTGCTCCTTCTTGCGCTAATGCGTAGATGCATGCCCTGGCCGCACCGCCGGCCCCAGCGACACCGACATCTATGCCATTCAGATCGCCAAACGATGCTTTTAGAGGGGCAATAAATCCCGGAGCATCCGTGTTAAAGCCGAGCATTTTTCTGTCCACGATCTTTACCGTGTTCACAGCACCGATCTTTACGGCGGTTTCGTCTATCTCGTCGAGGTGTCGCATTATTGCTTGCTTATGCGGATTAGTAACAGAAAAGCCGCTAAAATTTATATCGATCTCACGCGTTTCATGTTTGACCATTCGCCGCATGAATTCATCAAGATCGGCAACCTGGAGCGGAACAAAAACGCGGTTCATTCCCGCACCTTTAAATGCGGTGTTATGCATCCACGGAGAGACCGAATAACTCGTATCGCCCGCAACTATCCCATAAACCTCGGTTTTTTCGTCAAGCTCCCTTGCCCGAAAGACGTTTGTCATGTCCGCTGCAGTTATCTGCCCCGGAGCCGTCTCGGCACCTGCGTCAAGCGAAGTGTAAGTCAAAAATGCACCATTAGCTAACCCCAATATACGCGTCCATTTTCCAGCCTCGCCCATTGCGATCGGTATGATTCGTTTGCCTTCGGATTTGGCTCGTTCGAGAAGCTTCCAGATCTGGATCGCATCGGTTATGTCGGAGATCAAAACTGCTATTTTCACGACCTGATCGTATGACGCGAGTTCCTCGTAAATTGTCGTTAAGTTTTCCGGAACTCCGGAGAAATCATGGAACGATCTAATGGCCGTGTAGCCCTCCGGCCAGCTTAACGCCGCTTTCAAGTCGATCTCATTATCGAGCCACATCAAGTCTTTCTCGATCTCGCATTCCGAAAACATCGACATCCAGAAAAACAGCCTTTGATTCATATCGTCCGAGGTTTGCCCGCCCTGTGATTCGGGACGAAAAGTGAAAAGAATAGGTTTTGTGGATTTTAGGCCGCCGAATACCGTCTTGAAATCGTTGCCGCTGAGGCAATCGAACCGCACTTCGATTACGTCTGCCAGCTGCTCGGCCCTGCGAATGTGTTCGAAAAGTTCCTCCGCCGTTTTGGGACAGATTGATATGCAGATTTTGCCGTTGTTCATTGAAGACGTTTGATTACTCTCGATTCTCGGACGACGGCAGATTTACGACGAAGCTAAGCGTCGCAATCAAGCACGTGACAACGCCCGCGGCAGATGCAGCGACGATAAGTGTATGTCCGCTTTGCTTTACTGCAATCGCGGTCAGCGCCCACGCGACGGCCAATGGGTAAAGATAATTAAAAAGCTTGATCCGAATCATCACGCTCAACAAAGCCGCAAAAAGGATCAAACCGGCGGCAAGAAGTGTCCCGCCTGTTTCGGAAAGCCGGACGTTCAAATAGACAAGCAGTATCGCAAAATTTACGAGTGTAGCTGCCGTGACCCAGCCGAAATATATCCCGAACGGTGCTTTGACAAGCCAAAATTCGCCGACCGAACCCTGTTGGCGATGCCCGTAATTTATAAAAAACAAGACGACCGCGAGCGCCAGGATCAAAACAAAGCAAATGGCAATTTGATCGCCATGCCAGAAAAATATCCATGCGCAATTCAATGCACATGAAAGAATGTAGAGTGAGCGAGTACTTCGAAACCGTGCGACATTCGCCGGGAGCAGTTGGAAAATGCTAAAAGCGAACAGACCCAGATAGATCAGGCTCCATATAGCAAAGGCATAACCGGCGGGCGTGATCAGTGTCGGATATTTATTTGAGATCATCTCGGGCGTGACGCCGCCTATCCGGCCCATTGCGCCGAGCCAGTTGAATGCTATCGTTCCCAACGTTGCCGCAAGCACTAGAATTGCTCGAAACCGGTCGGTGCCGGTTGATGTTTCGGTCATATTAATGCGATTGTATCAGTGAGCGGGCCGGAAATGCTTGAGTTATTCACGATTTCGTATGACAATTACCGAAAACGTAAAGTTTTGTAAACGGAGTTTTTATGCATGAATAAAGCTTTCCAACCATATTCTTTGATAAAGCGTCATAGATTCGTCTTTGGCATTACGATTGCCTTTGAGAAAAGCGACGCACTTTCCCTCTTCCCCGGATGCGTTAGAAAAATGGAAGAGGATGAAATACGGTAATGAAAACGTTCAAGCAGTTAATATTTACTTTTATTGCGGTCGCGGGGCTTGCCCTCGCGGTGTCGGCACAAAAGAATGACCAGGACAAGCCGCCGAAGCCGCCGCCGCCTAAGATCGAACCGGGGGACAAGCCGCCGCGCGGCAACCCGCCGCCCAAAAACGACGACAAGCCCAAAAAGCCCTCCATGAGCTTTTTGGTGATAGCAAAACGTTCGGGTGATCTGGCATAAAGTTATTTCTTTCGATGGTAGACAAAAAAGGCAACTCTTAACTGAGCTGCCTTTTTGCGTCTGGTGCCGACTAGAAGATTTGAACTTCTGGCCTATCGCGTGTGAAGCGAGTGCTCTACCACTGAGCTAAGTCGGCCCGGTATCTTTGTTTAGATCGACGGATCGTCGGCTTTTGCCGGCCGGTTTTCGTCCGTTGCACGAATTGTTCCAAGCGAAGAATCGGTATAAAAATGTCGTGTTCCGGTCGATGTTAAACCTTCTGCGACTTGTGGATCGGCGGTTATCGAATAAAAAGCCGGTCTACTGGACGATGGTTCTTCGACGGTAAGAGTGAAGATATAGCCATTTTTCACCGGCCTTTCTCCGGCAAACGCTTCATCAAGACTGACGGTGCGAATCAGCTCGTCGAAATTTGCAAATTTACCTCGATTACGAGAAGCGTACTGAACCTGAAGCGTTCTTATTTTGTCGAGTGTTTGTGCCGCAGTTGCCTCGTTGCCTGTACGTATCATTGCACCCCATGCAATGCCGCCGACGCCGATAAGCAGGCCAATGATCGCTATAACGATCATCAATTCGATCAAATTAAATCCGCGCTCGTCGCGAAGGCGGTTTCTAAAATTATTCATAAGGACAAAGGGAACCCTCCGTTTTTCTTCACGAACCCAAGTCGGGGAAGTTCCAAAAGTTTAGATGTTTTTAGCACAAATTTGCAACCTCTGCGTTTATAGATGTGCAACTGTCTGGAATCGTTCATAAATTTAACTGGATAAAATACTCCTGGCTTGGAAACAATGCAAAATTTATGATGCCGTCGGCATCGATTATCCTGTAAACTTAAGGTTGGACATATGTCCGCAAATATGATGAGAGATTGGGTTGTAACCGAAACCGAGGCCGCCAGGCTGAGCCGGACACTGGAAATTGATGCATCCGCGAAGATCCGCGAGCTTGAACAGGCTATAGAGCGTGTTATTCGCGGCAAGAACGAGACCGTAAAGTACGCCCTTGTAACGCTTTTCGCCAAGGGCCATTTGCTGATAGAGGACGTGCCCGGAATCGGCAAAACTACACTTTCGAACGCTCTTGCAAGGGCGCTCGACCTCTCCATTCAGCGAATCCAATTCACGTCCGACCTTTTGCCGTCTGACGTTATCGGCCTTTCGATCTTCAATCAGCAAACCGGCGATTTCGAATGGACGGCCGGGCCGATCTTCTCAAACGTCGTTTTGGCCGATGAAATAAATCGCGCCACGCCGAAGACGCAATCGGCTTTGCTTGAGGCAATGGCCGAGGAGCAGGTAACGGTCGAAGGCATTTCGCGGCGGCTGCCTTTGCCGTTTATGGTTATCGCGACGCAAAATCCGTCCGAGCATCACGGCACATATCCGCTCCCTGAATCTCAATTGGACCGGTTTATGCTTCGCCTCCACATGGGTTACCCAAGCACCGAAGATGAGCGTCAGATATTGCGCGACCGCGAAAGAGTGAACCCGCTCGAATTTGTCGAACCGGTTCTTTCACAGACCGAAATTTTAAGGCTGCAGGAACAGGTTACGCAGGTGCGGTTGGATGAATCCCTGGTCGATTACCTCTTGCAAATTGTCGAGGCGACTCGCAAAAGCGATGCTTTGGAACTAGGCATAAGCCCACGCGGATCAATCGCGTTGTTCCGGTCGGCACAGGCATTGGCATTGATCGAAGGCCGAAATTATTGCATCGCCGATGATATAAAACGCCTTGTCATGCCCTGCTTTGCTCACCGCGTCATTGTCAACTCGCGTGCCTCGGGCTTTAAGAACCGCAATCGAGAAGCCGAAAATGCTCTTCAGGACATTCTGCAAAGGGTGAGCGTGCCTATCTAATTTGCTCGCGACAATGAATTTCAGAGAAATCAGCCAGCTATTCAGCATTCGCGATCTGCGTAATGCGGCATTGGGTTTGATCGTCGTTGTCGGCGGCGTAGGGCTAGCCGGATTGACGATCTACGGCCATCGCAGCGGTAACCCAAGATTGGCGGGAATTTCTGCTGGGGCGTCACTTGTATTTGTTCTGTTGATTCTCGTTTTTGTAGTGCCGCCGCTTGCGCGAAACGCAAGCAAAGAGGCTTCACAGCTAAATTTGCCATTCGAATTCACGCTTGGCGGTGCGATAATGCTTGGTTTGATAGCTATTGTCGGATTTTCGGCGTGGAACACCGGCAACAATCTTCTGTTTCTGGTTCTTTCATTTCTGACCGCCGCAATGATCGTGGGCTTTTTCGCCGGTGGCATCTGTTTGAAGAAACTCGACGTTAAGATGCGGTTTCCCGAAACTATCTTTGCGGGTGAGGAGACGCCGATCCTGGTCAGCATACAAAACCGGAAACGGCTGCTTCCAAGCGTGTCGGTGGTTGCGGAGGTTCGGGGAAAGGAGCGCGAGGAATCCATTGCAGCGGAAGACCTGCGAAAAATACTGCCAAAACGACTCGCCGAACGATTATCGCGTCCGCCGATCATCCGTCGCACGCTGGATTACTTTATCCATGTTCCGCGAAATCAAACGACCGAAACCAGGGCGCAGCATATTTTCCCGAATCGCGGACGTTTTCTTATCAAGGATTTCGAGCTTTCGACCAGATTTCCGTTTGGCTTTTTCCGCCACCGCCGCCGTCTTCCCGCAAAAGAGACTGAACTCATAGTTTTTCCAAAGATAGAGCAGTTTTTTGGTGATTTGGAGCAGCTGCCGCTTGAAGCAGGAAAGCTACTGGCAAACAAACGCGGTTCCGGTCAGGATCTGCTCGCCTTGAAAGATTATCAGCCTAACGATGATTTGCGGCGGATAGACTGGAAAGCGACCGCGAAGGCTCGTCATTTGATCGTGCGAGAATTCGCCGCTGAGGATGACAAGAAGGTTACGGTATATCTTGACACGCGTATTCCGCCGGATGATCGAAAGGGATTGACGCTTCGAGAGAAAATCGAGGCGGAACAGAACGGAAAAAGCTCGGTAATTTCTGAGAGATTTGAAGCTGGAGTCAGAACAGTGGCCTCATTGATAGCCTTTTTTACTGAAGAACAGGCCGAAATAAGGCTTGTGATCGGCTCGGAGATTGGCGATTTCGGGATTGGCAGCCGTCATTTGCACGATTCGCTAAAGCGTTTGGCGATAGTAGAACCCCGATTTGCAGATTTTTTTCAGTCAGAACGGCCGTATGAGACAATACGGGAAGTCATCGGAGAAGCCGAAAACAGCCATAATTTCATCGTTACAGCCGATGAAGGGCGAAATCTACTACCCGAGATGGAGCAAAACGCCACAATTATCGGTTTTTGAACCCGGTTCTTGTCACAAATTAAGGGTTCGTGGTGTATTTTATATGACAAGCATTGATCGATGCTGAGATGACTAAAAGCGCGGAAATACTTGTGGACTCAATGTCCGAGCAAACATCGGCTGCCGTAACGAGAGAAACGATCGAGTTCGATGAGGCGTTCACGCTTCACCATCGGACTGTCTTTCGGGCGGCGCGGTCGGTCGTGCATGATCCGGGACTTGCCGAGGATGTGACTCAAGAAGTCTTTATTCGGCTGTACAAAAATATGGATTCGATAGCCGACCTTGAAATGCTTCGCCCGTGGCTTATCAGAGTGGCGTTGAATGTCGCCAAAAACACGGTGCGGGGGAACATTAGAGCGAACACAAGGGACGAAAATTACGTCAAAGAAACAGTGGAAAGCGGCGTGTTTTCGGTTGAAGACGAGTACGAGCAGCAGACCGAGGTGAACGAGATAAATAGGGCTTTGGAAAAGGTAAAAGAACCTCTTCGAAGCTGTCTCGTCTTAAAACAACAGGGCTTGTCTTATAGAGAGATCGCCGAAAGCCTTTCGCTGAACGAGACCAGTATCGGGACATATGTGGCTCGGGCGCGTGCGGAATTCATGAGGTTCTACGGCAAGGTTGGGAGAGATACGTTATGAACGGAAATTGCCTGGAAATAGGAATGATCCAAGCTTTTCTTGACGGGGAAACACCGTCAGAGATCTCGCTGAAGGTTACCGAGCATATATCGGCGTGTGATGCCTGTGCCCTTAGTCTTGCCGAAGCGGAAGAGCAGAATTCATTGGTATTCTCTGCCCTCGAACGCGAACTGAACACGCTTGTCCCGACCCATCGTCTTTGGAGCCGCATAAACGAATCGATCGAGGTCGAAAAAGGCCGCGCGCCGTTCTGGCAGCAAATTTATGCATTTTTTGCGTCGCAGCTTGCAAGCCCCTCGCTGACAGCAGCCGCCGGCGTTCTTGTGGTTTTTGCATTGGTTGCCGCGGTCTGGAGCCTGCGGTCTGGTGTTCAGGTTCCAGTAGATACGGCAGTCAGTACTCAGACTATAATGACATCTTCGAATCCACAGCCGGATTCAATTAATCTTGTTACGAATACTGGTCTTGCGGACGATAATTCTCCGGCTCTTGCACCAAAGTTTGTTAATGGGTCGAATTTTCCTCCAGAAAAAGTGAAAAAACTTGTAGACGACGCGAACAAACAACGGAACGATATTCGGCCGCAATATCTTCTCGATACGAGTCTGCCAGGCGAAGAAAGCTACATAAAGACGATTGCCGATCTTAATCAAAATATCGACGGACAAAAAGATACTGTGCTTACGCCCGCGACGCGAGTGGCGTTTGAGCGGGATATGGCCGTGGTCGATGACGCGATCACGAAAATGAAGAAAGTCGTGCGGAAAAATCCACGAAATCAGGCGGCAAGGCAGATACTTTACTCTTCGTATCAGGACAAGATCGATCTGCTCAATTCGGTTGCCCAACGCGAAGAGCTTTTGGTTAGCATGAGATAGCCAATTTGGTGAGTTTGATGGAAGGAAGCATTAGGAACACAAAGGTTTTTGCATTATCCGTGTGTCTTGGGGCGGCTATGCCGTTTGTCGCATTTGCCCAGCATGACGTGCCAAAGCCACCTAAACCAAAGGCCGATGTGGTCACGAAACCCAAGCCTGAGACTGCCCCGACGCCCGACAAAGTCTATTCCGAACACTCCAAAATAAAGGCGAGCACGTCCGAAAAATCGATTTCGGTTGACTCGAACGTAAACATAAAACTTTGTGTTTCCAACGGAAACCTGAGGGTAAACGGCTGGGAACGCAACGAAGTACGAGTTTTTGTAAAGTCCGGTAGAAAGCCGAGCATTCGCGTTCAGGAAAAAGACGCCGCGTCGGGCAAACCCAATTGGTTGTGGATAACAAATACCGCGATTGAGGGAGCGACCCCCGCTCCGATGTCTGACTGTCTTTCCGGAGCAAGTATTGAATTGGACGTGCCTATGAAAGCGAGCCTCAATCTTTCGGGACGGACCACGGAAACCACCATCGATTCAGTCAAAAAAGTGAACGTAAAGAATATTTCCGGCAACATTTTCCTGCGGAATATTGCCGGCGGCATTACAGCGGCGACATATCAGGGCGGCTTGATGGTCGAAAACTCGGCCGGGGCGATCTCTTTGGAAACTACCACAGGCAACATTGTTGCCGTTGAGGTCAGCCCGGGCCAGATAGGCGATCTGTTTAAGGCTAAAACGAATAGCGGGGCATTGTCGATGCAAGAGGTGGATCACCGCCAGATCGAAGCAAACTCAATCTCGGGTTCGGTTCTTTTCAACGGTAAATTTCTGCCGGGAGGTATTTACAGCTTCAAAACTTCGAACGGTTCGATCAAAATGTCACTTCCCGAGGCTTCATCCTTTAAGATCATCGCTTCCTACGGCTACGGTGCGCTCAAATGTGCTTTTCCCTGGGAAATTTTTTACGAAACAATTTCACCCGGTGGCAAAAATCTACAAGCCAAGATAGGTTCCGGCGATGCGACGGTAAATATCACGACCAGCAGCGGCAACATCGCCATTACTAAACAGTAGACTGTTTATAGCGGCTTAAAACTCACCCAAATTCCTTCCTGTCCATTGTTCGAATACATCTGCCATCGACGGTGAACCCTCGGAACCTTCGTCCCTGGTCATTCTCTCCACTCGCCACATCGGCATAAAATAATCACTCATCGGCAGATAATGCTCCCCATTTGCAATTGAAGCGCACCAATCATCGAAGTACCCAAGATCGATTCCTCGAATAAAAACCCCGGCAGCGTTTATCTCATCCAAAATCCCGATCAGCTTTTCCCGTGGCGTATGCAGCACCAGCAGAACACTTTCACCCGTTTCGATCTTCATAAGTTTCAGTCGATTCTTTTTCTTTAACCGTAATTATCTTACTATTTAATAACGGTATAAAAGACAGAGAATAACCGATGCATATCACAAAGATCGAGCTTGAGAACATAAAATCTCACGCCGACGCAACATTCGAATTTTCACGCGGTTCGACCGCGATAACCGGCGAAAACGGTGCGGGCAAGACAACGATCATAGAGGCGATCGCGTGGACGCTGTTCGATCTTTTGAGTTATAAAAAGGACGAATTCGTGCGCCGGGGAGAAAAAAAAGGATCGGTACGCGTAACACTTGAAAGCGGTCTGGACGAGCGCGAATACACAGTATATCGCGACACCGGAACGGGCTACTACGTCTATGACCCGGCACTAAAGACGCGAATTGCCGACAAAAAAGAGGAGGTTACGCGATTTCTATGGCAGCATTTAGGCGTCGAACCAGGTACCGATCTTGAATCGCTTTTTAAACACGCCATCGGGGTTCCACAAGGTACATTCACCGCGATTTTTCTCGCAACTGCCGCCGAACGAAAAAAGACTTTCGACACGCTTCTGAAGGTGGAAGACTATCGCCGCGGGGCTGATGAGCTTCTGAAAACATCACGCTATATCGAACGGCAGATCACGCTCGTCGACATAAAGATCGCCCGTGCCGAAGGCGAAATTTCCCGTATCGGCTCGGTCGAAGAAGAACATAAAGCTTTCGCTTCACAAACTGCCGAATTGTCGCGTTTCGTCGATGAACTAGAAAACGAGATCGTTGTAAAACAATTGCAGGTAAAGGTTTTAGATGATGCCGAAGAAAAGTTGAACGCCGCTATGTCCGAGGTTGAAAAACTTCGAGCCGAAAAGTCACGTGCAGAGATCATTCTTGCTCAATACGAAGCCGATCTGACCCAGTCTCGAAATGCAGCCGCGAAAATTACACAAGTTAGGGCGGATGCCGAACGTCATTCTCAGGCTCTCGCCCGCATGAACGAGCTCGAACGAGAACGGATCGAACGTGAAAAGCTAAAGGTCGGGCTTGCGAAAGTCGAGGCAGCGATAGTTGCGGTGAAAGCCGATCAGAAACATCTTCAGCAAGATCTGGAAAATATACAAAAATCCCATGCAGCCATCGAATCGCTAAAGGGTCTTATCGCTGATCAGGAACGTCTTGAAAAAGAAGTCGAAAAGCTGCGGAATGATTATGCAAGGGCGCAGGCGTCTGTTAATCAGATAAAAAGCCTTGACGACAAAATCGAACGCCTTCGTGAAAGCTATCGGGCAAATTCTGCCCAACTAAATGTGGCCCGTAAAAAAGGACTGAAGGCCGCCGGTCTCGAAACGCTTCAAAATCGAGACACAGAGATCGTTCGGGAATTAGCGAATCTGCAGGCCGCGCTCGATCGCGATGAGCGTTTTCAAAAAGAGATCAAAAATGGCCTTTGCCCGATCTTGTCTCAGAAATGTCTCAATTTGAAGGAAGGCGAGACGCTCGAGGGTTTTGTAACGAGCCAATTTGGAGAATTGAAATCACGAATCTCGGTATTGCAAACTGAGCACGCTCAAGTCTCTTCCGCGTTAAAAACTTCGCAAGAGGGGGCGAAGTTCTTAACGCAAATTGCAACGCTTGAAAATCGCGAAACGGAGATCAGCGATGAGGGCAAACGGCTAAACGATGAAAAAGCGGTTCTGGAAAAAGAGTCCGAAAACCTTTCTCGGATTCGAACCCATCTTCAGCGAACCGAATCCGATTTGAAAGCACTGGACAACCCAAAGGGGAAGATTGCAATTCTTGAAAAAGAGGCCGGCCGCGAGATCGAGATTCGCGAAAAGCTTTCAAACATCGAAAAGAATACCGAACGGCTGGAAAGCGACCGCCGGATATTTGTCGAACAACTTGAAAAATACAAAGATCTCGACCGGCATTGGACAGAAACTACCGAGATGCGCGACAGAACCTCCGAGTCAAACCGCATTTTTATTGCGAACGAGGCGCTAGCTATTGTCGTTCTGGAACGCGAACTTAAGTTAGAAAATGCAAAACAAGAATCCTCTGAAATTCAGAAACGACTTATTGAGGCCGAAAAAAAATTTGAAACACTAAGCAAAAACTACGACCGCGAGCGTCATCTCTTTGAAAAAGAGAAATTTATCGAACTGCAAAAAAACCAGGCGGAGGCCAGAGCAACGCTTGAAGCAGCAAGGAAACGCGAGGCCGAACTTGCGGCAGAGCTTGAACGTCTTCAGGCCATCCGCAAATCGATGCAGGACGAATTTCGCGAAAAAGAGCGACTCGAAAAGGTCGCGGAGGCGACCGATTTTATCCGCACGACCTTGAAAGAAGCGGCTCCGCTCGTTGCAAGAAACTATGTTTATCATGTTTCGCTCGAAGCGAACCAGATGTTTCGAGAGATCACCGGAAACGCCGAACGCACGCTTAAATGGGCCGAAGATTACGGAATCATTTTGGAAGAAAGCGGCTATGACCGACTGTTCGTAAGCCTATCCGGGGGCGAGCAGATGGCAGCGGCGTTGTCCGTGAGGCTAGCGATGCTCAAACAGCTTTCTGACATACGCATCGCATTTTTTGACGAACCGACAACCAACATGGATGCCGAACGACGCGAGAACCTGGCGATGCAAATAGGACAGATCAGACACTTTGACCAACTTTTCGTCATATCGCACGACGATACGTTTGAAGGATATATGGATAACGAGATTCATGTCGGGGATTGACTGGAGCGCAAGCGTCCCGCTTGCATAAGCACGTATTGAAAATATGTAGATAATTTCAGGGGGTTTCGTTAGTTAGATCGCTCCGCGATCTTGCAGGCGTGGGCGCCTGGATTCCCAGTTTATGAAACAAGTTACCATAGTCTGTGATGGCTCAAGCCTCGGTAACGGCAAGGGCGTTACGCGTGCCGCGGCTGTCGCGGCGCTTGGCTTTAAAGGAATTTGGAAGGCGTTTGGCGAGTATCTCGGCAGTGCTACGAATCAACAGGCCGAGATCGCGGCCGCTACAATCGGGCTTGAGAATCTAAAAGAACCATGCAAGGTGAAATTGTTGTCCGATTCGCGGTATGTAGTAGAGACAATGGGCGGCACGTGGCGTCGAAAGACCAACCACGAATGGTGGGAACGACTCGATAAGGCGGCAGCAAAGCACCAGATTGACTGGCAGTGGATCAAAGGCCACGACGGACACGAGATTCAGGAGATTGTCGACAAATCCGCCCGCAAGATCGCTAAGACGGGAATCGTTGATCGGGAAATGCTCGAAGAAGCCGTACTGGGGATTGGGGTTACAGAGATCTAAATAGCCGCGAAAAGGCACAGAAAAACGCAGAAGACAATTGGCCACAGATGCACACAGGTAAACACAGATTTTTAAGGACTATTTTTGTGCTTTTTGTGCTTTATTGCGGCCATTTTTGCACCTTTGGACAACGCTCAAGTTCGGGATGGGTCTGGCAGAACCCGCTGCCGCACGGCAATGCGCTGAATTCGATCCATTTTGCAAAGGACAAACTCACCGGATTCGCGGTTGGTGCCGACAATTCGATTTTGCGAACAGAAGACGGCGGTTTTACATGGCAGCGGCAATTGCTGCCTTACGACGTTTCGCTCTCGTCCGTTTTTGTAAAAGATCGCCGCAATGCAGTTGCCGTCGGAGCGCGCGGAAGCATTTTTATAACAAGCAACGGTGGTGAAAACTGGCGGACCGTTACCATCGAATCGCGCGACCATCTATACGACGTTAGTTTCGCTGCTGCCGATCCAAACTTAGGTTGGACTGTCGGCACTTACGGGACAGTGCTAAAGACCGTCGATGGCGGTACAAACTGGACTCGGCAGAATTCAGCGAGCAAGGAACATTTCTACCGAGTCTCAGCCCTTGACGGCAAACGGGCCGCTTCCGCAGGAGCAAACGGAGCCGTAATGATAACCACAGATGGCGGCGAAACCTGGCAGATGCACGTTCCATGCGCAAATTCGACAATGTCCGGCGTTTCCTATCTCAGCGATGGCCATATAGTTGCGGCTGGTTCCAACGGATGCGTCGTGCGAAGCGAGGACGAAGGACAAACGTGGAAAAAGGCAGATGTTTTTAGCCGCGTCGACTTTTTGTCGCTGTCATTTTCCAATACGAAAAACGGTTCGATGACAGACGCAAACGGACTTGCGTGGATGACCGCGAATGGTGGTTCGACGTGGCTACCGTTCAATATAAGAACCAATCCAACACTTGTTTCGCTTCATTTTACCGACGCATTTACCGGCTGGGCCGTTGGCGAGAGCGGCCTGATGGTTCGCACCGACGACAGCGGCTACAGTTGGCAGCGGCTTTCACGCGGCGCACGCGAAGATGTGAACGACATCGCCATGTTCGACGACGAGATCGGCATCGCCGTCGGGTCGAACGGCCGGATCTGGCTTACGAACGTAGGCGGACGCGAATGGCTTCCGGCATTCACCGACATACGATCGAACCTGAACGCGCTGAATTTCTTTGACGATCAAAAAGGTTGGGTTGTCGGCGATAAAGGCACGGTGCTACGCACTATCAATGGCGGAGCAAGTTGGGGCAAAGGCATCTCGAATGTTACGGATGACCTTTTCGGCGTCTATTTTGTATCAGAAAAGGTGGGTTATGCGGTCGGCGCTAACGGCACGATATTAAAGACCGTAACGGCAGGTGCATATTGGGAAACTGTCGAATCAAGCACACGCTCGTGGCTGGAAGACATCAAATTTGTCAGCAATACGAAAGGCGTAATCGTAGGCGACCGGGGAACGATCCTCATCACACTCGATGGCGGAGACACTTGGACACGAGTTAAGACAAACGTCTCTGAAAATATCAACTCCGTCAGTTTTTACGACGACCGTATCGGCTATGTTGTCGGCGCAAACGGCCTTATTCTGCGAACGAACGACGGTGGAATGAGTTGGATCGATGAGGAATCGCCGTCCAAGGCAAATCTCTTTGCAGTCACGGCCGTTGGCGAGAATGAGGCTCTTGCTGTCGGTGAATTCGGAACCGTGCTCGTTACTACCGACGGCGGCAAAACCTGGGATCAGCAACTGAATATAACCGGAAAAGTGCTGCATGCAGTCGCGTATCGCGGCGGCACGCAGCTTTGGGTGGCCGGACGCGGCGGAGCGATCCTAAAACGCAGCGAACCGCTTTCTCCGTCAAAGATCGTCTCGCCAAAACTGCCTCCCGTGTTTCGCTATGTAAACCGCAGCGTCAAACCAAGACCGCGGACACCAATAATCACGATAACCGATGACGGAGATATACCGTCGGCAACGCCCGTTAAGAAAGACAATTAGATTGTCAGGAATCAGTCTGTTTTACGGATCACTACGGCTATCCATTCACCCAACCGGTTGACCTCAAATACATTATCGGACAAGGCTTTAACTATCATTTCTTCCTGCTCACGCAAAATGCCGGACAGAACCAGTAATCGTTTCGTTTTTTCCAAAAGCAATGCCAGCATTGGCAAAATGACATCGATGGTCAGATTCGCACAAACGAAATCGGATCGCGGTGTTTCGGAAGAAATCGATCCAGTGGAGAACTCGATGTTTTCAGCTACGCTGTTCAACGCGGCATTTTCTTTGGCGATCGCGATTGAATCTTTATCCGTGTCGCAGGCAAAGATTTTAGCCACAGAGACCACTGAGTTTTTAATTTTAGAACCTACCGAAAAATGCGCGTTTTGATGTGAGTGACGGCCTCCACCTGATCTCTCAGGGTACTCTGCGGCTAATTTCGTCGCCGCTATCGACAGTATTCCTGTACCTGTCCCGACGTCGAGGAAACTCTCGCCCGGTTCAAACTCCTTATCAATAGCTTTCAAACATAGCTTTGTCGTTTCGTGCGTGCCCGTTCCGAAAGCCATGTTTGGCTCGATCTTGATAACGATCTTCGAATTGCCGTCAACATCCTCCCAGGGCGGGGCGATACTGAATCTGCCGACAACGGTCGGCTTCCAGTGTTTCTTCCATTCGGCAAGCCAATCTGTATTTAAGACCTCTCTTCGAGTAATCGATTTGACTGCATCCTCAGAATAACCGTAAGCCCGGAGGGCGTAATGAAGTTCGTCATGAACTATCTGGTCATCCGGTAATGCTTTGAAATAACCGATCACGACAGCGAAATCAATTCGGTCATTCGGCATCTGGCTGATCTCGTTGCCGAGCGAATCAAGGGCGTTAAATGCAAATTCGATTGCTTCGGTCACTTTGGGTTCGACAGAAATTTCGATCGCGAACCAGCTATTGGGTTTGGCCGTCATTTTTTGATACCGATGTCGTCCAGTTCCTTCTCGTTATTTCGCCAACCTTCAACGACTTTTACAAAAAGCTGCAAGTAAATGTTTCTGCCGAGCAGCTTTTCAATATCGGCTCGCGCATCGGTGCCGATCTTTTTCAATTTCGAACCGCCCTTGCCTATGATGATTCCTTTCTGAGAGTCTCGTTCGACGTAGATGGCGCAATAAATTCTGGGCTGCTGCGGGTCGCTTTCGTCCCATTGTTCAGTGACCACGGCGGTCACGTAAGGAATTTCCTCGCCGGTAGTTGCCAGAATTTTCTCGCGAACCATTTCAGCGACAATGATGCGCATCGGCTGGTCCGTCAGCTCGTCTTCCGTAAAGATTGGTTCGCCTTCAGGCAGATGTCGAACGATTTGCAAAAGCAGGTTATCGACGGCATCTCCCTTAAGCGCGGACACGGGGACGATTTCGGAAAATTCATACTCGTTTGAATAAAATTCTATTAGCGGAAGCAGCAGCGTCTTGTCCCTGATTTTGTCGATCTTGTTAAGAACCAGAATCGCTTTTTTCCCCGACTCTTTTACAAGTTCGAGAACGAATCGGTCTCCGTTTCCGGTCGAAACACTTGCGTCACGTATCAGCACGACGACATCGACCGAAAGAATAGCGTCGTGAACTGCCGACATCATTCGCCGATTAAGCAGATATCCGGGTTTATGAACGCCGGGCGTATCAACGAAGACGATTTGACCTAGATCGTTAGTAAAAACTCCCTGAATTTTATGACGTGTTGTTTGAGGCTTATTGGAGACTGCCGCGATCTTTTCGCCGACCACGCGGTTCAATAATGTCGATTTTCCTGCATTAGGACGACCGATGAGTGCAGCAAAGCCACTACGGAATTTAGTCTCTGACATTGGTA
>JBQTJB010000319.1:0-10142 GCA_052387555.1 Blastocatellia bacterium | reverse complement strand
TTTTCATCATAAACCCTGATGAGATCAAACTATTTTGCCTGGATTCCGAGATTTTTCATCCGACGGTAAAGGTGGCTTCGGTCGACGCCCATCTCATCCGCCGCTTTCGAAACATTCCCTTCAAATTCGGCAAGTTTGTGCAGAATAAATTCGCGGTGATACGCGTCGGTCGCAGCCTTGAAGGACGGGAAACGAAAACTGGACGCGGGTTTTTCATCGGTCGCGCCAAGCTCGGGCAAGTCCTTGGAGTCGATCTTCTGTTTCCCGACCATTATGACGACGCGCTCGATTGTGTTGCGAAGTTCGCGCACGTTGCCAAGCCACACGTGGTCGCGAAGCGTATCGACGGCGTCCTCGGTAAAAAGCTTTGGCTTCCTGGCGTAATCCAGCGAGAATTTTTGATTAAAATGATCGATCAGGGCCGGGACGTCTTCGGCTCGCTCGCGAAGCGGAGGAACCTGAAACGGGATCACGTTCAGCCGATAAAAAAGGTCGTGCCGGAAATTGCCGTTTTCTATGAGGTCATCGAGGCGTTTATTCGTCGCCGAAATAACGCGGACATCGACCTTTATCGGAGCGTTGCTGCCGAGCGGTTCAAATCTTTGTTCCTCTAAAACGCGCAGCATTTTTGCCTGAACACGCGGCGACATGTCGCCGATCTCGTCCAGAAAAAGCGTCGCGCCATCCGCAATTTCAAACTTGCCTTTCTTTGCCGCCGTCGCGCCGGAGAAGGCACCTTTTGCATGGCCGAAAAGTTCTGATTCGACCAATTCTTCGGGGATAGCCGCAGAATTTATTTCGACGAACGGCGATGCTTTTCTTTTAGACTGCGCATGGATCGCGCGTGCGACAAGCTCCTTGCCGGTCCCGCTTTCGCCCGAAATAAGCACTCGTCCATCCGACGGGGCAACTACCGCGATCTGTTTTCGCAGGGCACGCATAGCCACCGAATCGCCGACCATCACGTATTCGTCTGCAAGCTCGCTCTGAAGCTGTTCGTTCAAGCGCAAAAGTTCCCGTTGTCGAACGGCGTTTTTGACCGTGACGACCGTGCGTTCGAGGCTCAAAGGCTTTTCGATAAAATCGAAAGCTCCTAATTTTGTAGACTTAACCGCTGTTTCGATATTGCCGTGGCCGGAGATCATAACAACCGCCGCATCGTTTTCTTCCTCTCCCAATCGTTTCAACGTCTCAAGCCCGTCGATTCCCTTTCCGAGCCAAATATCAAGCAGAATACACGCGAAATGCTGCTTCTTGATAATATCGAGGCAAGCCTCGCCGGTTGCGACCGCGGTCACGTCAAAACCCTCGTCCTCAAGCACGCCGCGAAGCGTCTCGCGGATGCCGGATTCGTCGTCAACGATAAGAATTGGATTAAGCACAGGTTAAGGAAGCACGATTAATGAACCAAACTGTCTGAAATGTTTGTCGAAGGAAACGGTCTTGGTAATCTGCAGTTTTTCGCAGATATGCTTGCTTGAACAATCGGTAAAACTCCATCCTTTGTCGGAATATTGCTTGAATATGTTCCAGGTTTCTTTGATTTCAGTTTCAGAAAGGTAATGAACAAAAACGTCCTTGGTTTCGAAGAACAACTTCCCAAGTTCCAATGCCTTACTCTCTGCGCCCCTGGAACGAAGTAATGTCAGAGTTTCATCGATTATGTAATCTGTAAGCAACAGGTTTTCAAAATTCTTATCAAACCAATTCTTTGCTGCAACGTGATCGACGTCATCCTCCACCACGCTCGCAAACCATGCTCCCGAATCGACAAATATCATTTCTCGTTCGCCTTTCCATAAAGAATTCGATCATGGTCGCGTCCTGAAAACGGCTCTGTTTCACCTTCAAGCGGCAACGCGGCTATTTCAGCAAGCCGCTCAGCGACTCGGCGTCCGCCTGATTTGTCTCGATCGTTGCCAATCACGACGACCTCGACCTCGTCACCGTTTGCCATTGGAAGCGGTTTATCTAAAACCAACGTACCATCGCGATAAACTGCTTTTAACGTTTCGCTATTCATCATTCCTATAAATAATAACTTATTCCTGGCCTGTCTTACGTATATTTTGGTTGTCGTGATGAAAATTAAAAGCTCAGACAGCAAAAGACAGTTTTCCGATAATAAGTGGAAAACGTGCCAGTTTCCACAGTTAGATACTCATCAAATACCCCGCGAAGCGTCTCGCGGATGCCGCGTTCGTCGTCAACAATTAGGATAGATGCAGACATCAAAACTCAAACGCAATTTTCAGTCGTTCCCGCACTTCAGAAAAGTCTGTTTCTGACAGGTCGCCAATATAGCTGACGCTCGATTTAGGACTGGTCACCAGGAACATTCGTACGGCGGAAGACTTTGTTAAATTTGACACTGACCAATCCTATAACACGTAATCTGTTTTCGAGGTAGCTTTGGATATTTAGCTCGTAACGACAGCCAGAATCAAATCCGGCCTCTCTGAATGGTAACTTGAACTGGACACAACTACCGCTGGGCGTCTTTTCACCCCGGTTACACCACGAAAGTCGACCGTGACCACGGAACCGGGTTTCATTCGCCAACCCCTTGGTTTTCCGTCGTTGCCGCGTATTCAAACGAGGCCATTGCAAACTCCTGAAGATCTTCCTCCGACCATTCGTCGCTAATATCAGCAGTATCTTGAGTTCCGTACTTCTCGCGCAGAAAAACAGCGAAGTCCTTCACCTCATCGATCTTATCGGACGGGAGGCCTTTCAATACGTTCAAAACTTCTAAAGTCTGAGAGTTTGTCATATCAAAAAAATTATACATCGAATCCGGATTTCGCTGCGAAACTTGTCGCCACGTCAGGCTCTTCGTCAACTATTAAATTCGAATTTTGCATCAAATCAACTAGGCCGCAGTCTGTAACTCAATAATAAACTTCGCCCCTCGCGGCTGGTTTGCAACGACCTTAATTTTTCCTCCATGCTCTCCGACGATTCGCTGAACGATCGGCAGGCCGAGTCCCGTTCCTCGGCCCTTGGTGGAGAAATAAGGCTGAAACAATCGCTGAAAATCCGCCGGGTCGATTCCCTTTCCTGAGTCGGCCACCTCGGCAACAATTATATCGCGGGCTAAATCGTGTCGCGTTTTTACCATAATGGCCTTATCGGTAAGGGTTTCGTCAAAAGCCTCTATCGCATTGTCTATGAGATTTACGAAAACGCGTTTTAGTTGTTCCGGGTCGATCATCGCCTGCGGCAGTTCGGCGGCAAGCTCGGCGTCGATACTGACATCGTCGTGGCGATCCTGATAGAGCGCCAACACTTGCCGGATGAGTTCGTTCAGATCGCCTGGTTCGAGCTTTGCGTTCGGCAGCCTTGCAAAACGCGAAAACTCATCGACCATAGATTTTAGCGATTGCACCTCGCGGAGAATGGTGTCGGTTCCGTCCACTATCACTTGAGCGTTGCTTTCATCTTTAATCGAGCTTCCGCTTGTGAATTTAGCGGATTCAACAGCAAGCCCCACGCCACCTGTTAACGCAGGCGGTTCTGCCCGTTGGCTTGCGAACCGTTTCGCTATGCGTTCGGCCGAAAGCTGGATCGGCGTCAATGGATTTTTGATCTCGTGAGCCATTCGACGGGCAACTTCCTGCCATGCCGATGCCCGCTGGGCGGCGATCAATTCGGAAAGATCCTCGATAACAAGAACCGCTCCGCTTTGGCCGGCAAGCGCCGTCGCCGTGATCACCACGGGCATAGCCGATGAATCGCCGTTAGATTCGCTCGATTCGCGTTTCAAAACCGTCTGTTCCGAAGCGTGCCCGATGCGTTTTGCCCGCGATATTACACGTTCCAGAATCAGCCGGTTTTCATCGCTGACCAGCTTTTCGAGTTCGAGTCTTGTGAAGTCCGCATCTTCGAGATTCAAAATGCTGATGGCGGCATGATTGATTGTGCTCACGCGATTTTCCGCGTCGAACGAAACCACGCCAGTCGGCAGCGATTGCAGCACTGTTTCAATATAACGCTTGCGTTCGTTCAGCTCGACCGAGTTTTCTTCGAGTTTTGCCGACATTTGATTAAAGGTCGCAACCAGCAACGCCAGCTCGTCCTCAGCCATAACATCGACCCTGTGCGAAAGATTGCCCTGCGCAATTTCATCCGCACCTTCGGCTAAAGCCTTTAGCGGAAGGGTAAGTCCGCGTGCAAAATAAAATGCCGTCCAAGACGATGCAAAGATCAAAAGAAACGTCAGCAAGCCGAGCGTAAGAAAACCGATCTGCGTTACCGTGACCTGCTTTGCTTTTAGATCGTCAAATTCAATTAGTGCACTTTCAACCATCTGCCCGAGCGTTTCTTCGAGGCGAATGTTCGAAACAATAACCAACCGCTTGCCGTCGCCAAGCTCGGCGATGGCAGCGTCGTAGCCTTTTCCGTCGGCTAATTCAGGGTTTGTTGTACCGCCTGTTTTTATTTTTTGAATAATTTGCTCAAACTCTTTGCGACTACCCGAAGCTAATTCTCGCTCCGCCGAAATGGTCACGTCTCCGTCCGATGTAAAAATGCCGGCATAGGTGAGGTTGCCGAGTGAAATGATCGATTTGAGTTCTTCGACGGTAAAGTCACGACCGGCGTGAGAACCCGCAAGCATGTTCGCGGTTTCGGTTAGCCGAACGGATTGGTCGGCATTGGCCTTATCTTGTACGTTTTTTGATCTCCGAACGACATTCTCGGGGATCTGCGTAAACCAACGTTCGAGCGCCCGGTTCATAAAGAGATATGAAAACCCCGCCATTGCGATGATCGGCAGCAATAGCGTCGCCGCAAAATAAAGAAACAGGCGCGTCTTGATACGCGAGCCTAACTGCAGCGTCCTGCGTTCGCGGAGAAGCTTTATTATGCTTCGCAAAAAAATGAAGCCAAAAACAACAAACGCTACAAAATTCAGCGATGAAAGGCCGTAAAGAATCAACGTGTCGTTCGCGGTTTCGACCGACAGGTTTCTCCAAAGATTCGACGATTGGAACAGGACGAGAACCGTGAGAAGAAGTAGCACAAATATGCCGAGTACCCACGTCGCAAGACGGCTCATTTTTGGCGGAGCATTCTTCTCCATAACCCGTAGTCTAGCATAATACGCGACGTAGCTGTTTTGGTTGTGGAGTGTAGCAGATTTCGCTACACTCAATCGAAATCATGGATGTGAGAACCATTTTTTTTGGACGCAACGAGAAGCTGCGCAGCGGCTGGCGGTTTGCGGTTTTCATCGCGGGATTCATAGTTGTCGCATTAATTCTGGGTTCGATCGGCGTTGCAATTCTTGTTTCGCTGAACCTGGGAATCGAGCCCGGTTCGCGGGTATTTCTCACCGTAAACGGTATTTTGATGCTAATTGCCGCGATTCTCGTCGGGTGGTTGTGCGGCAAGTATCTTGAAGGTTTGCCGTTCCGTGCGCTTGGCGCGGCGTTCACAAAAGGCTGGTTAAAGCATCTGCTTCTTGGACTCGTTTTCGGCACATTGACGCTTGGTTTCGCTGTAGGGATAGCTTACGCGTTCGGCGGCCTGCAGTTTCATTTGAACGAATATCAGGATTCGTCACAGATTTTGCGCGCCCTTTCGATCTCGTTTGTGGTACTGGCGGTTGCGGCGGCTTTCGAGGAAGCGCTCTTTAGAGGCTACATTCTTCAAACTTTTTCGCGTTCGGGATTTGCTTGGTTGGCTATCGCGCTCACCTCGCTGTTCTTTGGCGTCGTGCACATCGGAAATCCGAACGCAGGTTTAATCTCGACCGCGAACACTGTCTTAGCAGGCATCTGGTTTGGCATCGCGTATTTGAAAACACGCGATCTGTGGTTTGTTTGGGGAATGCATTTGATGTGGAATTGGGTTCAGGGCGCGATCTTCGGCATCGAGATCAGCGGGTTGACCAACCTTGCATCATCACCCCTTTTGAAAGAAATCGACAGCGGCCCGGCGTGGCTAACGGGCGAAACCTACGGCGTTGAGGGCGGAATCGTCGCGACTATCGCACTGGTCATTTCAATGGCGGCGATATGGTGGATTCCGATTTTGAAACCGATGGCGGAACCACCTGCGTAAGCGGGTGGTGCGGCGCCGAAAAAAATCAGCTCATTTCTATGTCGAGGTTCGGCCACGTGCTTACGCAGGCAGTTCTGCCTAGAGTGTTTGTATTTTGAAAGAAATATCCACCGCTCTTGCAGAATGAGTAAGCCGGCCGACCGAGATAAGATCGACGCCGGCTTCGGCAAAAGAACGCACGCGGTCGAGATGCATTCCACCCGAAGCTTCTATCAGCACCGCAGGATTCATGCTTCTTGCCATCTCGACCAATTTTGCGGCTTCCTCCGGCGTCTGGTTATCGAGCATTATTATATCGGCACCGGCCTCGATCCCTTCGCGAAGCTGCGCCCAATTCGTTATCTCGACCTCGATCTTGTGCAGATGTCCGACCTTTTGTTTGGCGGCTATGACGGCCTCGGTAATGCCGCCGGCGAGAGCGATGTGATTGTCTTTAATAAGAACGCCGTCGTCGAGTCCCATCCGATGATTTTTTCCGCCGCCGACCGTCACCGCGTATTTTTCGAGCAGCCGCAGGCCGGGCGTCGTCTTTCGCGTATCGACGATCTGTGCGTTCGTCCCTTCGACCGCTTTTACATACTGCCGCGTAAGCGTTGCGACGCCCGACATGCGCTGGAGCAGATTCAGAGCAACGCGTTCGCCGGTCAGCAGCACATCGGCGTAACCTTTCAGCGTAGCGAAAACAGTGCCTTCCTCGACCTCGTCTCCTTCGTTGTAAGAGGTTTCGATCTCCGAGATCTCGGCGTCGAGATGCAGGAAAACCGCCTCCGCCACCTCCAACCCGCAGATTACGAGGTACTCCTTCGCCAAAAATCGCCCAAGCCCGCGCACCTCCGACTCGACCGTCGCCGCCGTCGTTATATCGCCGCGTCCGATGTCCTCGGCCAAAAACTCGCCGATCGAACCTAGTACTTCGCCATTGTCGAGCCAGTTCATAATCAAACGAAAAGTGGTTGCTGCGCCGGCTGAAAGACGTCGACCTTACGCGTTACCACCGGTTGATAGTTTAAGACCAATGCCTCGGTCATAGGATTTCGGTTTTCTTCACGTCCTCCCAGATGATAGAAATGTTCGGTCGTCACTACCTTATAATCCTTCCAAGTATATTGAAGATACTTATTTGATCGGTGATGATTACCCGCCCAAGTAGAGACAATAAATTTTGCACCCGAGTTGCTTAGGAGCATCTCTAAAGCAACCTCGTCATCGTGATCCCAACTGTCGAAGTAATCAACGTGCCTGCCGATATATGGTGGGTCGCAGTAAACTAAATCTCCTTCTCTAAGATCCGCCAACGTGGCTCGAAAATCCTGACAGGTGAAATCGACGTCGTTTTGCTGGACGAAAAATGCGAATACTTTGATTTGATTAACTATCTTGGTCACGTAGGCCTGCGCAAACCTCTCCGGCTTATGTCCGTAAGGGACATTAAAACCCATGTTTCGATTAAAGCGAATCATGCCGTTAAAGCAAGAGCGGTTTAGAAAGAGGAAATCTAAAGGCGAATGGCTTTGGTTGAAACGTTCGCGAACCGCAAGGTAATGTTCAGCACCGCCCTTTACCAACAAATTGCCCTCGTGTTCGAGAAATTCCTTAGCAATTTGAGCCGTTATCTTACCTTCCTTAACACCCGAGTAGAATGCAATTATGTGGGGGTTGCTGTCGGCTAGCAAGGCTTGTTTCGGCCGAACATTCAACGCGACCACACCTGATCCCATAAAAGGTTCCACCCATCTTTCGAAAGTTTCTCCGGAGAGATTTTCAAGGATGAACGGAATCAACTTTGTCTTTTTCCCTTGAATCTTTACTGGGGGTACAAATATTTTACTGAGATTGCTCATCGTCTCCCGCAACGAAATTGCCCGTAGTTGTTCGTAATGTTATGTTCTCGGTTATCCAATCCTCGTCCTTGCCCTTAAATACCAGGTAATCACGGAGGTTGGTGATAACTTTGGGTTCTCCAGACTTCGTAAACTGATTCGTAAGAACAATCTTTCCATAATTTGTCCAGTATTCGTCAAACCAGTCCTCACCAAGCTTAGCAAACATGCCGTTGCCCTGAAGTATATCTTTGATATAGCTGATACTGCCAATGTTAGCTGTATTTCCGCTTCCTCGACGATCGCTTGCAATCTTCCACTTCTCAAAAGCAAAAAATTCGAAATCACCGATAACGGAAGGGATTTCGTGTAGACTACTAAGCTTGTATATCTTTGCTTCTTCCAGGTATGTGAGTGCTTTTCGGGAATAAAGGATACCCAGCACGTAGTGTCCGAGATATTCACTGTAAGGAAATTGTATATTTTTAGTGCTTTTTCGGTTTATAAAATATTCACCATGCGAACCTAAAGTAAAGCCATTGCAGAAGAGCGGATTGCTCTCAAGCCGAAACGTTGTCTTAATGTCAACGGCGAACTTGATAAGTGGATTGTCCTTTCTTACAAACGAAATATCCGGGTACCAATTCTGCTTTTCCGCAAGAATCAATTCGAATCCATTCTCCTCCGAAAATTTTAGAAAATGCGAGAAAAGTTGAATCTCAAGAATTTTGGAGATTATCTTGGTGTCAGCGGAGATCGTATAGATGTTTTCAAACACATCAATAAATCCCTTTATGGTCCAGTCGCTCTCATCCGTAGAAACGAATTCCCTCAGCGTCAAAGCAAAGCCAGAAAGCTGTTCTTGAAAGTTATGATTCGCTTCGGTAATTTCCTTTTCCAGCATTTCTTAGATTTACTTCAAAGCTTCTAAACTCGCACCAAGTATTAAAATCTGGTCGTTAAGTTCAACCCTGCGACCCCGTAGTCCCTCCACCTTCTCCGCCGGTGCACGCTCGACGAAATTCGCATTCGAAAGTTGCCCTTTCAATCGCTGAAGTTCTACATCGAGTTTCTCGATCTGGTTTTGAAGACGTTCGCGTTCCTTGTCGAAATCGATCAGGCCTTCGAGCGGGACGGCGGCTTCGCCGCCGCCGGTCAGGACGGCTTTGGCCGAAGCTTTCGGAACGTTGAGTGAATCTGCCAATACTATATTATCAGCACGTGCAAGTTTTTTGATCTGGGCCTCGTTTGCATTGAGGATCGACTGCATTTCGACGTTCGCCGCAACGTGGATCGCAACGCGGTCGCTAGCCTTTATATTCATTTCCGCGCGGATATTTCGCACCTTTGTTATTAACTCTATAACAGATTGCATTTCATTCTCGGCCCGTTCGTCGATCATCGCATCATCGCCCTTCGGATAGTCCGTCAGCATGATCGTCTGCCCGGCCTTTGAATAAGCCGGATTATGCAAACCGTTCGAAACACCGGGCAGCTTTTGCCATAATTCCTCGGTCAGATACGGCATAAATGGATGCAGCAGCCGCAGCGACTGCTCAATGATCGAAAGAATCAGCGACCGCGCTGAAACGCGAGCTTCCAGCCCGTCCGTACTCGCAGGCAGGGATGCCTGCGTTCCGACAATCTCATCCTTTACAAGCTCAATATACCAATCGCAAAAATCGTCCCAGAAGAAGTGGTAAAGCAGCGAAACCGCCGTGTGAAACTCGTACTTCGCAAGAGACTTATTCACCTCCAGCGCAGTTCTGTTCAAACGTGAAATAATCCATCGATCTGTCAGGGTCATTTCTCCGCGTCTCTGCGTCTCGGCGGTTAAATCGCCCACTGATGCCCCATCCGAATTCATTAAACAAAACCGTGTCGCGTTCCATATTTTGTTTGCGAAATTGCGGTAGGTTTCGACGCCGATGTCGTTCCATTTAATATCTGCTCCGGTGGCGATCGAGGCGAGATAGATCCGCGTCGCGTCCACGCCGAATTTGTCGAACATCTCGATCGGATCGACGCCGTTGTTCCGCGATTTCGACATCGGCTTGCCGTCTTTGCCAAGCACGGTGCCGGTAATTATCACGTCATCAAACGGGCGTTTATCTACAAAGTTCCTGGTCAGCATTACCATCCGCGAAACCCAGAGGAAAATAATGTCCCGGCCTGTGACGAGAACGTCGGTCGGGAGGAAGGTGTTTAAGTCCAATGTCCAATGTCCAATGTCCAAAATCAAATCGTCCGAACCTT
>JBQTJB010000318.1:0-2810 GCA_052387555.1 Blastocatellia bacterium | reverse complement strand
AAGCAAACAATTAAAACAGCCGCACAAACAGCAGACGACTCAAACCCAACCCTTTGCCCTTTTCACGGCCTCGTTCCAACGCGAACGAAGAGTTTGTGCTTCGTTTATCGAGAAACGTGGTTCGAACCGAGCGTCAGCCTGCCAGTGTTCGCTGATCTCATTTTTAGAACCCCAAAAGCCGACAGCTAACCCTGCAAGATAAGCTGCGCCAAGAGCGGTTGTCTCCGCTGTTTTAGACCGCACGACCGGCATCTGTAAAATATTGGCTTGAAATTGCAGAAGGGCATTATTTCTCACAGCACCGCCGTCGACGCGCAATTCCGTCAATTCGACGCGTGAATCGGCTTGCATTGCGTCGAGCAGATCGGCCGTTTGGTACGCTATCGATTCCAAAGCGGCACGGGCAATATGTTGTTTACCGGTTCCGCGCGTAAGTCCGATGATGATCCCGCGGGCATTTTGATCCCAATGCGGCGTGCCGAGACCCGCGAATGCCGGCACAAAATAAACACCGCCATTGTCCTCGACAGAATTGGCAAGAGCCTCGACTTCATCCGATTTTTTGATTATCCCAAGCGAATCGCGAAGCCATTGGACGACCGCCCCACCGATGAATACGCTGCCCTCAAGGGCATATTCAGTTTCACCGCCGATCTGCCATCCGACGGTTGTCAGCAGCCGGTTCTTTGATTCGACCGCAGTCGAACCCGTGTTCCGAAGCATGAAACAGCCCGTGCCGTAGGTATTTTTTGTCGAGCCTGTTTCGAAACACGCTTGACCGAAAAGAGCGGCCTGCTGGTCGCCAGCCATGCCGGCAATCTTTAATCCTTTTAGTTCGCTCGGCGTTTGGATCTCGCCATAGACCTCGGACGAAGATCGGACAGCCGGGAGTAACGCCGCCGGAATATCGAAGATCTCCAAAAGCTCCTTATCCCACCTCATGGTATTGATATCGAAAAGCAGTGTTCGCGAGGCATTGGACACATCAGTGATGTGAAGACGTCCGTTCGTAAGTTTCCAGACCAGCCACGTATCCACTGTGCCAAATGCAAGTTCTCCGCTCTCTGCTCGCTCTCTGGCAAATTCTACATTGTCCAGGAGCCAGCTTATCTTGCTTGCGCTAAAATAAGCGTCAACCTCGAGCCCCGTTTTCCAGCGAATAATATCCGCAAAATCTTTGCGTATTTCGTCACAGAAAGATGATGTCCGACGGTCCTGCCAAACGATCGCGTTATGTATCGGTTCGCCGGTTTTGCGATCCCAGATAATAGTTGTCTCTCTTTGGTTTGTAATCCCAACCGCAGAAATATCGGCTGGCGACAAACAGGCGTTCTCCAATGCGTCGATTGCAGTTCCTATCTGCGATGACCATATCTCTAGCGGGTCGTGCTCGACCCATCCGCTCTGCGGATAGATTTGGGACAGCTCTTTGTGACTATGCGCGACTATATTACCGTCTCGGTCAAAGATTATTGAACGACTGCTTGTTGTTCCCTGGTCGAATGCAAGAATGAATGACATTAATTCCTAGATCTTCTCCAACGCTTGCTCTATGTCGGCTTTAAGGTCTTCCACGTCTTCTATGCCTACCGAAAGCCTTAGCAGGCCATCAGAGATGCCGGCCCTTGCTCTCGCTTCACCTGAGAGTGTCGCATGTGTCATTAAAGCGGATGGTTGAACGATAGTTTCAACTCCGCCAAGCGAGGTGGCAAATGTACAGATTTTTATATTGTTGACAAAAGATTTCGCGGCTTCAGCCGAACCCAGATCGAGGCCGATTATCCCGCCGAATCCATTCATTTGACGCCTGGCGGTTTCATAATTGCAGTGACGTTCGAGACCGGGATAATGAGTGTTAACAACCTTTGGATGTTTCAATAACATATATGCTAAAGCATATGCATTGGCATTATGCCGTTCCATGCGCAGGGCAAGCGTTTTGATTCCCCGAAGCACGAGCCATGCCACCTGCGGAGCGATATTGCCTCCGAACAGCTTTGCGGCGCCGTGTCTTGCTTTATCTACAAGGTCTTTTTGTCCTATAAGCAATCCGGCCGTTAGGTCGCTGTGTCCTCCCAGGTACTTGGTCGCGCTGTGGACAACCATATCTATTCCGAGATTAAGCGGCCGCTGTATATATGGGGTGGCGAATGTGTTGTCGGTTACTGTATTGATCCCTAATTCCTTTGCGATCGCTGCAACCGCCGCAAGATCGGTAATCTGAACCAAAGGATTTGAAGGCGTCTCGGTCCAGAAAACCTTTGTATTTGACCTGGCTCCCAAACGGTAATTTTCGGCATCGGTTGCATCAATGAATGTAGTCTCAATGCCAAACTTCTCACGTAAATGACCCAAAAAGTTGGAAGTCGTCGAATACATTGACGCCGGAGCAACTATATGGTCGCCGCTTTTGGCGAGCGTCAACACAGCTGCTGAAACGGCCGCCATTCCCGACGCAAATGCAATTGCCTCCTCACCTCGTTCAAGCTGTGCCATCGTTGTCTCGAGTGCATTTGTTGTCGGATTGCCGAGCCGTCCGTAATAAAATCCTGTCTTCTCCTCGTTGTGGATGGATACTCCCTCGTCAGCATCAGAGAAAGCGAAAATCGAGGATGTATAAACAGGGACTGAAATCGCGCCGTGGTTCGCGGCTCTGTCTTCACCGGCATGAACCGCGAGGGTGTAAATGGATTCAACTGACATATGTTTTCTGGATCTAATTAGTATGGTCGTGTTCCATAAATCGTAATCTGAGAAGTATCGAAACGCAACGAGATGATTAGGTTCTTTTGAATATTCTTGTACTAAAG
>JBQTJB010000317.1:0-4184 GCA_052387555.1 Blastocatellia bacterium | reverse complement strand
CCGGCGTGATGACCATGAAGATGATCAAAAGCACCAGCAAAACGTCGATCAAGGGTGTTACGTTGATTTGCGGCGTGGCTTCGCCTTTCGGTCCGCCTGATGACATTCCCATAACGTTTTCTACTTCGCGCCCCTTACGGAGCATTGCCAATTACTTGGGCGAAGAATCCACTCCTTTCTTTTTATCCGCAACAAGGCCGATCTTGTCGATATCCTGTTTGCGGATGGTATCTATCGCCTTAACGACGGTTCCGTAATCTACCTCGACGCCGCTCTTGATATAAACGATGCGTTTTTCAGGAGCCTTGTCCTTCATCATGCCCTTGATCTTTTCGCCAAGTTCGGACATCGGAAACGGGTCCTTGCCGACGTAAAAATCGCTGTTGTTCGGGATAGAGATCACAACGGAAGTATCCTTGGTGATCTCGCCGTCCTCTTCGGGCGTGTTCAAGTCCTTTGGAAGATTGACCGTGACTCCCTGTTGGAGAAGCGGCGTGACGATCATGAAAATGATCAGCAGCACCAACATCACATCCACCATCGGAGTAACATTTATCTCTGAGTTGTATTCATCGGTTCCACCGATCTTTCCTGCCATGGCAATTATTCTCCCTTCGAAATAAAGCTAAAGGCAGCCAATTATGCCTTAAGGTTCTTGGTGCGCTGCTTGATGAAATAGTCTACAAGCTCCGAAGCGGAGTTCTCCATTTCGACGCCAAAGCTAGTTACCTTGTTCGTGAAATAGTTGAAGAGCCACACTGCGGGAACCGCCACGGCGATACCGAACGCGGTTGCGACGAGAGCTTCGGCGATGGCGGCGCCGACCGCGCCGATGCCGGCGTTTTCAGCCTGAGCCAATGCGACGAACGCGCCGATGATGCCGACGACCGTACCGAACAGCCCGACGAACGGAGCCGTCGAACCGACGGTTGCAAGCCCGGAAAGGCCGCGTTTCAACTCAGCAGTCTTTACCGCGATCGCACGGTCAAGCGCGCGGCGCGAAGCTTCCATTTCATCGGCCGAGATGTCCGAATTTCCCTGGTTTGCGGCAAATTCCTTCAAACCGGACGAAACAACCATGGCAAGATGAGAATCCTTGTGGCGGTCGCTGATGCTGATGGCTTCGTCGATGTTGCTGTTCTTCAGTGCCTGGGCAACTTTCGGAGCATACTGGCGCGATTGCTGTTTAGCCTTGTTGTAGGTAAGGAGACGCTCGATACCGACGGCGATCAGGTAAACGGACTGGATCAGCAAAACAATGATGACGATCCAACCGGGAATCGTTAAGCTGCTGATGATGTCATAGAAGCTGAATGAGATCTTCTCAGATCCGGTGAACATTAAAAATGAACCCAGAAAGTCGGATCCTATCAGGCTGGCAAAAAAAGTCATGGTTTTTCCTCCAAAGAAATCTAAGAAATTGATAATTGCTTACTATTCAAATTATTTGGGAGATGCTGTTTGGGCCGACAACTTCTCCCGTTCCGCAGGCTCACTACGGAGCCACAAAATTGTACGTGATCACGCCGGAAACCTTGACCGGCTGTCCCGAAAGCTTGGTCGGGCTAAACTTCGCGCCGCGAGCGGCGGAAGCAGCGGCGGCACGAAGAAGCGGATGTCCGCTGACCGCGCTGGCCGATACCACGTTTCCGTTTTCGTCGATCAGAACCTGAACCGTTACCGGGCCGCCGGCGCGAACGGCACGGGCCGCAGGCGGGTAAGGCGGTTTCGGCAGGCTGGTCGCCTTACCGTTCAATACGCCGCCGGAAATCTGTTTCGGAATGACCTTTGGCGGTGGCGGCGGAGCGTCTTTACCGGTTTCGTCATCGCCTCCTCCGCCTTTAAGTCCGCTGTCGCTGCCGGTTCCGCTCGTGTTCACCGGGCCCTTATAATCTGGTGGCGGCGCGTTTGCAGCACTAAAGTTCATATCGCCTTTGACCGTAAATTTGTTCGGGTCACGCGGCGGAATGTTCAGTTTAGCAACGCTGATCTCCTTTGGCGGTTTCGGAGATTCAGTCATCGACTGAATGATCTCTTTTCGCACGTCCACGTTCGGATCCTTCTGCTTTTCCGGCTGCTTTTCCGGCTCCGGTTCCGGTGCTTCCTCGATGACCGGCGGAGCGACGAGTGTTTCCAGCGAAAGGTCGCTGGCGCTCATGTCGTAGTTCTTGGCAAACAAGCTGTAAAGATAAGCGCTTAACAGAATTGATACCATGATCACGAGCGTAGTTAAGAGAAAACTGCCTCGCCGCGTGTTATCGCCGGCATTGCTCCTCGATTCTACTAATTGATCTAACATCTTAAGTTCCTCCGTTTTTACCGGTGCCAAACTAGGGTCAAGGGTTACGAATTCCTTGCAAAATTATGATGATTTCGGTCATAACACAAGATGTAACCGATCCGGGGCAGACGATTATCAATCCTGTTTCTACTTTCGTTTTCTAAACGTTTGAACTTTTGTTCATCAAATGCGGGACTAGACGGAAATCAGCCGGCAATCCAAACAAAAGCCCTACGGTTCCCATTCCGGACTGTGCCAAAAATCGGGAAAAAGCAGTGACGAAATATTTAATTGACCAGCAACGTAAAGCAGTCTAATTATTTAGTTTTCGAAAGTCAAGAATAATATGCAGACTTTTCGAGCGTTTCGATTATTTGATGCAGACTATCCGGGATTTGCTGTCCGGCTAAAATCGCAAAATAAGCCGTAACGAACCAGTTTATTACTAGCGCGTAACCGGTCTTCGCGTAACCGACCGGCGCGACGCCGACGCCAGCTTTTCGCCCGTATCTTTTGCCGTCACGTCTTTCATCTCGGCTTTTCCGAGCTTGCTTTGCCACCAAATAGCGATCGGGCTGGCGATGGCAATCGTCGAGTATGTACCGGTGATCGAACCGACAAACAGCGCCAGCGAGAATCCGCGAAGCACTTCCCCGCCGTAAAGGACGAGCGCCAGAACCGACAGAAATACGAGACCATTCGTAACGATCGTTCGCGACATCGTTTGGTTTATTGAATCGTTTGTAAGCTGGTAAAGCGATGTGCCGCGATGAAGCGTCAAATTTTCGCGGATACGGTCGAAAATAACGATCGAGTCGTTAACCGAAAATCCGACCAGCGTGAGCAAAGCAGCCAGAACGGTAAGGCTCACTTCCCATTGAAAGACGGAAAAGAATGCCAGCGTGACGAGAACGTCGTGAAACACGGCTACGACAGCTCCGGCTGCGTATGTCCAGTCATACCGAAACGCGATGAAAAGCAAAATGCCGATCATGCCGAGCAGCGTGGCGATGACGGCAGAATCGCGAAGCTGGGCGCCGGCCACAGGGCCGACCGAATCCGTACCGACTATTTTATAAGCCGCATTCTGGTCGTCTGCCAAACTCAATGTCGGTTCGGCTTCCTTATCGAACGTATCGAGGGCTGATTTCACGACCTCGCGTCCGCGATCGACCTGATTGTTAGTTGTACTCTCGTCCGCGGGCTTTGTCGCATCCGGTATGGTCGTAGTAGCGGCCGGAGCAGTGTCGGTGCCTTCGAAAAGCGGTACTTTAATAAGTACTTCGTCCTGCTTGTCGGTGGAATCCTGAATTATCGGCTCGTTTATACCCGCATTGTTCAAAGCCGCTCGGATTTCATCTATTGACGGCTTCTGTTTGAACTTGGCTGTAATAACGGTGCCGCCCTGAAAGTCGACGCCGAGATTGAATGCATCCGTCCCGCCGGGCGTTAGCTGGCGGCCGCCCGCGGAAATAAGACCCGCCAAAAGGACCGCTATCGAAACGAAAATAAAAGTTTTTCGCCAGCCCATCCAATCGACATTTATTTTGGTAAAAAATTGAAACATTGCTTATATAGTCTTGAGCCGCAAGTCTTAAGTGGAGAGCAGGAATTCGACTCCTGACTCACAACCCACGATTGTTAAATGCTTAACTTCTTCATTTCCGGGTTGCGTTCAAGCAGCCAGAGGAAGATCGTTCGCGATACAAAAACCGCCGAGAATAAATTGACCAGGAGGCCAAGGATCAACGTGACCGCAAATCCGCGGATCGGCCCTGATCCGTAAAGATAAAGGATCACGGCGGAAAGTATCGTCGTTACGTGCGTGTCGATGATCGTTATAAACGCACGGTCGAAACCGATAATAACGGCCTTTGCCACGTCCTGACCCGCGCGAAGCTCT
>JBQTJB010000316.1:0-3151 GCA_052387555.1 Blastocatellia bacterium | reverse complement strand
GCAAACTTCGACGAAAGAGTAGCGGCGAAGTCGGTTATAGATGCCTACGAGGAAAGCCTTGCGAATGCCTGATAAGAATGCAGCACATCGGCCTAGGGTACTCATAAACTCCTTTTTTGGCGTGATGTCGTGGTTTCTTCCGATAGTGCTCGGCTTTGCTTCCACGCCGATTCTCGTCAAAGGACTCGGCCACGAAATATATGGCATTTACGCGATCATACTCGGATTTCTAAGTTATTCATTTACTTTCGGCATCGGCAAGGTAGCCGCGAAATACGTTTCGGAATTTCGAGCCGCTGGCGATCATGAAAAGATCTCGGAAGTTATTTCGGGAACGCTTTGGCTGAGCCTGCTGATAGGTTTTGCAGGCGCGTCGGTTCTTGCTCTACTGACTAAGTTTATAGTCTCCGATGTGCTGCTGTTGCCTGAGAATGCACGCGATACTGCTGAAACCGCACTCTACCTCGCTTGCGTCACGGGCTTGATCGCTATGATCAGCCAGGTGTTTCAATCTGTGCTTCACGGTCTGCACAGGTTCGGTAATTTTCTCCTGTTAACGAATCTCAACTCACTTTTGCTCAGCAGCGGCAATATAGTTCTGGCTCTGAGCGGGTTTGGCGTTGTTGCCCTGATCGCCTGGAATCTTCTGATCGTAGCGCTCTTGTCGGTTATCTTTTTCTACACTGCAAAACGTTACTTGCCGGAATTTAGACTTCGCTTCAAGGTTGAAAAAGGAGTTCGTAACGCGGCCGTCAAATACGGTTCGAGCATTATTGTTTACCAAATCTTCGGCAACGCGCTTTTTATTTTTGAACGAAGCTGGATCGTCCGCAGATTTGGCCCCGAAGCTCTAACGTTCTACTTTGTTCCGATGCTTCTTGGTATTTATCTTCATGGTCTTATCGGCAGTTTCGTTCAGGTCCTTTTTCCTGTTGTGAACGAGCTTTTGACGAATCGTGAGCGCCTTGTCGCGATCTACATGAAAGCAACGAGAATAGTAATGGCGGTTATCGTATTTGTTGTTACGACTTACATTTGCAGCGGGCGGCTTTTTCTGCGACTTTGGGTAGACGTGGAATTTGCATACCGTTCGTACGATTTGCTGTTAATCCACGCGATTACATTTGGTGCGATATCAAGCATCATCATTGTCTGGCATGTGGCAGAGGCATTTAAAGCGCCCGCAATTAACATTGTGGTCACGGCTGTCTGGATGCTCATCGGAATTCCGTTAATGATTTTGGCCGCGGACCGCTGGGCGACAGAAGGAATTGCTTTTTCGAGGATGATCGCCGCCTGTGTTACGCTTCCGGTAATTTGTTATGTGGAACAACGATTTTTAGGAAAAGTATTTGCGTTATTTTGGCTAAAGCTGCTTGGAAGAATTGCTTTGGCAACTGTTGCAATCGTCATGTTTCAACAACTACAGTTCCTTGTTTTAGAAGGGAACTGGGCAAGCTTGATCATGTCGGTCTCTATGAGTGTAATCCTTTACGGACTGGTTCTTTTTGTTACAGGGTTTTTCGAAAAAGGCGAGATCGATTCATTGAAATCCTTCTTGGTGGAACGTCCTGGCATTGTTATTTCTTAAAAATCTAACTTAGGAATGAGAAGAGAATTCGAACTTGTTCAACGGCTGGATGTAATACGGACAATTTGTGCCAGCAAAAAAGTGCTGCATCTTGGCTGCACAAATTACCCGTACACTCAAGACGCAATCGATAACGAAATGCTTCTGCATTTCGAGCTCCAAAAATGTGCCAAAGAGCTTGTCGGTTTCGATTACGACCCGGAAGGTCTGGATATTTTAACAAAACATGGTTCGACGAACCTTTTCAGGGCTGACCTTGAAAAGCTTGGCGAAATCGAACTCGAAGATACATTCGATGTGATCCTGGCCGGTGAAATGATCGAGCATTTAAATAATCCCGGCCTGTTTCTTGATGGCGTCAAGCGGTTCATGAACCCAGAAACTGTTCTTATTCTCACAACTATCAATGCTTATTGCGCCATGCGTTTTGTGATCTATGCTCTTCGCGGAAAAGGCGGGGCTAATGAGCCAGTGCATCCGGACCATGTAGCCTACTATTCATACTCGACACTTCGACTGCTTTTGGAACGACATGGCTTCGATATTGAGAAATTTATGTTCTACGATCTCGGTACCGAACATCGCCCACACAGCCGAAAAGTATACAACTTCATTAACGATATAAGTGTTTGGATTTCGCCACAGTTGGCCGACGGCGTGATCGCTATTTCGAAATTAAGAGATTAAAAAAAATCTAATTTTTTTCCGCTACGACGATCAGATTTTTGCCAATCATAGGGCGTAGAAAATTTTCGATCGGCCGGATGAAAGGAACGGCGATTTTATCGTAAAAGGCTACGGCTCCGCTTTCCAGAGTCAGTGACCTCATCAAACGGTATTTGAGAAACCATGGCACAATTCCCGGAAAATCAAAACCTCTGGCAAACCGAATCCTAAATCCCGCTTTCACACACTTTTCGATCAACTCCTTTCGCCTGTAACGCCGGAAATGCCCGATCTGCCTATCGAAATCACTCAACAAAAAAGGAATTGCCGGTACAAAAATGCAAAGGCGTCCCCCATAAAAAAGTGTTTCCTGAACAAGTTTCAGCTCAAAAACATCATCTTCGATATGTTCGAGGACGTTGATATAGAAGATAGTGTCGGGAGAATGGTTTTCGCGGATCGTTTCGTGAGCGTTTGCAAATATGTTTCGAATCAAGTGAATCTTGCTATACGCGGTTTCCGATGGGAAATTGCCGGTAAGCGAATCGAACATTTCGGATGGTTCGACGAGAACCAGAGATTCCGGATTTGTTTCTAGCAGCAGCTTTGAAAAAGACCCTGTTCCGGCTCCGACTTCAACAAAACTCCTGCCGAGAAATGGTTTGAATAATTCGAGAATCCAGCGATGGTAGTTCTCTGCAAAATCCATCGACTCCAGGTCTTTCCCGATGTACTCGACCTCAGATTTTTTCATTTAGCTCGGACTTTAGCGGAGCAAGAGCAGGGCGCTTCATTTCCGGAAGCGATCGGAATGAGCTTTTCTTGCTGCAAAAAAGATTGTAACGAATGATGTAATAAAGCGCCGCAATGCCGTCACGATAAGTGATCTTCTTG
>JBQTJB010000315.1:0-10792 GCA_052387555.1 Blastocatellia bacterium | reverse complement strand
AACGGCGAAACGCGATCCGCGATCACAAATCCGTTCGGCTATTATCGCTTCGCCCCGGTTCCCGCAGACGCCGAATATTCGGTCGAGGTCAGCGACAAACGCCTAACCTTCAAACCGCAAACACTTCTCCTCGAAGAAACCGAGGAATACCTCAACTTCCGGGCAAATTGATGATCGGTAGAACCGTTTGCACTTTCTAATCCACTATCACGCGTCGGATGCGTGTTCTTAATTTCTCGTATCGTTCAGTCAGGGCGTCGCCGCGGGCGGCATAGATGGCGGCGATAACGCTCTCGTCTTTTGGTCGAAAAGCCCGCAGCATTATCTCTCGCGTCCGCACAACTCCGTGTGCATCGACAACTACGACGGCTCGAGTAAAATTGATCGGAAAGATAAAATGCTTGCCGTATTGGTCGTAACGGCGCGTTCGGGATCGGCAAGAAGCGGGATCGGCAGGCTGTATTTTTCCGCAAAGGCCGCGTGGTCGGCGGGTTCGGCAGGCGAGATGCCGACGATCTCGGCTTTTGTCTCGATGTACTTTCCCCAGTGATCGCGGACAGCGCATAGCTGTTTTGTGCAAACCAGCGTCTCGTTTCGGGGATAAAAAAGAAGCACGACCACGTTGCCGCGATGATCGGCAAGCCGCCAATCGCCGCCGGTCTCGTTCTTTAGAATAAAATCGGGTGATTCGCTGCCGACGCGTACCGGCTGCCATTCGAGCTTAATTCGATTCTCGGCCATTCTCCCCCTTGAAACTTTAGCTATGAAATTTTGAAAGGCACGTTCGCAAACTGATCTATTATCGATTGGACCTTGGCCGCAACCGGCTTCGGCAGCGAACCTACTTCAACCAAAGCTGCGAGATTCGGCATCATTTCAGCCGTGCATTCCCTCTCGATAACGTGCAGAAGGGCGAGTTTTACATTGTCCTCCTGGTTCAGCGTGACGGCTTCGAAGATCCGCGTTGTTTCACCCGCTCTTACAAGCAGCGTGACCAAAGCATACGCTTCGTAAGCAATCTTCTCATCCCAGTTCAAAAGGCGGTCGAGCGATCCGTCCACCCAACCAGCCTCGATCGAGGCCCGCGCGGCCTGGCGCATACGGGCTTCGTCCTCGCACAAGGCGATCCGCGCCCATGCGTCTCCCCGGTCAAAACTTAATCTAAAAAGCCCGCGGGCGGCGGCAGCTCTTACCTCTTTCGACGGATCGGCTCCGGCCAGCACGACAGCCTCGAACACCGATTCGTGATCAAATTCCGTGAGGATAGTCAACGCTTTTGAGCGAAGCTGAGCTGACAGGTCGTAAAGCGCCACCTGCGAAAGAGCCTCGACCGCTTCCCGTGTCCTGAATCTGGCGAGGATTCGCAGGGCAAGTTCCCTTACGGCCGAATCTTCCTCGAATTCGTCCTGCGTCTGTTCTATCGCCGCGTACATGTCTTCTTCATCCGAAGAATCGAGTGGCGGATAATCGGACGGCGTCGAAAGTCCCATGAACTTGCTCACGGGAAACTGCACGAACTTGTAATCCGATGGTTTTCCGCGGCGGTTCGGTTCGGGACGGCGTTTTGTAACAGATGAATCCTTCGAGGTAATTGGGCGTATGCCGCCGACAGCGGATTGCCCGAGCACTTCGCGGCTGACCGGCTCCGGTCTTTGTGTGGCGTCATTTTCTTTTCGGGTAGCTCCGGCGTTTCTCCGTACATTGCTTTCCGTAAGCCGTAGCTCACCTTTGTCGGAGATGGGGTTCCTGTTGAAGATCTTGTCCCGGAAAAAATAAAGAACGGCTCCCGTAGCTGCGGCCAGCGCAAGCAAAATGACAACGTACGTCATTGTGGACGATTCTGATTCCGGGCCCTGGGCATAAGCCGAAGTCGGAAGGAAACATGAGACAATAGCCGTAAGAATGGAGGTGCGGAACGCAGATGATTTTCTGTCCATAATAACGTGATTTCCTGAGAGCGGTTGAAGATGCGGTTCGCCGGATTGGCGGGAAGGATTGCACTTCCCCGAAACATCCGGGAGATGCTAATGACCATTTTACAAGTTTCTTCGTAGTTTGTCACCAAACTTTTGAAACTTTGTTGATAAAGTTACAACATTCCGTTACTTCCAAATTTTTCGCGCATTTTTGCCAGTTTTTCCTTTACGAAGTGCCATTTTCGTAATAAAGTTGTCTATCCGATCTGATAGCTTCTGTTCATATGGCCGTTCCTGCAACCGTTTCAAATGCTTCGATCACTGGTTTACCACTAATTCATAAGGGCAAAGTACGGGATGTTTTTGAGATAAGCCCGACGGAGTTGCTGCTCGTCGCCACTGACCGTCTTTCAGCGTTCGATTGCATTTTGCCGACACCGATCCGCCATAAAGGAGCCGTTTTAACGGCGCTGTCAAGCTTTTGGTTCCGAAAACTGGAAGGAATCGTAAATCACCACATGATTACGGCCGAATTTGACGAGATGCCGCAGGAGGTTCGAAAACATGAAGAGCTTCGGGGACGTTCGATGCTCGTAAAGAAAACAAAAGTTTTCCGGGTCGAATGCGTCGTTCGCGGCTATCTTGAAGGTTCCGGCTGGAAGGATTACAAAACAAAGGGTACAGTTTGCGGACATAAAATTCCCGCCGGTCTCAGGCATTGCGAAAAGCTCCATAAACCTATTTTCACGCCCTCGACGAAGGCCGAGTCCGGCCACGATGAGAATATTTCGCAGGTTGAATTTATGAACGCCGTTGGACACGATACTGCGGCCGAGTTAAAGCGGCTTTCAAAGGAAATCTATGCGTTCGCCAGCGAATACGCGTTAGGGCGCGGCATCATCGTTGCAGATACCAAGTTTGAGTTTGGGCAGGACAGCAAAGGAAACATCCTGCTTGTGGATGAGGTTCTCACGCCTGATTCCTCGCGTTTTTGGTCGGCGGAAAAATACGAGCCGGGCCATCCGCAGCCATCTTTCGACAAGCAATTCGTCCGTGAATATCTGGAAACGCTTGATTGGGACAAGACGCCGCCCGCTCCGCCGCTCCCCGATGATGTCGCCGACGCAACATCAAGCCGGTACCTGGAAGCCTTTAAATTACTGACCGGGTCAGAGCTGACTGCGTGAGCCGGTGGTGCGGAGCATAGGCAGGTACGCCGACTTGTAATTTACGGACTGAAACCAAGACTCTCAAGCACCCGCTCTGCAGGTGGTTTTGACTTGTATATGCGTGACCGCATGGAAAATCTGATCAACGAAATGCTCGACGGGCGCATCCTGCTCGACGAGGCAGTGTCCGAGTTTCAAAAGCTTTATATCCAAAAAGCTCTGGAGCGAAACGCCGACCACATTTCCAAAACCGCCGTATCGCTCGGCATTCATCGGAACACGCTTTCAAAACGCGTCAACGGACATTCAAAACAAGCAAAACTTTCCAAAAAGATGCCCGCCCGCCGCTCTAAATCGAAACGAGGTTAGTCTGCAAGAGCGATCTTTTAGATGCGGATTCTATGACGATTTCTATGCGATTCAAAACGGAAAGATGATAAAGGAGAAAACGTCCGGCTCATTCGCAATAACGGGGCGCATCATGGTCATAAAGCAGAGCAATATCGCAAAATACGTGATTCGCGGCTGGCTGGAATTACCAGATATGACTATTTTAGAGATATGCGGTCCCTGTATGATGACGACGTGATTCCGGCGGAAATATTTACCAACCCACAACAAGGAGCAAACCTCAACAAAAAGTGGATTCGCAAGAAATGACAGGTTATCTGTATTCGATGACTTCCACCTGGTCGCCGATTCTTAGTTCCGCTCCGGGATTTTCCGGGATAAGATTTTCGCCGAAAAGCACGGCGGTCGGGTTGAGTTCGAGCGATTCGAAGGTGTTGGGAAACACATCTTTAGCCATTCGGAATGAGGCCAGCGTTTTCAGCGGCTCCTTGCCGTCGAACTCTCCGCGGGCTTGATCGACGGTAGTCGTCACGCATCTCGCGCAAGGCTTAACGACCCGAAAAACTGCCTCGCCGATCCTGATCTTCGCCCAACGATCTTCTTCGAAAGGCTCAGTTCCCTGCACGACAACGTTCGGACGAAACCGATTCATGGGAACGCGGACACCCATGTCCGCATCTTCGTTTTGTTCTTCCAGGCGTCTATTCAAATCTTCCAACGATCCTTCACCGATAAGCAACAGCGGATAGCCGTCCGCAAAACTTACGATGTCACCACCTGAATCGAAAAGTTTGCTGACGCTCCTGTGCGACCTCTCCGGCATTAGAACGAGCTGGCATCTCCGCTCCAGCACGTCGCTGAACCATTCGCTCGCTTCGCCGACATAAACCTCTCCCGCAACCTCGCTCTGCCACACGGTCACATTTTGAAATGAACCTTGATCCGGCTCGAACGGAATTGTGAGAACTCCGGCAGTTTCACTCTCCACCCTCAACGCTACACTCTCAACTTGTACCGTGATCGTCGCCATCTTCGGAACTTCCCGCTGCGTAAAAAACATTCCGTCCAGATCGGTCAACATCCACCGCCGATCGAACCGCAGCCCGCGTTTCTCGACCACGGATTCCGATAAAGCGATGCCTTTCAATGACTTGATCGGATAAATGTTGATTTCAGTTACGTGCATGGTCAATTGCTCGATTTCGGCCGCTTGAACCAATAGACATAAGTCAGTTTTGTTGCAAAGATAGATTTAGAACCGATGGCACTGACGCTTTCTAAGAATGCTGTAGGCATGCTGGTTATCGAAACCAATTCCCATCCTTGTGCGCCTAATTCAGGAGCCCGGTTGACTGGGGTGGCAGTTGCCGGTAGTTGCCTGCCATCCTCATATAAAGTGGTTTTCTGTCCGTCTATTTCGAAGATAAAGGTCTTATATTCCCACGCTTGTCTTGAGGCGGTAATGCTTTGCACCTGAGCGTGCGTCAAACATCCGCCCCATAAAATCAAACCGACAATCACTAACATCGAATATCTTTTCTTCATGATTTGCTTCCTCCGACTCAGTTTTTTATCAGACTTGACAATACTAGGCTCATATTTTATGAATCCCGAACTTTCCACTTGACAGTTTAACCGGTTTTACATAAACTAGCACTCTTGGACTATGAGTGCTAAATCAGTAAAGTTTCTAGCCGCAGGTCCAAATCGTCATTTTAAGCTTTTTCAGACTAATTACAAAGGAGTAAAACAGTTATGGCAACAAACATTAAACCTCTTCACGATCGCGTGATTCTTCGCCGGATCGAAGATAACGTCAACCAAACGGCTGGCGGCCTCTTCATTCCGGATACTGCAAAGGAAAAACCGCAGGAAGGCGAGGTGATCGCCGCCGGCGACGGAAAATATAAAGAAGACGGAACGCGTCAGTCGCTTGACGTTAAAGCGGGCGACCGTGTTCTTTTCGGCAAATACAGCGGATCGGAGATCAAGCTCGACGGCGAGGAATTCCTCATCATGCGCGAAGACGAAATACTCGGCATCATCAACCGTGCGGGCGCGGCAGCGTAAGACAATTTACGATTTGCGATTGTCGATTTGCGATTGAAAACCGGTCTTGATACTTACCGGACAATCGCAAATTGCAAATCGAAATTCGAAAATTTTTATAAAGAATCAGGAGATTAATAAAAAATCATGGCAAAACAAGTAGTTCATGGAGAAGATTCAAGAGCCGCAATTTTACGCGGCGTCAATCAGCTTGCGGACGCAGTGAAAGTCACACTGGGACCGAAAGGGCGCAACGTCGTTATCGACAAGAAATTCGGTTCGCCGACGATCACCAAAGACGGCGTAACCGTCGCTAAAGAGATCGAATTGAAAGACACGCTCGAAAACATGGGCGCGCAGATGGTTCGCGAAGTCGCTTCGAAAACTTCGGACGTTGCCGGAGACGGAACGACGACCGCTACGGTTCTGGCGCAGGCGATCTTTAAGGAAGGCGTACGCACGGTTGCCGCCGGTGCAAACCCGATGGCGCTCAAGCGCGGCATCGAAAAGGCGGTTGCCGAGGTCGTGGCTGAAGTTGCCCGTCTCGCAAAGCCGGTTTCGGGCGACATGATCGCGCAGGTCGGAACGGTTTCGGCCAATGGCGACAAGACGATCGGCAAGATCATCGCCGAGGCAATGGATAAGGTCGGCAAGGACGGCGTCATTACGGTTGAAGAATCGAAGACGATGGATACGCTGCTCGAAGTCGTCGAAGGTATGCAGTTCGACCGCGGCTATCTCTCACCGTATTTCGTTACCGATCCGGACAGAATGGAAGCCGTCTTGGACGAACCGTTCATCCTGATCAACGAAAAGAAAGTTTCGAACATGCGCGATCTGCTGCCGATCCTGGAACAGGTTGCGAAGATGGGCCGTCCGCTTCTCATCATAGCCGAAGACGTCGAGGGCGAAGCTCTTGCAACTTTAGTCGTCAATAAACTGCGTGGCACGTTGAACGTTGCTGCCGTTAAAGCTCCGGGCTTCGGCGACCGCCGCAAGGCAATGCTCGAAGACATTGCGGTTCTGACCGGCGGTAAGGTCATCAGCGAAGACCTCGGCATCAAGCTCGAGACCATCACCATCGAAGACCTCGGCAAAGCCAAGAAGGTCACCATCGACAAGGAAAACACGACCATCGTCGAAGGCGCCGGTTCGGGCGAAGCGATCGACGGACGCATCAAAACGATCCGCAACCAGATCGAAGATACGACCAGCGATTACGACCGTGAAAAACTGCAGGAACGCCTCGCCAAATTGGTCGGCGGCGTTGCGGTCATCAAAGTCGGTGCTGCTACCGAAACCGAGATGAAAGAAAAGAAAGCCCGCGTCGAAGATGCAATGCATGCGACACGCGCGGCGGTCGAAGAAGGTATCGTGGCCGGCGGCGGAGTCGCCCTTGTTCGTGCGGCGGCTGTGCTCGATGGCTTCAAGGCGGATGAAAACGATCCGGACGAACAGATCGGCGTCAATATCGTCCGACGCGCTCTCGAAGAACCGCTTCGCCAGATCGCCGCAAACGCCGGTAAAGAAGGCGCGGTCATCGTAGGCAAGGTTGTCGAGGGCAAGGACTCGTACGGCTTTAACGCAGCGACCGAGAAGTTCGAAGACCTCGTCGCGGCCGGTGTAATCGACCCCGCAAAGGTCACGCGCTACGCTCTGCAAAACGCAGCGTCTATCGCCGGACTGATGCTCACCACTGAAGCCATGATCGCTGACGTCCAGGAAGAAAAGGGCGGCGACCACATGGGCGGCATGGGCGGCGGCATGGGCGGCATGGGAATGGGAATGTAACCGGAACGCGGACACTCCTGTCCGCAACGCCGCGCGCGGCATTACTTCCCAGCTAACCCACGCACTAACCGTTGGTTAATTGATAAAGGCTTCGCCACACTCGAGACGAAGCCTTTTTCTTTACAAAAACCTTTATTTCCATGCTAACATTGACTTATTATGTCCTCGCTTGTCGGCACAATTCCTAAGCCCGTTCGTTCGGTGGAAGGCGTTCTCAAGGTCGGTGACACCCGGGTCTCTCTCGACACAGTCGTCCACCATTTCAACAACGGCGCCACTGTTGCACAGATCCAGGATCAATACGACTCAATGTCCTTGGCCCAAGTTCACGCTGCTATTGCCTATTACCTTCACCACAAGGCCGAAGTCGATGCCTACATTGCAAAACACGAGGCAGACCGGGAACGATTTTGGAAGGAGCACGAAGCCAAATTTCCGCCAATGATAACCCGCGAGATGGTTCTGGCCAGAAAAAACGGCACCGATCCGAACTGGAAGAAATGATCCGGTTCCTCACAGACGAAAACTTTAACATGTATGTACTTGCAGGCATTCGGCGTCGATTGCCCGATCTCGACATCATTCGAGTACAGGATGTCGGCCTTCGCACCGCCCGTGATCCCGTTGTTCTTGAGTTCGCTGCTTCGGAAAATCGCATCCTCTTGAGCCACGACGTTCGCACAATGGAAACACACGCCGTAGCGAGATTGCTCGCAGGCAAAACTATGCCAGGACTATTTCTTATCGATCAGTATTTTCCGATCGGCCGTGCCATCGAAGAGATCGCCGTCAAAGCCGAATGCAGTGATAAGTTCGAATGGAAGGACCAGATCCGCCGGCTGCCGTTGTGATAAAATATAGTTTCGCCAGCCTGATTCTCACCGCCGAATCAATGATCGCTGATGCGACGGATAAAAATTAAATGGAGAACAAAATATTACGGCCTTGCCGCAGTGCTGTGCAGATGGGCTGTGCCCTTCCGTTTTGCTTTTATCTAATCTCGGAGGCTACGCCTCCGAACGGCGGCGTAGCCGCTTTTTTTATTTAGAAACTTATCGGAAAGGCAGAGCCTTTCCGCACATCATAAGGGCATAGCCCGAAATCTGCGCCAATTTCAACGCTTCAGTCTGCGGAGCAGACGGCATAACTTTAGCCCCACGTGAAGCATCAGCGAAACGTGGGGTCAACCGCACCCACAAACCGCGAGTGTGTGAAACACACGGCATAACATTTCGTGAATCGTGAATCGTAATTAGTGAATTGAAGGGCGCGGATTTATGTCGCATGCTTCGCACGCTCAAATCGATTGTCTCATTTTCTACACATTCCGCTTCGCTCCATGCGCAGCTAAAATTATTACGCCCGCAACGCGGCTAGTCCCGATGAAATGGCACGCTCTTTAGAGCGTGGGTAGCTAATCCTTTGAATTCCTGGCTTTAGCCGAACAGGGCTAAAGCCGCTTTCCTTTGGTTTCAACCAAACCTCTAACCGAGGCTGGATGCAGTTCATCAACTGACGCATTGACAAACGACCAAATGAGTGTAAATTAAGGCCATCCATCCTAATTCGCAGTTGCGTCGCTCTCGCTGTTTTAGAACCGGCGTAGTTTTACTATGGGCGAGACCCAACGGTCTCTACTAATTAAAAAAAACTGGAGGAATAACTATGAAAAAAACATTTCTTAGCATAATGTGTGTAGGCCTTTTCGCGATAGGCGCTCTGGCGCAGGCCCCGACCGCGACGCCACCGCCAACGACGGCCGGTAACGTATCGCGAGTAACCTATTTTGATGTCTTGCCGGGAAAAAACGCCGAATTTACGACCTTCCTGCGTACCAATACCAAGCCTATTTTGGACGAACAAGTGAAACAGGGATTGATCGTCAGTTATGGTTACTTTACAAAGCCCGTTACCGAAGGCCCCGGCGACTGGGACCTCGGAGTGGTCATAACGTACAAAAACTATGCGGACGCGATCGATTTTAATGCCGAAAGAAACGCGAAGTTCGATGCGATCAGCCTCAAGCATTACGGCACGGCCGAAGCACGAACGAAGGCCAACGATTCACTAAACGCGATGCGAACCGTGGCCTCGAGCATGCTCGTCAGAGGACTGACGCTAAATCCAATGCCGAAATAAAGCACTCGCTAAACCTCGCGATCAGTAAAGGCTTCGTCTCGGGACGATGCCTTTTTTTCTTCATAACGATAGAAACTGCTGGCACCGAACGAATCGGTTTCCAGACTGCGAATCTCATCCGGTCTGCGGAGCAGACGGCACAACTTTAGCCCCACGTGGAGCAAAAGGGAACCTTTAGTCAGCATCGCCGACCCTAACAGAGAATGTGAAACACGCGGCACAAAAGCTCCCCTCCTTACGAAGGAGGGGAGCCTTTTGTTGTGTTGATTAATAATACAGGAGGGTGTGAAACGCGGAATGGAGCATGCGTTGCTTATTATGCGAATCGTTCCATCTAGTGCATCCCGCGCCAATTGCTATTTCCGCGGACAAAGTACAGGCGATAATTGTCGCGGGTCGGTATTTTGTCGCGTGGAAGATCCAGGCTCAATTGGTCGAGACCCTCCGGCCCAAACTGCTCTTCGAAATCCTATGATAAGACACTAAGAAACAATAAGAGACAATAAGCTGGTTACTGCAACTTCTGTTGTTTCATCCTTCACATGCCGAAACCTACTGGTCAAGCGATTAGGGTTTGTTTCACCTTGTTTCATGAAACACCATACCCCCGCCCTGAAACAAAACGGTGCGATCCCCGTTTACCTCGCTGCACTGCGACCGGGGGAAGCCCTGTTATTTCAGATTCTTCTTAAAGAAATCGAGCGTGCGCGACCATGCGAGTTTGGCGGCTTCGGCGTCGTAGCGCGGCGTGGTGTCGTTGTGAAAGCCGTGTTGTTTGCCTTCGTAAATGAAGCTCTCGAATGTTTTTTTGTTTTCTTTCAGAGCGACTTCATACGCGGCGATGTTCGCATTTATGCGCTGGTCGTTGCCCGCGTACTGAAACATCAGTGGGGCCATGATCTTCGGGACATCGGCAACACCGGCCTGGCTGCCGTAGAACGGAACGCCGGCATTTAGGTCTTTGCCTAGACGCACGGCAAGTTGGTTGACCATTCCGCCGCCGAAGCAGAAACCGACTGCGCCGAGTTTGCCTTTGCTATCGGGGCGCTTTTTCAGCCACATAGCCGAAGCAACGAAATCTTCGGTCATCTTTTTGCCGTCAACCGTGCGAAAAGCTGCGGCGCCTTTTTGCTCGTCGCCCGGATAGCCGCCAACCGAGGTCAGCCCGTCCGGAGCGAACGCCATAAAGCCCGCTTTCGCAAGCCGCCGTGCAACGTCTTCGATATATGGATTAAGCCCGCGGTTCTCATGGATGACAAGCACGGCAGGAAATTTCTTCCCCTTGGCGGGCTTTGCAAGGTAGCCCTTGATCGAACCGTTTCCGGCGGGCGACGCAACGGTCTCGTAGCCGACCTTGATGTCTTTGTCGTCCGGATT
>JBQTJB010000314.1:0-8486 GCA_052387555.1 Blastocatellia bacterium | reverse complement strand
AACGGAAAAGAGGCCTTCATCTCTTCACCAGACTCTGAACGTCTCAGGATGTCTACTGGCTCATCTTTTCCAGCAATCAATAAGCGTCCTAATTAATTGCTAAGCATTTGATTGTCAAGATACAAGGTTGTCTGAAAACGAGGCTTATAAAAGCGAAGTAGAAAATCGGGTTTGTTCTATTTCAGCGTCTTCAGTGTTTTTCTGTGTCCTCCCTGGTTTTGCTTGAAAGTCTTAACCACGGAAGACACGGAAAACACAGAACAACAACTTGTTGAGATGGCTATTAAGACAGCCTCTTTTTACGATCGTTCGTCAGCTAAACGCCCTCTGCCTTTCGAATCATTTGTCTTAGCTTCTCTTCTGAATCTAAGCGTTCGACCTCGCCTCTCCATTCGACTACACCGGTTTTTGGTGTCGGAGATGGTTTAACTTTTGGTGTCGGCGAAGGCATCGCGACCGCTCCCATTAGCGGTTCATGCTTTGGCGTCGGCGTCGCAAACGGAAAGGCAAACCGCCTGCCGATTTCGCCATTCTTTACAAAGAATGAAGCGGCAAAAAGGCCGGAAACCATGCTCAGAGCCAAAGCGAAGGCCGTCGCCGCGAAAGCAGATACCCGACGCTTTACTTTTGCCCATCCGACCGGACAATCCTGCGTAAGAATTGTGCCGTCAGGCCTTTGAAAATATCGAACGCACAACCGGCCTTCGGAATTCCGGAGCAGATTCTCGGCATCGTAACTCTTCATTCCCGAAAGATTGAAAACATTCAGTTTACAGTCGCCGCAGAAACGCTTTCGGTCGTCGCCGCGCATCTCATTCCATTCTGCCGAACATGGACTCGCGATCTTCAAATTCCTTAACGGGCTATCAAATTTCACCATATAAAAACTCCGCTCAAAATAACATCAGCAACTTGCTGTTGCCATATTGAACGGAGTCTTGCCTGGGTTCTTGCAAGAATATGCTTACTATATTTGGATCCGTTTCTTAAAGATTTGTTTAAATACGCTTACCTGTCATCTCTAACGGCAAAATATGTCATTTTTGTATTGGGTGCGGTTTTTCGGTGGTTATCGAGATCAGTTTTCTGAGTGCCTTGTTTATAGATTTTGAGTCGGGAAAATACGCTCGCAGGTCAGGTTCGATGGCAGCAAAATATTCGTCGCGTACTAACTTGTCCCCTTCATAAATCCGAACAGAATGTCCCGATCTAAAGGCTTTCGTATATTTCCCCTGATACCTTTCTGTCCGGAAAAGTCGTACTCGGCCGCATTTGATTATTTTCCTTCTTCATATATTTTCCGCTCCGAGGCCTTTGCTTTCCGTCAACTGATAATTCTTATGATGATCTTATCATCGGCTTCGTCCACCTCAGTGTGAATTGTGAGCAATATTTTAGCATTTGCCGACGTTCCGATACTGATAAACCTTTCTTCTTTATCAGAGTGATCTTGGTCAGAAAAAGTAACCAGCAACTCATCCTGAAAAATCGTTTTGCCTCTTCAAAACTGATTTTGTGCTTTCGCAGGTTTGATTTCGCTTTGTTAAAGGCCCCACTAAAATATCAATTTCATCTGACATAATCATAGCATTTGTCGAGGATTTCCTGGTACTTATGCGTTATCAGCCCGCAACGCCCTGAGCCGACTGCGGTCTTCGAAATTATAAACGTCGTGGAAACTGCGGGCGTATGAACACGTCTGCTGAAAGCTCGACCCTACTTAGAAGCGAATATACGAGATCGGCATAGTTGCCGGCGCTATTAATTCGGTCTATTCGATCTCGAACTTTGCGACGATCACGTATCTGAGTCTGATCTGAGAAAAGGAGAGCGAATCATCAGTATCGACATCTCCCGACGAAACCCTGAAACTATTCGACGACGTATTCGAGTTAACATTGGAAAGCCTGTAATTTGGTGTTTCGTCCGGCTCTTCTTTTATGTAGACAGGTTTTCCAGTCCGCTGACCGATAGCATCAAGAAGATAGTCCGCTTTCGCTTTGGCCGCTTTTATCGCGTCTATCTTCGTCTCCCGTCGCAGACGAGTGATCTCTGAATGTTCCGTATCAATGAGATCGAGTTTCGCGATGTTCAGTTTATCGACAAGCTCGATCAGCGGTGCGATCTTGCTAATGTCCCGAACCTTCAGGCGATAGTCCTTGGTGCCCAAAACATCCCGTACTCTCTTTCGTGGAATGTATGTCGAAGAAACGTCAAAGATCGAAAGATCCTTCGACGGATCGATGCCGATCTTCGATAATTCGGTCCGCAGCGAAGCTTCTTGCTGCTCAATCGTTATCTTTTCTTTCTTTTCGATTCGTTCGAGAATCGTGATCTTAAACGTAAACTCATCGGGAGTTATGAGCCGTTCGGCCGAACCCGAAACTTCGATCATTCGTCGTTCCGGTGCGTTTTGTGCGGCAAAATTCAAGGTTAGAGCGCAAAGAAATCCCAAGGCGGCAATAAAGGTCTTCATTAAATTTCCTCCTGACAGTCGTGTTTGAAATTATTGGATACTCAGAAGAACTAATTGGATGCACGGCGGTATTTATGCGTTATCGGCCTGCGGCGGCCGATGCCGATGGCGTTTTTTGAGATTATCAGTGTTGGCGGAAGTTGCTGGCGTTTGAATTCGTTAGCCGGATGTTCGACTTTGTTCAAAAGCGAATATACGAGTTCGGCCGTGTTGCCGGCAGCGATGATCTCGGCAGGTGATGCTTTTTGCTCAAAGTACATTTTGAGGATCGGGTCCATTAACTCATACGGCGGAAGAGTGTCCTGATCGAATTGATTTGGGGCGAGTTCGGCGGATGGCTTTTTATCGATGATCTTGTTCGGAATGATCTCGCGGCCAGATTTTTCGTTGATGTGTCTGGCGAGCTGCCACACTTCGGTTTTCAGCACGTCACCGAGCACGGCAAGGCCGCCGTTTGTGTCGCCATAAAGCGTGCAATAGCCAACGGCAAGCTCCGATTTATTTCCGGTCGAAAGAAGTAATCGCCCTTCTGAATTGGAGATCGCCATCAGTATCACGCCACGCAGGCGAGACTGTATATTTTCCGCCGCGAGCGATTCACCGCCTTTCGTCGGTTTATGAAGTTCCATTTGCCGAAGCAAAACTTCGAACGTATCCGATATCGGTTCGATGCGGCTCTCGCAGCCAAGATTCCGCACGAGTTCTTCCGAGTCCTTAACGCTTCCCTCGGATGAGAAAGGCGACGGCATCATTACACAAAGCAGATTTTCAGGACCGAGAGCATCGGCCGCAAGAGCCGCAACCAGCGTAGAGTCTATTCCGCCCGAAAGCCCTAGAACGGCCTGTTTAAAGTTATTCTTCCGGGCATAATCCCGAATACCGAGCACGAGCGCGTCGTGTATCGCCTCGATCTCATCGCCCGAAATTCCACGTGAATCCGGCTTTCGGCAATCCATCTCTACAGTTTCGACAAATTCTTCAAATGCTGATGCCTGAAGGATAATATCGCCTTCCTCGTCGGCGATCAGGCTGGCTCCGTCAAAAATGATTCCGTCGTTTCCACCGACAAGATTCACAAAAACTATCGGCACTTTATTCGCTTTTGCCCGGTGGGCGACCATGTCGCAGCGGAGCTTGATCTTGCCTTTGTTGTAAGGAGAAGCGTTGATAGAAACGATAACATCGGCTCCCAACGCGATCACCTCGTCCGTCGGGTCGCTTTCATACAATCTTTCTTTCCAAAAAGTTTTGTCGTTCCAAAAATCCTCGCAGACAACGACGCCAATCTTCACTCCATTTATCTCGAATAGCCGCCGGTCGTGTCCGTCAGAAGGCTCGAACCACCGCGGGTCGTCAAAAACATCATATTCGGGCAGCAGTGTTTTGTCCGCAAATCCGATCAATTTTCCGTTGTGAATGACAGCCGCCGCATTATAAATACGCCGCCCATCGTTGTCCGTATTCGGCCGGATCGTGCCGACGATTGCGGTGATTCCTGTTGTCGCGGTAATTATTCGTTCAAGCGGATCGAGAGCGTGGTCGATAATGTCCGGGTCCTGAAACCAATCTTGCGACGTGTAGCCGTGGGTTGTAACTTCCGGAAAAACGATCAAATCCGAGCCGTCCGATCTTGCCTTCTCGATCGCCGAAATGATCTTTGAGACATTGCCTTCGCTATCGCCGTTGGTTGTGTTGATCTGCCCGATGGTAACTTTCATTAGTGGAGTTGTTCAATCGAGGCTTTCAGCAGTGGGTTCTGAGCGTTTCACCATTGTCAGGCGATTTCCACGGTCGTTGTATTTGACCTCGTCCATTATGTTGTAGATAAAAAGAACGCCGCGGCCGGATGTTTTGAAGAGGTTATCCGGGTCGAGCGGGTCGGGAATATTGCTTACGTCAAAGCCTTCGCCTTCGTCTTCGATAGTGAACCGGGCTTCCTGCTTGGAAACCTCGGCTGAAATTCGGACGAGTTTTTGCGCATCGTATTTATTGCCGTGTTTTACTGCGTTTACGAACGCTTCGTCCAGGGCGACAAACAGGTTGGATTGTTCGGGCTTAATTACGCCGAGCTTTTCGACGCGCTTCATCAAATATTCGAGGACGATGTGCATCAATGAAAGGGCGCTCGGCAACTCAAATGCGATACTCTCGTGGAGGTCCTGAACGAGACTTTTCTTATCCACGAACCTTATCTTGAAATCGAGGATCGTCGCTATCAGATTCTTTAGCTCCTCTTCGTCGAATTCGTCGCGGCGAAAGTTCGATGCACAAAGTTTGAAGGCTTTTATGTGCTCGCCAACGGGAGCCGTAATTGTTTCCGGCAGACAAACGGCGGAGTGGCCATTTTGGCTGGATTCGAGCGCCTTCGGGTCTACGTCGAGATCGGTTATCACAAGATCGTAAGATTCGATGTCCGCAACCGCGAGAGCATCTTTCCTGTTTTCGACTATTCTTACCTCGTGCCCGACGTGTGAAAACACCTCTTCGAGCGAGGTTGCGAGGTCATCATGGTCGTCAATTATCAGGATTCGTCGGTGCATAAGACGCGGAATCGCGTTAACAAAGAATTACGAACGTTTATTCGGCCTTGTTGCAAATAATACCGCATATTGCTACTTATTTTCTATCTGTGTCTAACCAAATCGACAAAGTGTATAAACGCTCTCCGCTTACGGGTTATTCCATAAAGGAGCGTTTTCTGATCAGAACAGCCGATATGGCGTTCTATTTATTGATCCGTATTATCGGCAGCACAATTCGTTTCGAAACAAATGGATGGGATAACGTAGAGAAGATTGAGTCAGGAGGTAAGAATCCGATCTACGCACTTTGGCACGACAGAATTTTTCTCGGCACTTACTTTCTGCGGAATCGCGGAATTCTTGTGATTACGTCTCAAAGCTTCGACGGAGAGTATATCGCGCGTTTCTTAACACGCTTTGGGTTTGGCTCGATCCGGGGATCATCGACGCGAGGAGGAGTCGGGGCACTGGTAGAAGCAATTCGGCAAATGAAGCAGGGCCGTTCAGTCGCGATTACGGTTGATGGCCCGAAGGGTCCTCGATATGCCGCAAAAGATGGAGCAATAATTCTTGCAAAAAAAACCGGAAATCCTGTCGTCCCGTTTATTGTCGAAACCCGTAATTTCTGGTCGCTTGGCAGTTGGGACAAACTGCAGATACCTCGTCCGTTTACACGAGCGGAATTTATTGTCGGTAAACCGATTTCAGTGGCACCCGACGCGACCGAGATCGAACTGGAATCGGCTAAGGCGGAGCTTCAGCAATCTCTCGACGAACTTGTTAGTCGTGCGGGACATTTTTAATCAAGGCTGATACGCTGGTCGACAGCAGTTCGTTCGTTCGACAGATAACTGGCAACAAGCAAAACAAACACTATCCAAATCGCATCTGCAAGCAAAAGATGTCCAAGCTGCATTACGATCGGGCCTAGCGTCAAAAGCGTCGCGGCTCCAAAAGCAAGCTGTACAATGAGTAGAATAGACAAGATGTTCGACCACTTGGCGACAGAACGGCTTTCCGACGCTTGTTTCCTTAGCCACCCTGCAAGAAAGAAAACGTAGACCACGGCAAGTATTGAAAGAAGCGGGTGGCTGAGCCTTAGCCGTAAAAGAATATTTGAAGAGTCTGAAAAATCTTTCACGATACCTTCCGATAATGTCTCCGAAGGAAAAAGCATGTTGCTAAGCGCGGCTATCGAACCGCTCATGCCTACAAAGAGAAGCGCCAAAACCGCAACGCCGATCAAAACAGTCGTCTTAAAGTTAACTCGAAAATTATTGCGCCCCGACCCGCTTGCAAGCCATGCTGTTAATGTAAGAAATGTCAGCAAAATGAACGTATTTATGAGATGTCCTATTGCCCAAAAAGGGCGAACCGCCGTAACGGCCTCGGCAGTGTTTCCGGTCAATACCAACCCCGCTCCGACAAGGGCTTCGGTTATAACGAAAACCAGTGACCCGATTGAGGTTCTCAAAATCAACCTGCTTTGATGCTCACGGCTCCGATACCAGATCTGAAATGCCCAGATGACCAAAACCAGCATTATCAGACCGTCGAGAGCGCTCATTATACGATGTGAGAACTCAATGACCGTCTTGAATTCCGGAGCAGAAGGAATTAATTCCCCGTGACAGGTCAGCCAATGTTGGCCACAGCCGTCACCGGATTTAGAAGCGCGAAGAAAAACGCCCCAAACAATCACAAGGACGTTATAACCGAGGACAAACCAGGCATATCTGGCAAACCCGGAAAGTTTCGTTTCAGCTCTCATTCTGATAAATTCAAACCCGGTGGCACATGCGCGAATTTGCGATAAGCATATCACCGAACGATGTCTTCGGAAAATGTTGTCAGGATTAGTTTGGCTTAATGGAAATCGAACACTTTTTTACATGTCCGTATTGCTGGCAGGAAATATCTTTCGTGATCGATCTATCCATAAATGAACAAAGTTATGTCGAAGATTGTGAGGTTTGCTGCCGGCCGATCATTGCGAGTTACAACGTCGAAGACGGTGTAATGAACTCTTTCTCGGCTGAGACACTTGATAATTAGCTGCGATATTCATGAACAAAGAACGCATCGACAAATTGATTTACGAACGCGGGATCGCCGATTCACGGACCAAGGCGCAAGCGATGATTATGGCCGGAATTGTTCTGGTAGATGAAAAGCGAGTTGAAAAACCATCGGAAGAGTTTCTGCATGGGGCGGTAATCCGCATAAAGGGAGAATCTCTCGAATCCAGATATGTAGGACGCGGAGGTTTGAAATTGGAACATGCTCTTGCCGATTTTCATATCTGCCCAAACGGATATATCTGTCTGGACATTGGCTCATCTACTGGCGGCTTTACGGATTGTCTCCTGAAACATGGTGCGGCCCGTGTCGTTGCCGTCGACAGCGGAACGAACCAGCTTGTTTGGGAGCTTCGCAATAACGACCGCGTCGAAGTGCGCGAAAATACCAACGCTAGGAACTTAAAACCTGAAGACTTTGCCGACCGGTTCGATCTTATAGTAATGGATGTTTCTTTTATTTCCGTAAAAAAAATTTTACCCGCGCTAATCCCACTGATGGCCAAGAAATCAAATCTTATCGTTCTGATCAAGCCGCAGTTTGAGGTTGGAAAGGGTGAAGTTGGAAAAGGTGGAATCGTTCGTGAGACCGAAAAACACAAACGAGTTGTTCTGGAAGTTAACAGCTTTGCCAAATCAATTGGTTTAAGTCTACTGGGAACAACGGAATCACCGATTCAGGGAGCAGAGGGAAATAAGGAGTTTCTTGCCGTTTATGAACGACAATACGAGAACTAAACAAGAAACAGATATGAGCCCGCTAGCAGAAGGGATTGATTTCTACTTCGAAGATGGCCTTATGGTGCTCACAAGACACTTTCTACAAAAGCGTGGATATTGCTGCGGGAACGGTTGCCGACATTGCCCATATGACCATATCAATGTTCCCAAATCAGAGTAGGAAAGTTTCAAGCTCAGTTGGGGCCGCATACATATATGTGTTATCAGATACGTTGTCAGGAATTAAGTTTTCAGACATTTTTTCGATCGATAAATGCTCTCCTCGCCCAAGCATCACCAGCCTTTCTTCACGCATTTCCGGCATAGAACTCAGCCAATCAAGCGTGTCGTTGAGAACAGCATTCGCGTGCGGGCTCGTGGGTTCCTCAATGCTATAATATATCCACTTGCCGTCTCGGCGGGCGCTAACTACATTCATGCTGCGAAGATAAGCAAGATGTCTCGAAACTTTTGGCTGGCTTATATTTAGAACTTCACACAGCGTATTTACGCTCGTTTCGCTCGAACGCATCAGATTCAAAAGACGCAGCCTGGTACGGTCTGCGCACGCCAGAAACATTCGTTCGATCTCATCAAGTTCCTTATTCATATATGCTCCTACAAATGTGTTTACACATAATGCACTTACATTTTTGCCATCATATCAGACTATGCGTATATGTCAAGATA
>JBQTJB010000313.1:0-12772 GCA_052387555.1 Blastocatellia bacterium | reverse complement strand
GCTTATTTTCGTAATGCTTGTCTTTTTTTCGAGTTCATTCGGCCAGGATCCCGTTGATACCAACACGGCACCGCCGCCGTTAAAGTTACTTTCAGCAGATGAACGAAAACAACTCAATTCCACGATTGACGTGAAAAAGCGGACCAAGCTCGCGCTCGACCTGATGGAACTCAGGATAAAGAGTTCCGAAACGTCTCGTGTTTCGTCGGAATACGACGCGATGTTCAATGCATTGGGCGGATTTCAGGCCATCGTTGACGACACGCTGGAATTCCTCTTCGAAAGCGATAAGGATAAGAAGAAAGTTATATTCAATTTCAAGCGTTTCGAAATCGGACTTCGCGCGTTTTCACCAAGATTGGAATTGCTCCGCCGCGAAGTTCCTCCGCAATATCAGGCCTATATTCGCGAATTGATTCTCGACGTCCGAGATGCTCGGGCGAAAGCGATCGAGCCGCTTTTCAGCGATTCGGTCGTTCCGCGTCGGCCAAGAGAAAATTAATCAAATGAAATCATTTCACAAACGCTCGATTAGACTTGTTTTGGTTCTATCCATGTCGCTGGTTATTTTTGGCGCATCTGCTTCATATGGTTCGGCACAACGTCGTGACTATATGACCGACGCAGAGATCGAACTCGTGCGGGACAATCAGGACGTTGACCTTCGAATAACGGTGCTTGTTCGCATGATCGACCGGCGGTTTCAGGTTCTCGGCATCGAGGTTGGCGGATGGAAACCTAAGCCGAAAGAACTTGAAAACTGGGGTGAACAGCCAACGGGCACCAGACGCGAGATTTTCACGGACATCAGGCATCTTGTTCAAAAGGCTGTCGATGACATCGACACAATTGCCGAAAGAAACGAAGACGCCTTGAAGCAAAACAAAACCGACGGCGAGCTTTTCCCAAAAGCAGTTCGGATTCTTGCCGAGGCTGCAAAACGCTATTTGCCCCAACTAAATGCCGCCGCAACAAAGACATCCGACGAATCCGAAAAAGGGCAAATTCTGAACGCAGCCGAATTGTGCGAGCAGATAATCGCGTCGGTCGTAAAACTCCCGCCTGAGCCGGTTAAAAAGAAAAACTGAGATTCATCGATTTCCAAGCCGCCAAACTGCTGATAAGTGAAGTAAATTCAGCCAGTTTGTTCTGCTAATCTTTGATATTTTGACACGCGCTTGTTGAGCGTGATAGCTTCCTCATTTACATCGCCGAAATTATGACTGAAGAGAAACTCAAGAAAACGCCATTAAATGAATCACACCGAGCACTAGGCGGCAAAATGGTGGATTTTGGCGGCTGGGATATGCCCGTTCAATACAGGGCCGGCGTTATCGAGGAGCACATGGCTACGCGGACGCGGGCAGGTCTTTTCGACGTTTCCCATATGGGCGAAATTTGGGTCGAAGGCGAGGACGCGATAACCTTCGTTAACTGCCTGACAACTAACGACGTAACGAAATTGGTTGATGGGCAGGCTCATTATTCGGCGCTTACCAATGAAAACGGCGGAGTGGTCGATGACCTTTTGGTCTATAGATTTGGACAGGAGCGGTTGTTGCTGGTAGTGAATGCCGGCACCAACGAAAAGGATTGGGCTTGGGTCACTTCGTTCGTGTCAGAACCGGAAACTGCATCGGCCCGGTTCTTTGAGTCCAAACCCGACGTTACGCTTAGAAACGCAAGCTCCGAATATTGCCAGATCGCGATTCAGGGGCCAAAGGCCTTAGGGATTTTGCAGCAGCTTACCGAAACCGAGCTTGAGCCGATCAAGTATTACCATTTCACAATGGGAAAGGTGGATAGCTTCGAGTCCATAATCTCTCGGACCGGTTACACCGGCGAAGACGGCTTCGAGGTCTATGCTTCCGCAGAAAATGCTGAACAGCTTTGGAACAAAATGCTTGAAATCGGTGCAGACGACGGAATTCTCCCTTGCGGGCTTGCAGCAAGAAACACGCTGCGGCTGGAATCGGCAATGTCACTTTACGGGCATGAATTGGGCGACGACATAGCGACGCTCGAAGCCGGACTGGGTTGGATAACTAAGCTACAAAAGGGCGATTTCATAGGGCGGGACGCTCTATCCAAACTGAAAGAAAAAGGACTGAGCAGAAAATTGGCCGGTTTTGAAATGACAGAGCCCGGAATTGCCCGGGACGATTTCGATGTGTATATAAACAGCGAAAAGGTCGGCAAAGTGACGTCCGGTTCACCAGCTCCGTTCTTGAAGAAAAACATCGGTCTCGCGTTTTTGCCGTCGGAGTTTGCAAATATTGGCCAGGAAATTAAAATCGATATAAGAGGTAAACACGTTTCGGCAGTTGTAGTTCCGACGCCGTTTTATAAGCGAGCGAAATAATCACAGGCTCAACCTTAAACTTTCTCCTCAAGATTATGTCAAACATTCCAGAGAATTTACGTTACAGCAAGGACCACGAGTGGGTCTCGGTTGATGGTGATACGGCGAGCATCGGAATTACGGATTATGCTCAATCTTCGCTTGGCGATGTCGTGTATATCGATTTTCCGAGGGTCGGAGATAAACTTGGGTCGCATGAGGCTTTCGGCTCCGTCGAATCGGTTAAAGCGGTCTCTGAAATATTCACTCCGGTTGCGGGTGAAGTGGTCGAAGTGAACGAGGGTCTTAACGATACGCCGGAAAAGGTAAATTCCGACCCGTATAACGAAGGATGGTTCGTCAAGATCAAAATGGACAACCCGCTTGAGGCCGACGCGATGCTTTCCGGCGAGGAATACGAAGAATACCTCGCCGCCAATGGATAATGGACAGTTGAAAATGGACAATTTTTTCTCCATTTTCCATTGTCAATTGTCCATTATCCATTCTAATTTATGCGTTATATTCCAAATTCGCCCGAAGAACGTACAGAAATGCTTGCGTCTATCGGGCTTTCTAATGCGGGTGAGTTGTTTCGCTCGATACCGTCCGACGTGCAGCTAAATCGAAAGCTGAAGATCACCGATCCGCTCGCCGAACCGGAAGTGATCGCGGTTATGGAGGAAATGGCGGCAAAAAATACTGCCGCGACAAAGCCCTCGTTTCTTGGAGCGGGCGTTTATTCACACTATTCTCCTACGATCGTCGATCACCTAATTCAGCGTTCGGAATTTTTCACGTCATACACGCCGTACCAGCCTGAGATTTCGCAGGGCACGCTGCAATACATCTTCGAGTTCCAAACGCTGATCTGTCAGCTTACCGGAATGGAAGTTGCCAACGCTTCGATGTACGACGGTTCGACCGCGATGGCGGAGGCGTACGTGATGGCACAGCGCGTTACTCGGCGAAACAAGATCCTTGTTGCAGATTCGGTTCATCCGGAATATCGCGAAGTTGCCCGAACTTACACTCAGCATGGTGAAGCGGAGATTCTCTCCGTAGGATTTGACGAAAAAACCGGGCGCGTTGCGGATATGACTGGACTCGATGACAAGACCGCTGCGGTCGTAGTGCAATCTCCGAATTTCTTCGGCTGCATCGAGGACCTGGAACGCATCGCGGATAAGGCGCATGCGGTCGGCGCGCTGTTAATTGTTGTGGTGACAGAAGCAATATCTTTCGGATTATTAAAATCGCCGGGTTCGTGCGGAGCCGACATTGTCGTCGGTGAAGGGCAAAGTTTTGGCGTTCCGATGGGCTTTGGCGGGCCGCACGTCGGGCTGTTTGCGACGCAGGAAAAATTCGTAAGGCAGATGCCCGGAAGGCTTTGCGGCGTGGCGTATGACAAAAACGGCAACCGCGGATTTGTACTCACGCTCTCGACCCGCGAACAGCACATCCGCCGCGAAAAAGCGACGTCGAACATCTGCACAAACCAGGGACTGATCGCGCTTGCCGCGACCATTTATATGGAAACGATGGGCAAGAAAGGCCTGCAGGAAGTCGCAATGCAAAATGCGCAGAAAGCCGCATACGCCGCGAAAAAGATCGCCGCGATCGATGGGTTCGAGATCGCATTTTCTTCGCCGACATTTAACGAATTTGTTGTCCATGGGCCAAAACCCGCAGCCGAAGTTCTGGAAAAACTCAGAACCGAAAACGGCATCATCGGCGGCCTTGCTTTGTCGAAATATTACGCCGACCGGCCGAACGAATTCTTGGTTTGTGTGACGGAGACGAGTGAAGCAGTTCAGATCGACAGGTTAGTCGGTTCGCTTTCCGAACATGTATGAGTTACGAGGGAAACTTTTACGACTTTGTAAGTTCGCTTTTGTTGTGGGAGTGGGTCGTATTGACTGCTCTGCTTTGTATAGGAGCAGCTGTGCCTTTTATTATTCTGGACAAGTTTACAGCGAAAGAATGTCCGTATTGTGCGGAGCGAATTAAGAAAAGGGCAGTAGTTTGACGCTATTGCGGTAAAGACTTGGTTAAATGATACACCTCCTAAAAACAAAGGCGACGGCGGAGCAGGTCGCGGAAATGGAGGAAACTCTCGGCTCGTATATTAGGCTGGCGGTTGATATAGAAAGAAGAATTATTGCCGGTGGCGGAGCGTTGCATGCCGATTGCGAAGCCGCATTGCTTGAAGACTGAAGCCTGCAGGAAAATATTTGGAGAGCAGATTGGCTGCCGTATTCAAAGGAAGTAACATTCGAATCGTTAATAAACATACGTCCGAGCCAAAACAATTTTTCGATGGAGGTCGGCGACGAAATTTTGCGATCGACGATCCGCAAAATCGTAATGGACATATTTCACGCCTGACAAAATATGAGCGACATAACAGAAAGGAAAGAGAGGTATATGCGTGACCCGCTCCCGATCCGTCTTGGAGGGTTGGCAGCAAATTTGGCACGCGTGAAATCGTTTTCAAATAATCACGACAATCGGAAAGCGGTGTTCGATCTGTTTGAAGAGAGCAAGTATTTCATCGAGTGGACGGCGCAGGATGCCGAGATGCGAACGACGCTTGAGTTAATTGAATTACAATTGCAAATTGCCATCTGGCAACAAAAATGGCAGAGAAACTGGGACGATCCAAACGTCCGCAACACTTTGGCCCAAACTTCTGCCGACTGGTCGCAAAGATTGCTCGAACGGTCGGGTCTTTTGAACAGATAGCTTAGCTTACGGTATTTCCATGAGAAATTCTCTTATCGACCGCAGAAAGTTTCTTTCATTCGCCGGCAAAGGGCTTGGCCTTGCTGCATTGTCGTCGGCAACCGTCGCCTCGCTTTTTAAAAATATAAAAGCTGCGGGCAAAGCGGTCGATCACCTTTCGCCGTTGCAGGCCGCGGCCGACGAAGACTTCTGGGCGGTAATACAGCAGTCGTTTTCAGTAACAAGGGGAATCGTCAATCTGAACAACGGAGGCGTTAGTCCTAGCCCCCGGATGGTTACGGAAGCGTTCGTTCGTTACACATGGCAGCAGGAAGACGCGACGGCCTACACGATGTGGCAGATATTGGAGCCGCAATCGGAAACGATCCGCACGGGACTTGCCGAGATATTCGGTTGTGACGCTGAAGAAATAGCCATTACGAGAAACGCCAGCGAATCACTAGAAATTCTCTTGATGGGAATGGATTTCAAATCCGGTGATGAAATTCTGACTACGACACAAGATTATCCGCGAATGCTGACGACGCTGAAGCAACGTGAACTTCGCGAGGGATTAAAATTAAAACTGATCAAAATTCCGATTGCCCCGAAAGACGTAAACGAGATCGCGGCTGCCTATGAACAAGCATTAACGCCAAAAACAAAATTGATCCTTATTTCGCATCAGGTCAATCTTACAGGACAGATCACTCCGGTTCGAAAGGTCTGCGAAATGGCTCGGGCACGCGGAATTGAAACGATTGTCGACGGTGCACATTCGTTCGCACAGTTCGACTTCAAACGGGACGATCTGCAATGCGATTACTACGGCACCTCGCTTCACAAATGGTTGTATGCCCCGAAAGGCACGGGAATGTTGTATGTAAAAAAAGACAAAATTGCAAAGGTTTGGGCACTGATGGCCAGCGAAGACAAGAACAAAAATGACATTCGCAAATTCGAAGAGATCGGCACGCATTCGGCCGCGATGAGATTGGCAATCGGAGAGGCGGTTCTATTTCACAACGCCATCGGCGGCAAGCGTAAGGAAGAACGCCTGCGGTATCTTTCGCGTTACTGGATGAACAACCTGAAAGACATCCCGAAGGTCGGATTCAACACGTCGTTCGACCCGGCGCAATCTTGTGCGATCGCGAATTTCAAAATCGACGGCGTCGACCCGGTTGCGCTAGGCGGTTATTTGATGTCAAAACACAAAATTTTCACGACGCCTATCGTCCACCCCGAATTTACCGGTATTCGCATCACGCCGAATGTTTACACGACGCTTTGGGAGCTCGACAGATTTTGTAACGTCGTGAAAAGCGTCGCAAAAAAGGGGTTGCCAAAAGCGTGATATTATTACAATATGAGTCATACAATCGAACTAAGTAATGAAGCCATTAAGATCGCCCAGCGGGAAGCTAAAGCGAACGGCATCACGCTTGAAGTTTGGGTAGAGCGCGAGATAAGACAGTCGTCTGGTGTTGGCCGCCTCCTGTCCACAAACGAAAAGCGAAAGACGGCCTGGGAAGATTTTATCGGTGCGGCCGCTCGTCTTCCGTGACCTGACCCTCCAAGAAAGAGGACACGCTTTGGAGAGATTTTGGTTGAGAAATATCGAAAGCAGGGTTTGAAGCTAAGGTCATGATTTTGATTGACACAGGTCCGTTGGTGGCAGCTTTTGATCCTCACGAACCCCGACATCAGGAATGTATAAAATTGCTTGCGGAACATGGTACACAGTATCTGACCACAATTGTTTGTCTTACCGAAGCGTTGTATCTCATTGGTGAATCCCGTGGATGGAATGGACAAAACAAGCTTCTAAACCTGATCGAGGTTGGCGGTCTTTCCGTCGCCGGAATTAGCACGAGTGAAATTGTTCGGGTGCGACGATTGATGGACAAATATAGAGACACCCCTATGGATTTTGCCGATGCGTCCATTGTGATCATCGCCGAAAGAACGGCGAAAATCGTGTCTTCACTTTTGACAGCGACTTTAGAGTTTTTCGAATTAATTGTAGAAAGCCGTTCGAGATAATTGAATGACAATAAAAAAAGTCACACAGCATCCCACACAGAACGAGGGGTTGATCTTTGAGCGGTCGCAAACGGGCCGTGTCGGGTATCGTTTGCCGAAACTCGATGTCGAGGAAACTAGCCTCGACGAACTACTTCCTGCGGAACTCCGTCGCGACGACGATCTCGAAGGCATGCCGGAGGTTTCAGAGGTCGATGTTGTTCGCCATTTTACGCGTATTTCGACGTGGAACTATTCGATCGATTTAGGCATGTATCCGCTTGGCTCATGCACGATGAAGTACAATTCGCGGCTTAATGAAAAGGTTGCGAGAATTGGCGGATTTGCCGGTCTACATCCGCTCGTGCCCGAAGAAGAATCCCAAGGTGCCCTCGAATTGATCTATCGTCTGCAGGAAGATTTGGCCGAAATCACAGGCTTGCCCGGCGTTTCGCTGCAGCCCGCAGCCGGAGCACAGGGTGAAATGACGGGCGTAATGCTAATCCGCGCGTTTCTTGATAAACGCGATGGGGAAGTGTCGAAAGATCGGCGTGTCATGCTGATCCCAGATTCGGCGCACGGAACCAACCCTGCGTCTGCCGCGCTTGCAGGTTTCACCGTTAAGACCATTCGTTCAACGGATGAAGGCCTGACCGATCTTGAACATCTTCAGCAGCTTTGCGGCGAAGGCGGCGTTGCCGGTCTTATGCTGACGAACCCGAACACCGTTGGCATTTTCGAAAAGAACATCAAGGATATCTGCGAGATCATCCACGCCGCCGGCGGACTTGTCTATATGGATGGCGCGAATATGAACGCGCTTGTCGGCGTTGCGCGTCCGGGCGACATGGGCGTAGATGTTATCCATTTGAATTTGCACAAAACGTTCTCAACCCCGCACGGCGGCGGCGGCCCGGGCTGCGGCCCTTGCTGCTGCACAGCAGAACTCGCCGAGTTCCTGCCCGTACCGCGCGTCATCAAGGCGGAAACACGACCGGTAGGGAGTGTGCCCGAGGGCGAGTCAAACACCGTGTACAAACTCGACTACAACGCTCCCGAATCCATCGGCCGAGTCAAAGCCTTCTTTGGCAACTTTGGAATGATGGTACGCGCATCGTCGTATATTTACACTCACGGAGCCGAAGGGCTTAAGGAAGCAACCGAAGCGGCCGTGCTAAATGCCCGTTATGTCTCCGCAAATCTTCGGGACACGTTCCATGCGCCTTACGATTCTGACTGCATGCACGAGGCGATCTTTTCTCACAAAAACCAATCGCGAAATGGCGTTCACACGCTCGACATCGCAAAACGCCTGATCGATTACGGATTCCACCCGATGACGATCTACTTTCCGTTGGTGGTCGAAGGCGCAATGCTGATCGAGCCAACCGAATCCGTGGGCCGTCAGGATTTGGATGCGTTCATCGAAGCCATGAAGGATATCGACCGCGAAGCTCAGGAAAACCCGCAGCTCGTTATCGACGCTCCGCATTCGACACGCATCGGCCGCCTCGACGAAGCCGCCGCCGCGAGAAAACCGGTGTTGAGGTGGAAGCTCGACATGGAAACTATGACTAAATCGGCGTAGTATTAAAATATGGAAAAAGTCATCAATATCCATATCGAAAGACTTTCCGAAGGTGTTTACCTCGCCACTTCGGAAAGCGTGCAAGGTCTCGTGGCACAAGGACGCACGATTGCCAAAACGATAGAAATTGCCCGCGATGTCGCGAAAAAGCTGATCGAATCGCAGGGCGGCATTACCGGCGAACTTCCCGCTTTCGAGGATGGATTCGATTACCCTCTGGTCGTGGGAGTTTAGCATGGGGCGTCTTTCGGGTTTCCGATACCGCGAACTCGTCCGGATTCTCAAGACATTCGGTTTTGAATTTCACCGGCAAGCGGCTGGAACGATGAAATTTGGTTCAATCCGAATTCGAACCTGTACACAACAATTCCAAACCACCCGGGTGACATGCCCGAAGACACCTTGCGGTCAATACTAAAACAAGCCCGTATCGATCCCGACGACTTCCTGAGTCGGAGATAAACTTACCTTCCTTAAAGCCGACCGCAGCGAGAAAACCGTTGCTCCGCTAGAAACCGGATATGGAAACTTTGTCAACATCAGCATGACCACAGAACAGTAATTTTGGCTGTTCAGAAATAGATTTTGGCGTTCGTGATAAATCAAACCGCGATCTTCTCTTTGAGATTTCGCGGTTTTCGTCTATATTTGCGGCAAATTGAAACAAAAGGAGTTCGTTATGTTAAAGAAAATTCTTATTGCGTTAGGGCTGATAATTGTATTGTTTGTCGTGGGAATTATCGCTTTGGTAATGTTCTCGCCGACCGATTTTAAGGTGGAGCGTGAGATCACCATCAACAAACCTAAATCAGAGGTTTTTGCTTATGCAAGGCAAATAAAGAAGCAGAACGAATGGGGGCCGTGGTACAAAAAGGAGCCGACAATGAAACAGGAGTTTCGCGGCAAGGATGGCGAAGTCGGCTTTATTGCTTACTGGAAGGGCGAGACGCAAGACACAGGCGAGGGCGAACAGGAGATCAAAAAGATAGTCGATGGCGAGCGGATAGACACCGAGCTTCGTTTCAAACAGCCTTTCGAATCTAAAGCTGATGCATACCTTATCACCGAGGCCGTTGGAGAAAATCAGACAAAGGTTAAATGGGGATTTACCAGTTCGATGCCTCGCCCGATGAATCTGTTTCTTGTCTTAATGGATATGGATGCCGCGATAGGTAAAGATTATCAGGACGGGCTTGCCTCGCTAAAGACCATCTTGGAAAAGAGCTAATCAGTAAACTTACCGTACTGCGTTTGACCAAGCATAAATGCGGCAAATACAATGCAGACAAGGAATCTAATCCTGGTCTGCATTTTTTATAAGCTAACAAATGACAACTATTGGAATTCCCAAAGAGATCCATCCTGGCGAAAAGCGCGTCGCCGCCACTCCGCAGACAATTCTAAAGCTGAAAAAACTCGGCTTCGATGTTGCGATCGAAGCAAATGCGGGTCACGGAATTAATTGCTCAAACGCCGAATACCGCGAAGCCGGGGCGACCGTAATTGAAGACGCGAAAGAGCTTTGGGCTTCGTCGGATGTAGTGATGAAAGTCCGCCCGCCGGAAGAGGGCGAGGCAGAACTTCTGCGCGAAGGTGGTTGGCTGGTTGGTTTTTTGTGGCCTGCGCAGAACCGCGAGCTGCTGGATCGATTAGCAAAAAAAAGCGCCACGGTTTTTGCGATGGACACCGTGCCGCGAATCACACGGGCGCAAAAGATGGACACGCTTTCCGCGATGGCAAATATCGCCGGTTACCGCGCCGTGATCGAGGCAGCAAATAATTTTCCGCGATTCTTCGGCGGCCAGATAACCGCGGCGGGAAGGATCGATCCGGCAAAGATGCTGGTGATCGGCGCCGGCGTCGCGGGTCTTTCGGCGATCGGTGCGGCGAAAGGATTGGGCGCGATCGTTCGTGCATTCGACCCGCGTTCGGCGACGAAAGACCAAGTCGCTTCGATGGGAGCCGAGTTCCTCGAACTCGATATCAAGGAAGAAGGCGAGGGCAAAGGCGGTTACGCCAAGGAGATGTCCGACAGTTTTCTGAAAGCCGAGATGGCCTTGTTTGCCGCTCAGGCGATGCAGGTCGATATCATCGTGACGACCGCTTTGATTCCCGGCAAACTTGCACCGAAACTTATAACGCAAGGCATGGTCGAATCGATGAAGCGCGGTTCCGTTATCGTCGATCTTGCTGCCGAACAGGGCGGCAACTGTGCGCTGACCGAACCCGGAAAGATCGTATATCACAAAGGCGTTACGATCATCGGCTACACCGATCTGCCGTCGCGTATGGCGTCGATGTCGAGCCAGCTTTACGGCGCATGCGTAACGGCGCTTTTGGAAGAGCTATGCAGAAGCCCGCACGTTAGTAAGGGCGAAACGTCCAACCCCGATGCAGAGGCAACAGGCCCAGTTCTCGAAGTCGACCTCGACGACGAAGTCATCCGCGGTGCGATCGTCCTTCACGAAGGCAAGATGCTCTGGCCTGCTCCGGTCAAAGAACAACCGCCGCCGCCGGAACCCGGCGTCCCAACGAAAAGTTCCGCTGCGGTCGCAGCCGCAAAAATGCCTTCGGGCGGACACGACGAAGGCAGCGGCATCAGTCCATGGCTGTTGCTCGCCGTCGCAGCCGTTCTGTTCGGCCTCGGCATTTTTGTTCCGACCGAGCAGGCACAGACAAAAGGTAATCTATTGAGTCATCTGACCGTGTTCATGCTCGCGGTGTTCGTCGGCTTTCAGGTCGTCTGGAATGTAAAACCGGCGCTCCACACTCCGCTAATGAGCGTAACCAACGCCATCAGCGGCATCATCCTCGTCGGCGGGATGCAGCAGCTTTCAGGCGACCTAAATCTAACAACCATCCTCGGCGCCATCGCCGTCCTAATAGCCGCCATCAACATTGCCGGCGGATTTTTGGTGACTAATCGAATGTTGGCGATGTTTAGGAAGTAGGGTAATTTTGCTGTCCAGTTTTTGCGTTGAGTGAAGTGTGGTGATTGATGTTCTGGGAAAAAGTTTATGTAGATGATTATGTGCGGAACGAATGAGAAGAAAGTGCCGGTCAAGATGATGAAGAAGATCTTCGCGGAAGCTGGTTGTGTTTGCGCACGATGTCATTCTGGCGACATTACAATTTTAGAGGTTCATCATATTGAGCCTCGGGCGAACGGTGGAAGTAATGAAGCTGAAAATCTGATAGCGGTTTGTCCTAACTGTCACGAACTCATAACTAAAGGCGAAGTAAGCCACTTCGAAGTTTTTCGACTTAAATACGATATACTTGCAAAGGGATCCAAACCAGAAAGGGCAGAAAACGCACCGCCCTCGAACGTACTCCATTTCAATCGAAGCGTAAACACCGGAATCGTGACTAATCAACTTACTCTTAAGACGGGTCGCAAGTCTGTCAAGATTAGTCCTCCTGATGGATCAATCGCTTCGGACTTGGACAAAAGAAACTACCTCAAGTACTTGATTGATCGTTACAACAAGTTTAAGAGAGCCGATCGAAACATTGGCGAGTTCAAATACGGCGTAATCTATGGGGCCATCAAAACGGAATTTAAGTGCAAGTGGGATTTGATTCCGATTCACTTATTCCCACGAGCCGTCGAATACATGCAGAAGCGAATTGATAATACAATTCTCGGAAAAGTACAGAGGAAGCAAGGGAAAGGACGTTACCGAAGCTACGATGAGTTTTTGGCTGGTCTCAGGTAAGAGAATCGAGCAAGAAGCGGTAAAAGTTTGACACGAAGCACGACAAGTCGCTCACGAAGGCGTGAAAGTGCCTCGCGAAGCGGTGCAAGGTGGTTACGAAGCCGGTAAAATGGCTCACGAACCCTGAAAAGTCGGTCACGAAGGGCATAAAGTGCCCCACGAAGGGCTTGGAGTTGCTCACGAAGCGGTCTGAGAGCCTCACGAAGGGCCCCAACTGCCTCACGAAGGCCGACAATTGGTTTCTGATTCTTCGGCTACGCCGTTCGATGTGCGGAAAAGCTCTGCTTTTCCGGCAGACTAACTATAGATTTCGCGGCTCTGCCGCCGCTCTGAATGTTTCAGATATCGAGAACGACACCGGCTTACTATTTGACC
>JBQTJB010000312.1:0-4909 GCA_052387555.1 Blastocatellia bacterium | reverse complement strand
CAGGAGCTTTGTCCAATGCAACTAGAAAACCGAACGAGGTTTTTTCTATCTTGCCTGTCAGTTTCGCGGCGATATCCGGGTCGACGATTGACCGCGAATTGAAAATCCTTAAAGGCGACTGAAAAGTATCGGCACCCTCAAGGAAGAACGGGCGCTTTTCCTGGAAGAAGATCGGAAATCTCTGGTTCGCCGTAACTACCGGCGCGTCTGCCTCGATCTCCGCAAAATCAGGGTTGTAAGCGGCGTCGAGCGTAATGTTTGGACTGATAGTGTATTTGACCGTGACGCCAATATCCTGTTTCAACGGTCCGTTCACAAACCTGTCGGGTGCACCGATGGTCGTCGGGAAAACGCGTGTGCGGCGTCCGGTTTCGCTAAGCGTGATGCTCGGGACGATCTCAAGCGTGCGTTCGTATTTGATCCCGTCGAGGCCTGTGATCCTGCCGTGTTTATTCAAACGGCCTGAAACATTGCGGTCGTTTGGCATCCATTCGTCTAATTCATCATTGAAACGGTCAATATTACGAGCGGCGTTAAACCCCCATTTTTTATCTTTTCCTGCGGTATATCTTAGAGATTTGAACGGTATTTTTACTTCGACGGACCAGCCCCAATCCTCAATAACCCCTTTCGATTCCATTACTATATCGACTGAATAATCCTGTCCCTGGCCTTCTGTGTGGATACCATCCTGCTGGATACCGAAAGGGTTAAAGCCGAGGATGTAAGCCCGCCTCTGGTCATCATAGGTATCCAGAAATACGCGGACATTATCCTCGCCAAAAACATTGTCCCGCTTAGCAACCGTGGCTCTGATCTTGTCCTTTTCGTCCCAGCATTTGAAGGCGATATACAGGTGTTTTTCGTCATACATCATGTAGACTTCTGTTGGCTTTGACGGAGCGACATTGTCGCCCGGACTGGTCTGATAAAAGTCTTTGAAAACCGCGGCCGATTTCCACGCTTCTTCGTCTGGCTTTCCGTCGATGGTGATTCCTATCGCTATCTTTGGAACAGACATCGGGCGGGCTTTTTCCGGCGGAATTTCTATCTTTCCTTGTTTAGCGGCGGGTTCGTCTGTCTTCTTCGTAGTTACTTTAGTATTTGCGGCAACCGGAGAAGTTTCTACGATGCCGTTCGGTTGTCCATTAATGCAAATTGTAAACAATAACGCAGCAAAAATAGGGTATAGCTTTTTCATTATTACACCTGTTTATGAAATGCAAGGCCGTTTAAGAAAGGTATGAATTAAATAAATAACGGCCTTGACTGACTAAAACGAATTTTCGGTCATTAGGTTTCAAAAAATCGCTCCGTGAGAAATGAGAGACGTTACTTTTGGAATTCAGTAAGTGGAGATGGAAGATCCGCTTCGTACAAGCAGATTTCCATCAACGAATTCAAAATCGTATCGTTTGCCACCCTTGCCGACGCGCCAGGTTTCTTCTTTTTCACGAATAACTTGCAGGCCATCGCTATAAACTTTTGTATTTGATGAGATTGTCGCATCGGAACTTTCGGGAAGCGTCAAAGTTATCGTTCCGTCAACCGCTTTGGCATTTAGTTTCTGAAAATCGCCTTCGAGAAATACGTCGCCGTCAACGGTCTCCGACGAAAACTCTCCCTTGAACCCGATAATGCGGACCTGTCCGTCCGACGCCTGAAGGTTGAGTTTTCCTTCGACATCGCGGACATCTATCGCTTCGTCCTCACCGTCCAGTTCTAATTCGCCGGACACGCCGGAAAGCCTGATTTCCCCATCGGTTACGATTCGAAGGTTGGATTTTCTGGGGACAAAAACTTCGAGGCGATAGCGTTTTGCCGATTCGTAAAATCTGGAGTTGCGGCTTTCGTAATCTACTGCCACGTTGATGTTTATTGAACTGTCGGTTTTTTCTTCTGTAACAATCGGAGGTGTTCGATTTCGGCTGGTCGCGATCTCGGTCAAAATATATTTAACCTCCGGCTGATCCCATCCGCGAACTCTAACGCCGCAGCCAATCGCATCGATCGTTACCTTCGGTGTTCCTTTAACTGGAAAACTGTTGGTTTTCTTTTCGATAACAGGCGTGCCGACGATCCAATTTGTATCGTTGATACGGGCAAATGCCTCGGCTTGGCGGGCGATACCCTCGTTTACACGTGCTTCGATTTCCTTTGTATCGATTTTGATGTCTATTTTTGCAAGTTTCTCAAGATCAATGTTTCTTGTAACTTCCGCCGCGACTGCTATCGCCGCTGCGGTCTCCTTCATCGCTTCGGCTACCCGCTTTTCAGACTCCTTTACAGAACGCGAAATGGTCTTATTTATTTTTGCGGTTTTTGAAACTTCCGAAGTTTCCGACTCCTCATCCCTGTCGGCTTCGCCTTTGGGCGGAAGCATGTTCACCGCAGGATTTACCGTTTTACCGTCATTCTTGCGTGCGATTGAAAGTGTACCGTTTACGCTGTTTAGCTTTATCTGAACGTCGCCGCTTCCTACTCGTCCGTAAAGATCGCGGCCGACATATTCACCTTTGCGTACCGGCAAGCCAAAGTCGTTCGATATATTTCCGTTTAGCGAATCTGCCTTGATGGTTGCATTTGCATCCGAAGGCAATGACAGGCTTACGCGGCCGTTGACAGTGCTTAGATCGATTTTGCTGCCCGTTTCAAGACGCTCAAAGTCAGCTTTTACCTCGCCGTTTACCGTGGAAAGAGATGCGGTCCCGCGCAGATTCGTAGCCGCCACGCCGCCGTTTACAGCAGAGACTTTTGTATAATTTACAAAATTCGAAACTGCCACAGATCCGTTTACGGTTTCGATTTCGTTCAGCACCGCAGTTCGTGGAACCCAAAGCCTGAACTGAACTTCGAGACGGCGATATTTATCGCGATTGTTCCGATCCTTGTACTTCCAACCTTTATAATCCGTCTCGACAGAAAAGGAATCAGGCCGCGAGTTGATCACTAATTCCACCTCGGACAGCGTTTCCTTGCTGTCAGCTATTTTCGTCGCCTCGAGTTTTACTTCGTTTTTGTCCCATGCCTCGATAACGATCGAGCCGTTTACGTTAGAAACCGAAACACGTCCGTTTGCGGATAGCGGATAGCTTTGCTCAAACTTTTCCGTCTCGTCCGAAACGGGTGACGCCACAGGTGTCTCCGCTGCCACCGGAACCGCTGCGTTTTGGCTGGCATTGTCGCCACCCGAAAACAAAAGCCCCGCGAAAATAACCGAATATAACCAACTCATGATTGCTTCTCCTAAGGGAATGAAATGAGGTTTTACCCCGTATCTAACTGACAAAACACCGGCAAAATGAGCTTTGTGACACTTTTTTTGCTGGAATACCCGGATTTTTGCATCGTAGTAAAATTGTTAACATGCTTAACGTAAGTACGGTTGCTTACCGCACTCAATGACAATTTACATATACGAACATATTTGATAGCCTTTAACGTTTGATCGACGGCAAAACCGGAGAACATTATGAACCTAAAAAATACACGGCTTCATATTTTGCGAGACAGCAAAAATTTGTCCGACAAAGCCAGGACAGGTGTATCTCTCCACTGCCACACAGAGCATTCGAAGGAGATGCTCGATTTTATCCCGCACTACGCGGCCAAACTTCCGATTATTTCGTATTTTTGGGCCAAGGAACGCGACAAGTATCTTGAAAAAGAAGGTAAGGGAATCGATTTTTCTACGGCCTATTGGTCGCCGCCGCTTACCGCTCAAGGTGTATATGACATCGAAAAGTCGCAGATAGCCGATGCCGGTTTGAAACCGATAGTTTCGCTCACCGATCACGATGCAATCGATGCCACATTGGAAGTAAATGCGTCCCCGGAAAACTCAGCCGCTCCTATTTCGCTCGAATGGACGGTTCCTTTCGAGTACGGTTTTTTTCATGTCGGCGTTCATAATCTGCCGAAAGAAAACGCGATCGAGTTGACCAAAACGCTGCTTGATTTCACTTTCGTAAAGGAAAACCACACTAACGAAAAGCTGACGGAAATGTTGGCGATGCTTAACGACATTCCGCAAGTTCTTGTTATTCTCAATCATCCGCTTTGGGACATAGAGATCGTCGGGCAGAAACGCCACGAAGCATTACTGAAGGATTTTATCAGGATGCACGGCCGCTGGATCCATGCATTCGAGATCAATGGTTTCCGTTCGTGGTCGGAAAACAAAGCCGTTGTCGAAATGGCCGAAGCTCTTGGAATTCCGATTGCAACCGGCGGCGACCGTCACGGATGTAAACCGAATACCGTGATTAACCTGACGAATGCAGAGACGTTCGAAGAGTTTGTGGACGAAATTCGAAATGACAAACGAAGCGAGGTCGTCCTGATGCCGGAATATGAACAGCCGCTTCATTCACGGCAACTACAATCGTTCTCCGAGATTCTCAAACATTACCCCGAATTTCGTGATGGCCGACAGCGTTGGTTCGAACGCGTTTTCTTCGATTCGGGTGACGGAAACGGCGTGCGTTCTTTGTCATCGCACGGCTGGAAATTTGGCGGCCCTGTTTGGCTTCGCTGGGCGATCTGGACTCTTGGAGTTCTCGGCAGCCCGACAATGCGTCCGTTTTTCCGGCTTGCAAGAAAGAAAGCTGACCGTGTGCCTTCGGATGTAGCAAAGGCCGCATTTGAAATTCCTGATATGGACGAAATTTCCAACGGCGTGGCCTCCGAATCCGTCGCTTGATGTTTCGGTAACAAATTTTTTTCTGGAGGCGGTCCAGCACCGCCTTCAGGTTTTTTAAGTTTAGGTTATTTGTGAGTAATTCAATCAGAGCGGCTTTTTTCCCGGATTCATATCTGGAAATTAATGGCGAAGCGATGACAAGTAAAAGTATTACAGGGTTTGCCAAGCGAAAAGGCTACCCTTTTTTGTGTGTTCACGCCGGGAAAA
>JBQTJB010000311.1:0-7959 GCA_052387555.1 Blastocatellia bacterium | reverse complement strand
AAACTGTAAACAGAAAATGGAAAATGCCGGAAATGTTCCTTCATTTTCAATTTTCATTTCTTAAATCTCAATTGTTTCGCTCAGAGTCAGTGCGTCTCGGCGGTTTAATTTTACTATTTTCGCTTTCTCTTGTCGCTCAGGTTCCGTCGCCAAAGTCCGTTCTCGGCTTTCAGCCGACAGACGACAGGATGATTGCCGATTGGACTCAGATCACGAATTATTTTGCCAAACTCGATGCCGCCAGCACTAAAGTCTCGGTCAGGGAGATCGGCAAAACGACGCTCGGAAAGCCTTTGATAGTAACGTTTATCTCATCGCCGGAAAACATAAAAAACCTCGAAAAATACCGGCAGATAAACCGCAAACTGGCCGATCCGCGAATGATCGCGAACGCTTCCGAGCTTGATGATTTAGTAAAAAGCGGCAGGACGATAGTTTCCATTTCGTGCTCGATCCATTCCACCGAGATCGTCGCCTCGCAAATGTCGATGAACTTTGCCTACGAACTTGCCACGGCAACCGACGACGAAACGAAGGAGATTCTGAATAACACAATTCTGCTATTGATTCCTTCTTCAAATCCGGACGGAATCGACATCGTTGCGAATTGGTACCGCAAGACCCTCGGCACAAAGAGCGAAGGAACATCGCCGCCGGAACTTTACCATCATTACGCCGGGCACGATAACAATAGGGATTGGTTTATGCTCAATCTCGCAGAGACGCGTGCGATAACAAAACTTTACTGGCAGGAATGGTTTCCTCACATTGTTTACGACGTTCACCAGATGGGACAGACGGGCGCCCGTTTTATAATTCCGCCGTTTTTCGATCCGCCGAACCCGCGAATCGATCCGTCGATACTGCGCGAGGTCGGCCTTGTCGGGTACAAGATGGCAGCCGACTTGCAAGCGAAAGGCATTAAGGGCGTTGCGACCAATACCACGTTCGATACGTGGTGGCACGGCGGATTTCGTTCTGCACCGTACTATCACAATTCGATCGGCATTTTGTCGGAGGCGGCCAGCGCCGATCTTATGTCGCCGGTGACAATTCAGCAGGAACAGCTTCGGCGAAATCGACCGGCACGCGGGTTTAACTCACCCCTTGAAAAGTCGACCAGCCATCCGTCAGTTTGGGGCGGAGGAGATTGGCGTCCACGCGACATTGCGGAAATCGAAATGACAGCGAGCCGCGCGCTGCTTTCGCTCGCCGCCAAATACAGGCCGCGATACCTTCGTAATTTTTACGAACTCGGAAAGGCAAACACCTCGCCCATCATCGACGACCCGCGGGCTTTCGTCATTATCGCCGGGCAGCCGAATGCGGAAAGCGTTTCGCGGATGATCGAAATTCTGACGTGGCAAGGAATCGAAGTGCATGAAATGACGCGCGAGCTTTGGGTCAAACACAGCCCGACGGAAGATTTTCATGAGATTCCGCTAGGCAGCTTTTTGGTCTTTGCTAACCAGCCGCAAAAAAATAACGTGCTTTCGCTTTTTGAAAAACAGGCCTATCCGAACAGGCTGAACGCGAACGGCGAGGCCGAACCACCGTATGATGTTGCCGGATGGACGCTGCCGCTGCAAATGGGCATCGAAACTTACGAAATTTGGGACATCCGCGATCTCGAAAAGTTTCGCGGAACGTTAAAGAAGGTCGATTCGATCAATCAGGCACGGGGCGTTTTGAATCTGGAAAAGACCGGAAAGCCGTTTCCGAAACATCAAAATCCGCTTAAAACTAATCCTCGGATCGGGCTGTACAAACCGTTCACCTCATCGATGGACGAAGGCTGGACGCGGCTCGTTTTCGACAATCACCAGATTCCGTATCGTTCGATCTCGAATGAAGATTTTCGATCGAACAGGCTCGATTACGACGTTGTGATCTTGCCTGCCGATGGCGAGAACACTATTCTAAACGGCCTGAATGCCGAACGTTATCCGGCCGAATTTGCCGGCGGTATCGGCGAAGCTGGCGTAGAGAATCTAAAGAAATTTGTCGAAAACGGCGGGAAGCTTGTCTGCTTTGACGATTCGTGCGAACTGGTTATCAAATATTTCAACCTGCCGATGAAAAATGTCCTTAACGGCCTCCGCCGCAACGAATTTTACAATCCGGGTTCGATTGTAAAACTCCAGGTCGATACAAAAAATGCACTTGCTCGTGGGATCCGCGAGGAAACACCGGCCTACTTTATAACAAGTGCGGCTTTCGAAATTTTAGACCCGACAAATGTCACAACAGTGGCAAAATATTCAGAAAAAGATGCTTTAATGTCCGGCTGGATGCTCGGCGAAAAATTTATTAACGGAAAAACCGCCCTCGCCGAAACGACCTACGTCAAAGGCAGGATCATTCTCTTCGCCTTCCGCCCGCAGCACCGCGGCCAAACATACGCTACATTTCCATTTGTATTTAATGCGTTGGAAAAGTAGCAGAAAATCATTCACTGACAAAAGACTGTAAAAATCGGTATTATAGGAAGCATGTTGAATAGAATTGCTATTTTTTTACTACTGTCTGTGATCTTCACGTCCGCAATTCATGCAAATTTCAATAATCCGTTTTATCTGACACGCGAACCCCTCATCCGCATCGGGCTTTCTACTAATTCGAGTGCGGTTTCGATCACTACCGGCGATTCGACGCTGGTTGCGTATTCGCCCGACGAGCCCAATCGCGTGCTTGCCTCGACCCGAGTTTCGGTAGCGGCGCGTGCTTATCGGCCGCCCGAGATCGAGAATTATCGTTTCGAGATACAAAACCTTACAACAGAGAAAGAAGCCGGTGAGATCGCGAGTGACGTTCGCGAATCGACGGGAGAAACGGCGCTGGTCAGCATCAATCCGGCGACGAACACCTGGCGGGTTTGGATCGGCTCGGTTAAAGAAACCATAGAGGAAGCTGATAAGTTTAAAGCCGCTTTGGCAGAAAAGGGGTTTGAAGATCTCGTCATAGTGACGGAAACGAAAATCGTTCCTTCCGAAGACGCGATCGCGTTGTCGCAACAGCTGCGGACGGCCGGTAAATCGGAAGTTCGAAGTTTGATCAGAACGATAGGCGATTCAAAGCAAATCGGCCCCGATGTGTTAAGTCCAAATCTTCGTGAAGTGGTCGTGAATGGAACGACCGAATCGGCGAAATATACGTCGCTGAAATCCGTTTCATTCGGTTCCTTCAACGAACGTGCAAATCCGGTTCGACTTAACGGCAAGGCGTATCGCGGAAAGATCGAAGTTTTTGTAAACTCACGCGGTTCGCTGACGGTCGTTAATGTCGTGCCGCTTGAAGAATATCTTCTCGGCGTCGTTCCGGCGGAGCTTTCGCTTCCGCATATCGAAGCGCAAAAGGCCCAGGCGATAGCCGCCCGCACCTACGCGGTGGCAAATATCAACGGCTATGGAACGCAGGGTTTCGACATGGTGCCGACGGTTTGGTCGCAGGTTTACAAAGGCGTTTCTATCGAGACCGCTATGGGAACGCGGGCGGTACGCGAAACCGCCGGGCAGATAGCAACCTACAACGGCAAACCGATCATGGCTTACTTTACATCGACGTGTGGAGGGCGAACGGAAAATTCCGAGAATATTTTTGATCACTTTGAGCCGTACCTTCGCGGCATTGAATGCTCGCTTGAGGGTCGTAAACATTTCGATCCTTTTCTTATCAAGACCGTTCGCAACCCTGCAAAACTGCGAGACGACGCAAATCTCGAACTAGTCCAATTAATGTCGCTGCTTGCGGTCAACGGCTTTTCAATGACGACGAACCTGTTGACCGACCCATGGTTCGAAGACGTGCCGACGCCGGGCGAGACTTCGAACTGGCTGAACCAGCTTGCTACGAAATTCGGCAAGACATTTCCTAATGTAAACAAGGACACGGCAAAGCCGGTCGAGCTTGCACGCATTTTGTCGGCGATGATTTACACGCCCGGTGCTCCGGACACGCTGCTAAGCGACTCCGATGTGAACTATCATCTTTCATTCGATGATGCGGCCGAGATTCCGAAAGAGCGGCGCCCCGAAATTGCGATGCTGCTTCGCGACGGCTATTTTACGCTTCACGCTGATCTGACGATAAAGCCGGACAGGCCGTTTTCGCGTGCAAAAATGCTGCGGCTTATTCGGCAAATTTACCAAAAGAAAAATTGGATGCCTACGCTGCAAACCGGGACGACGAAATCGAGCGCAGACGGCAAGTTAGTGATTCGATCAGGTAAAAGCGAGCGGCAGCTTTCAGTTCGACCAGACGTTTTTTTGTTCCGGCAGTTTGGCGGGACCCTCTATCCGGTCAGAGAAGCCGCTTTGGTTGGCGGCGAGAGCGTCAAGTACCAGTTGGACGCGGCAGGTGCGGTGATATATCTCGAAGTTGAGCCGACCGATACGCCGACCGTAGCCGAGAACACGTCGCCGTTTACGAATTGGACAACATCCCTTTCGGCATCCGCAGTGCAATCTCGACTGTCGAGATATGTTCGAGGCATAGGCACGCTCTACGACGTGAATATAAAAACAAAAGGCTACTCTCGTCGGGCGGTCGAGCTTGAGATCATCGGTTCGAACGAACAAAGATTCTCAAGGGCGGAAAGATCCGCTCTGCCCTTCGTTTGCGCGAACAACTGTTCGTCATCAACAAACGCTACTCCGGTAATCAAGTCGCAAGCTACACGTTCACCGGCCGCGGGTGGGGCCACGGCGTCGGCATGTGCCAATACGGCGCCTACGGACTCGCAAAAATGGGCGTCAAATCCGACGCGATCATCAAGCATTATTACACCGGTGTTGAACTGACCCAAGCTTATTATTAGCGTTCTCATTGATCATATAAGGCAAACGGAGAGACTTTTCTCGGTCTTTTATACTGAGACATTGGAGGATACCGACATGATCGAGTGTAACGCCTGTTTCGGCCCCACAGAGTTCGACTATTATGCTCACGGCTTTGGCTCAGACATATTTACGAAATGGCTCGTAGTTGATCCACCTGATCGAGGGTTTAAGTTTCACGTAGCTCCGCAGCCGCAGGACGCGGAGATCGTAGCGCGAAGCGTGTTGCCAAAACTTCGAGAGATACGAGTTTTTCATAAAGTAGTACTAGATTTAAATAGGTACTTGGCCCAGTGGCAGACGGAGCAGAAAGGTAAATTCATCACTATCTATACGAGCGGAGCGGCACAGGGACAACAGGTTATTGACGCAATCGACCCGAATTTATATTCGCTTCGGAAACTTGGCGGCATACAGCGTGGATATCCGCCGAGCACACGCGAAAGCGACCATAAGGAACGCGAATTACCCATCGGGCGCAGCGGGTTGATATTTACGCGCTGGTTCGAGTAAGTCAGCCCCGACTCATCAAATGCGTAATAGAAAATGAACTGTTTAAACACGAATGGCTCATTGAATCGGGTATTCATACAGATCGCTTTCATCTGGTACCGACCAACCCCTGAACCGATTGGATCAACTTTTCCGTATCCCAGCCGACTCCATTCTTAAAGACGATCTCAACTTTTTCAATATCGGCTATATTCGCAGCCGGATTTCCTTTCACCACCATAAGGTCAGCCATCTTTCCCGAAGCGACGGAGCCGATGCGCAAATCTTCATCAAGAAAGACAGCGCCGTTAAAACTAGCGATCCGAATTGCTTCAAGCGGGGTGAATCCCGCTTCAACGAGAAGCTCAACACCGCGAAGGTCGCCAAATCCGGCAACGACACCGCCATTACCGGTCGGGTCGAGGCCCGCGATCAAAAGGCCGCCGGCTTTGACGAATGCTCGTTCAAAGTCCATCGCTTTACGGATCAGTGCGGCGGTTTGAGAATTCGCCGGAATACGTGCGCGAGACGAGAGATACCTGACCCGCGCATCGGTTGACATTGTATTCAACATCCTTGGATTCATTAACGCGGATGCTGCGCCTATGCCGCTTTGTGTCATCGGAGCGCTTGCCTCAAAGACAGGCAACGTCGATGTGATCGCCACCTTTTTTGCGACCAGCGTCTTTATCGTTTCCTGTGCCGCCGCCCCGTTTATATCCAAATTCAACAGGCTAGAGCTCACGCCTGACGGACATTGGTCCGGTTTTTTGTCCGAGACGTATTCAGAATTCGCCAACAGCCCGTGCTCCAGATTGTCGATACCGATCTCGGCTGCTTCGCGAAATCCGATAGAGCAAAGATGTCCGGTAACCTTCAGCTTACGCTTATGTGCCTCTTCTACGACCGCGCGGAGCTCGTCGCGTGTAATGTTCATGTACGCCTTGAACGAAGTTGCTCCCTGGTCGGCCCAAAAGTTGACCATCCGGCGTGCGTCTTCAACACCGGTCAGCTCGTGCATCACCGGCGTGAAGGCTCCTTTTCCTTCGAGATAAGGAGCGGTTACGTGCATCTTCGGACCTATCATGCGGCCGCTATCGACCAGGCGTTTGACCTCAAGATCGGTGTACGGCGTCACGCTGCCGGTCGTTCGGATAGTTGTCACTCCAAGTGCGAGATAAAGCCTCGGGAAACTGATCGCCATATTTGAATAGATCGGAGGCGAGCCGCCCTGAGGAAAAAAGAGGTGATTGTGCATTCCAACCAGACCGGGAAGCACCGTGTAGCCCTTTAAGTCGAGCACTTCGGCACCGGCAGGTATAGTAGCCGAGGTCGATGGCCCGATGGAACCGATCCGATCGCCGATAAGAATGATCGTCTGATCTTCCTTAGGCTCGGCACCGGTGCCATCGATGATCCGAACATTCTTCAGAACGACGATTTTCGCGCTTACTCGTACAAACTCCTGGTTCTGGGGCGACGCTTGCGCGAGGGCGCCGTATGCGGAAATTAACAATACCAACGCGATGATAGTTATCTTCATCAATTTCTCCTTTAATTGGGTCGAGTCGCCGTTGATAATAGAGAAATCGTCACGTATTATCAAGCCAATATCCCGATGATACAAAGATCCAAATACTTGTTTCTCCTTCTGTGCCTGCTTGTCTTCACAGACATTGCGGCGGGGCAAAAGAGCGCTTCGGCGAAAGCCGAGCTTGGTTCGAAAACCGCAAAAGACGGATTCAATAACGAGACGGAGATCGCCGGAAAGTTTAACAATTGGCGGGCCGATGCCGAGGCGAAAGTTTGGCTGGCGGCAATGGGCCACAAGATTGCCGATGTCGAATCGGTAGCGGCGATTAAACCGCACGGCGAAAAGTCCGATGTCCAGGTCCGCGTCAAAACCAAAACGGGCGAAACCGTCGAAGGAATCTCGATAAAGCTCGTCAGCAGCCCGCACGGGTTTAATCAAATAGACAAACGCTGGCTCGGAACTTACGCAAAGCTTTGGAAAATGCCGCCGGATGTCGTCGCCGCCTTGAAGCTTTTCGTCGGCGAAGCAAAACCGTTCAAGCCGTCGAAAGATCCCGGACGGATGTACTTGGCAGAACTCGACGCAGCAATGCAGAAAAGCGTTGTCGATTTTTTTACCGCAAATCGTTCGGCGATAGTCTCCGACATTTTCGAGGGCGACGGTGATCACGCCGCGAAATGGTTTTTGGTCGCATTAAAATCTACCGGCAAAACCAAATGGGTACTTCGCAGTTCTGCCGACGCGGCAAGTTTTTTTGGTGACGGGCCTATCTCCATCACACGTGCAGGCAACCTCAAGATCGGCCGCATTACAATGCAGAGAAAAGGCGGCGACGGCGGCCGCGTTACCGCAAAGATGCTTCAGTTCAAGATCAACCCCGCTCTTCTATTTGACTCAAAATGAGGTTATCAAAACAACAGATAACAGGTACCTTGATTCTGCTCGCTGCAATTATTCTTTTCACGCTTGCAGTTCGCAATTCATAGATCACGATTCGAGTCGGTCAACGATTAAGGCTCGTGTTTCGTTTCACAGCGGAGCATGCATGTTTCCATGAAACACCTGAAACAAACAAGTATGCTGTTGATTTCATTAGCT
>JBQTJB010000310.1:0-2571 GCA_052387555.1 Blastocatellia bacterium | reverse complement strand
GGACCAGCGGACTGTATTTTCATTCGCATCCTTAACATTATTTACTATCAGTTCCCAGCTTCCCAGATGTGTGATCCGCTGTGCAGCGGCAAGATTGGCTTCACTTTCCTGCAGGGCTCTGTCGGCGCGTTTCTGTTCAGTAATGTCACGAGAGACGACAAGCAGTCGGTTCGGCCGTCCGTCGGCGTCGCGAATAGGGGAAACCTGTACGTCCCACCATTTTGGTGTTCCGTCGAGCGAGCGAAAGAACCCGACAAACCGTCCGGTTTCGCCTGCTGCGGCAGATGCGATCGCAGCCTGAGCCGCCTTTTGATCTTCTCCTTCCCAAAATTCGATCCAGGGTTTGTTCAGGAAAGGCTCAAGATCCGTGATACAAAGAAGCGACTGTCCGCCGCTCGACATCGAAAGCAGCTTTCCGTCAATGTCGAGAGTTTTAATACAATCAAGACTGCTGTTTATGATTCCGCGATTGAATTCTTCCGATTGACTTAGTTTCTCTTCAGCCAGCTTCCGTTCGGTGATGTCGCGGGCAATTCCCTGAACAGCTACTGGAACCCCATCCTTGAGCATTACGGTGCTGTTGACCTCAAGTGTCAGCCGCGTACCGTCCTTCCTGACACAATCAAGCTCATAAGCAGTTTGCTTCGTATGGCCTGACAGTTTTTCCGCAAGCATGCGTCGTGCAAGTTCGAGATGTTCAGGGGCGACGATCTCGGACATGTTCAGCTTTAGCGCCTCGTCGCAGCTATAGCCGAACACACGCTCGGCGGCCTGATTCATAGAAAGATAGTTTCCGGAGAGATCGTGAACGTAGATAATGTCGTTCGCATTTTCAAAAAGGTTTCGGAACCTTTTCTCGCTTTGGCTTAACGCTTCTTCCGTCTGCTTTCTGGCCGTAATGTCCAGAATTACGCCTTCACGGCAAACCACTTGTCCTTTCGTGTCCCTGATCAAACATCCGCGGTCGCGTACCCAGTGAATTTCGCCTTCCGCGTCGATGACGCGATATTCGTAGTCCACTTCCTCGCCGGTTTTGGTCGATACCTTGGTTTGATTGAAGACCCATTCGCGGTCGTCTTCATGGATCACTTTTATCCAAATGTCAGGATCATTGAGCCAGGTTTCCATCGGATAACCGAATCTGGAGAAGGCAGGGCTGACATAGAGCGGGCGATAGGGCGGTTTTGAATCGACGGCATAGAAAAGAACCGGAAGATTTTCAATAAAACTTCGGTATTTATTCTCACTTTCCTTAAATTCCAAGGCCTCAACTTTCGTTAAAGTTGAAGAGCTTTGGATGATTGTGGGGATTTTGGGATCGGACATTTTCTTGCGGTTCATACGATTAGGAAAGAACCTTGAAGTGACGCAAATTGTCACAAATCCGTTGACGCGGATTGTGATAAACCATCGAATAACCTAGCTGACGGCTTAGACCGGATTTGCGTAAGTGTAGAGCTGGCCATATGTTACCGCCGACAACGGTACTAAGGCATTTAAATAGTGAGCAATCCGTGTTCCATAATTCATTGCTGTCAACGATTTACTATTTGTCTTGCATTTCGGTTATTCTTTTCCAAAGCAATGCGAGATTTGTCCGAATTTCATAAACCACTAACAAGCACATTTAGTGTCAAAGAAACCGATGCGGATTACTCGCTTTCCGCCGAACAGTTGGAATTTTTTGCGGAGTATGGATACTTGTCCGGAATTCAAATACTTGATAATCGTCAGATCGAAACTTTGCGTGAAGCTTTGACTCAATTGATGTCGCCCGACCAGCATGACAACAAGCTTTTTTACGAGTACCATCACAACGAATCAGAAGACCCGTCAACGACACTCTTTCACGCACTCGGTGCGTGGCGAGTGTCTGAAGCATTTCACGATTTGTTGTTTCACCGGGCAATAACAAGTGCAGCCGAACAGCTTATTGGAGGTCCGGCAAGATTTTGGCACGATCAGATCTTTGTGAAGCCCGCTCGAGACGGTGCAGTTGTGGCCTGGCACCAGGATTATTCATACTGGACGCGGACGAAGCCGATGGCTCATCTTACTTGTTGGATCGCCCTGGACGATTCTACCGAAGAAAATGGATGCGTTCGATACATTCCGGGTAGTCATAAATGGAATCTCTTGCCAAGGTATCATTTGTCTAAGGACATGCATGCGGTATTTGAAAATATCTCCGATAAACAAAGGTCTGAATTCAATCCGGTCGCGGCCTTGCTGAAGTCCGGCGAAGCTAGTTTTCATCATCCGCTGACGCTGCACGGTTCGTATGAAAATACGTCTGACAAACCGCGCCGGGCAACCGTCGTCAATCTGTTTTGCGACGGCGTCGAATCGGATTCGGACGAGCCGCTGCTAGCAGGCGTGCCTCCTGTCCCAAAGGGCGAAAAGATCGCAGGCCGCTTTTTTCCGCTTTTATCAAAATAGATTTAGGGTCATGACTAGTTAAGTCAGAGATATTTGATAATTTTCAATAGAATTGAATAAAGGTTTTCTTTTCTATAGTTGAATCTAAACTCGGATTCTTTAAGGTGCAAGTAGAAGGTGGATTTACGCATG
>JBQTJB010000309.1:0-3035 GCA_052387555.1 Blastocatellia bacterium | reverse complement strand
TTCATCTTCGGGCGTTGTCTGGAACGGCGCCGGTCCGATTTGGAGACCATCGGCCGCGATGTGGCCCTGCTGGAGAAAGTAAAAACGCCGTTCCCGCGCATCACGTATGACGAAGCAGTGAAGATGCTGCAGGAAGGCCACGCGAAGGGCGAACTTGAAAACAATTTCGAATGGGGCGGCGACTTTGGAGCTCCCGATGAAACGTATCTGTCGAATCAGCACGGCAAACCGGTTTTCGTGCATCACTTCCCTGCCGCGATCAAGGGATTTTACTTCGAGGTCGATAAAGATCGCCCCGAATGTGCCCTCGGCATTGACCTGCTTGCTCCAGAAGGCTACGGCGAAATCATCGGCGGCGGCGAACGAGCATCGAATCTTGATTACCTTATCGAACAGCTAAAGGCTCACAACCTGCCGCAGGAAACATTCGAGTGGTATCTCGATCTTCGACGCTACGGCAGCGTTCCGCACGCCGGCTTCGGCATGGGCATCGAACGCACCGTCGCCTGGATGGCCGGCATCGAACACGTCCGCGAAACCATTCCGTTCCCGAGGATGTTGTATAGACTTAAGCCTTAAAACACCTTGCATGATTGGCTTTTATGATTAAAATAACAACGAGAGAGTGATTTGAGATGAATACAGTACAAGGCATCGTTAAAAACGGTCATATAATTCCGCTTGGAAATATCGAGTTGGAAGAGGGTATGAAAGTGCTAGTGACACTTGCCGATCGTGATGACCAGGAATTTTGGCTGGCGGCGAGCGAGGAATCACTGAACGAGATTTGGAACAACGAGGAAGACGACATCTATGCCGAGCTACTCACGAAATGAAGTTGTTCTGATTAAATACCCATTTTCCGACCTTACCGGCGCAAAAATTCGACCTGCTGTCGTAGTCAATTCAAGACACGCTTCCCAAGATCTACTTCTCGTCGCCTTAACGAGTAAGACGACATCTCTGAAAACAGGCGAGTTTGTCCTGGAAGATTGGTCTGTTGCCGGGCTAAACGTCGAAACCGCTGTAAAAAGAGGCGTGTTCACAATTCACGAAAAACTAGTCCTTAAATCAATTGGCTTCCTGAGCACGTCCGACGCTGCGACATTAGACGAATCACTGCGTCAGTGGCTTAATTTGTAAACCGCGGCATCGAACACGTCCGCGAGACAATTCCGTTCACGAGGGTGTATAGGTTGAAGCCGTAGTCCCGACTTAATGAAGTTAAGAACTAAGAAGATTTTTTTACTCAGCGCAGGATTATTGGTCTTGGTGGCAGGCTTGTTCCTGGCGTACGGTATCTATTCGTTCATGACTACTCCAATTTTTGGTGAAGAACCCGACGATAAGCCGGACGATGTCCTGATAGCTAATTTCCACTCGCACCGGGAGGAATTTGAGCGAGTGCGAGAGATGTCGACGGAAGACACAACGATGACTCGTGTTGACGATAACTGGACCGACCCATCCACGCTCGATCCAGCAAGAGTCGCTGAGTATCGTCGATTGTTCAAAGTCATGGGAACTCCTCGCGGAATTACGGTTCGTCGTGACCCCAACCGCATAGAATTCATGTCGACGAGCCACGGTTGGGTAGCTTCTAGTTCCTCTAAGGGATATCTATATTTTAAGGGGAACCCCAACTTGAAGGGAGGCCCGCTTAAGCTTGTAGACAATCTAGATGGCTACGGGTGGCATTCTCAGCATACCTTTGTAGTTCGGCATATCGAAGGCAGCTGGTACTTATATTTTGAGAGAAGTTGATATTGAAGAGGAGGCACTATCTCAACATACACCGCACAAATCACATGGAAAAGCGACTCGCCGGAGAATTTTACGCATCAGCGATACACACGTGGGCATGAGTGGTCGTTTGATGGTGGAATAACTGTGCCGGCGAGCAGTTCGCCGCAGGTGGTGCCGAGGTTTTCGGTTGAGGCGGCGGTTGATCCTGAGGAAGCGTTGGTTGCGTCGGCGGCTTCGTGTCATATGCTGACGTTTTTGTATTTGGCGGCGAAGGCGGGATTCAATATCGGTTCTTACACCGATCATGCGGTTGGCGAGATGGCGACGCTTGACGATGGTCGTCAATGGCTCGCGACGATCACACTCGACCCGCAAATCGAATGGCTCGGCGACAAAATCCCGACCGACGCCGAACTCGCCGACCTTCATCACCGCGCGCACAGTGAGTGTTATATCGCAAATTCGATCAAGTCGGAAATTGTTCTGAAGTAGAGACTTTCTTCTTTGCGTCCTTGGCGTCTTTGCGTGAGACGGTTTTATTTCACGCAAAGCCGCGAAGGACGCAAAGCAGAACAAACAATGGCAGAACCGACCCCAAAGAACAAAAATGAGTGGCGGGTCGGCCGCGTCGGAATGCTTTATCGCGATCTTACGCCGGACGACCTCAAATCCCGCGTCGTCGTTTCGCACATACGCCTTCCTTTTGACGGCGAAGTGCCGGATTACGTGCATTATCACAAGGTCGATTTTCAGATGATCTATTGTGTGAAGGGACGGATAAAGGTCGTTTACGAAGATCAGGGCGGGCCGTTCTGGCTAAAGCCGGGCGATTGCGTTCTTCAGCCCCCGGAGATTCGGCATCGCGTGCTCGAGGCCGAAGCAGGATCGGAAGTAATTGAAGTTAGTTCGCCCGCCGAACATGAAACCTGGATCGATCACGATCTAACGCTGCCGACAAATAAAATACAGTCTGATCGCAATTTTAATGAACAACGATTCGTTCGGCACATTGCGTCTGATGCGGATTGGAAACCTTCCGGCAACGCCGACATTCTTGTCCGAACTACAGGAATTTCAGCCGCGACCAGTGAATTGGCGGATGTTCGCATTTTGCGTGCGGTTTCAGACGGAAGTTTGCCTCCAACAAAGCACGAATTTGTTTTTTATTTTGTGCTGAATGGCAAACTAAAGGTGCGCGTTGTCGGCGATCAGGAACAGGAATTCACTTCCGGAAAGGGCTTTGTCGTTCCGACTGGTATAAAATGTGATTCACGAGTCACCAGGAAATC
>JBQTJB010000308.1:0-4158 GCA_052387555.1 Blastocatellia bacterium | reverse complement strand
CTCACCTTCGGAAACAATTTCTATATCTGCATCAGCACGGACACAAAGGACGAGGCCGACCGCATTTTCAATGAACTGGCCGAAGGAGGCAAAATTGAGATGCCGCTTCAGGATATGTTCTGGGGTGACTATTTTGGATGTGCGGCCGATAAATTCGGCGTTCAATGGATGATAAGTTTCGACAAAAACAGAAGTTGAAAAATGCAATCTGATGCTCAAGCCGTGCGGATCGCGGCAAAACGTCCATGGGCCGGATACCTCGTATCGGCTTTGCCGGTTTTGTTCTTGTTGTTGGATGCAATCGGGAAATTTGTAAAGCCGGAACCGGTCGTCACCGGAACTGTTGAGCTTGGCTACAACGAAAGCGTGATCGTGCCGCTCGGCATAGTTTTGCTCATCTGCACGATTCTGTACGCGATCCCGCAGTCGGCGGTTCTCGGTGCAATACTGCTGACCGGCTATCTCGGCGGAACGGTTGCAACACATGTCCGCGTAGGCAACCCGCTTTTCTCGCACACTTTGTTCGGCGTATATCTAGGCATACTGCTCTGGCTGGGTCTCTATCTGCGAGACAGCCGCGTACGGGCATTAATACCGTTCAATCTCAAGCGCTGAAAAAATACTTAGGAATAGCTGAAAACTAAAAATTAAGATAAATTCTGAGTCAGAGTCATTTTTTTTAAGTCATTTCGGAGAAAGAATATCTGAGCATTTCAGACACAAGGATGGCGGACGAACGTACGCTAATAATAGAGCGCGTTTTCGACGCCCCGCCCGATGTTGTTTTCGAAGCGTGGACAAAACCGGAGCATCTGACGCATTGGTGGGGACCGAACGAGTTTACGCTACCCTTCTGCGAGATCGATTTCAGGGTTACCGGCAAGTACCGATTTTGCATGCGCTCGCCGGACGATATCGATTACTGGGTTTGGGGTGAATATCGCGAGATCGTCCGGCCAGAACGAATCGTAATGACATGGAACCGTGAAGACGCTGAAGGAAATCTCTGGAGCAGAACTGTTGCTCAATTAACGTTTGCCGAGCATGATGGAAAAACGGCCTTTAAACTGCATCAAGCGACTTTCGAATCTGTCGAATACCGTGACCAGCACAACGGCGGCTGGACGCAATGTCTGGATCGTCTCGGCGTGTATGTAGCGGCGATGAATATTCACTGAGAAGTGTAGTTTGTTGCGGATTTGCCCTTTACGAACCCTGTCGTTTTCCGTTTTTGACTTCTGCCGGTTTAGCAGGATAGTTCGTCCCGACATTTGAATTTGACGGCGTTTGGCAATAGATTGGAGAAAACCTAAATAAGAAAGGAGAGTTTTTATGGATACGACAGAAAACACGGCTTCCGCTTCGAAAACTCTGTTCTGGATCGGATGGGTCTTGAGCATCATATCGGCTCTTATGCTGATAATGAGCGGTTCGATGAAGCTGATACAGCCTGCCTCCATGGCAGCAGACACGGCAAAAGGATTGGAGCATATCGGCTGGCGGGTAGATCAATTGACAGGGCTCGGCATCCTTGAGCTGGCTTGTACGATAATTTATCTTATCCCGAAAACCGCCGTCTTAGGGGCGATTCTGCTTGCGGCATATTTGGGTGGAGCCGTCGCGACACATGTGCGTGTTGGCGATGCGTTCTTTGTACAGGTCCTGATCGGAGTCGTCGTATGGCTCGGCCTTTGGCTTCGTGACCCGAGGCTTCGCGAACTGCTTCCGCTGCGAAGCTAAATCGTACTTCAGGCTGGAAAGCCTGCCATAAACTAGGAGATTATTCAGATGTCAAAATACGCAGATGTTTATTTGTGCCCGATCCTCGAAGAAAACATTCCGGCATACAAAAAGATGGCCACGTCGGCCGGAAAGCTTTTCATGAAGAACGGCGCCCTGAAATACCGCGAATATATAGCTTCGGACCTCAACACCGAAGATGTCATTCCTTTTCCCAAGGTCGTCAAACTCAAGCCCGGTGAGACGCTTGTTTATGCCGCAGTCGAATTCACTTCCGAGGCTCACCGGAACAAGGTAATGAAAAAAGTCATGGCCGATCCCGAAATGGCAGCCATGATGCCGAAAAAAGGCGAGAAACCAATCTTCGATTACAAACGTATGGTTTACGGCGGGTTTAAGGTGCTCGTCGATCTATAATGGACGAGAGCATTCAACCCAATATAGCGGCGATCGATGACGAAATTCCGCCGCCACTGTCAGAAAAACCTAAATACGATCGCTCCATCGTGGAAGGCCCGCTTTCGAGCGCCGTCTGGAAGATAGCCTGGCCGACGATGCTTACGAATGTGATCGCCGGATTGCAGGGCATAGTCGATCACGTTCTGGTCGGCAATCTCGTCGGTTACAAGGCAAATGCCGCCATCGGCATCAGCTTTCAAATTTTCCTCGTCGTGATCGTATTCATCGCGTCGCTTTTTACGGGCATGAGCGTGCTCGTCGCCCGATTTGCCGGAGCGCACGAGGTCGAAAAGGTCAATCGCACCGTTTATCAGGCGTTTCTCACTGCAGTTTTTCTTGCCGTAGGCATTATGGCCCCGGTCGGATACTTTGCCGCGCCCTATCTTCTCGATTTCGTCAGCTCCGATGCCGGAGTGAAAGCAGAGGCTCTGCCGTTTTTGCGCATCACTTTTGTTTTCAGCTTTGGCCTGCTTATTTATTTTATGACGAGCGGTGCACTGCGGTCCGCGGGCGACGCAAAAACGCCGATGGTCCTCGGCATCGTGATGACCGTTCTAAACCTAGTTCTGAATATTGTCTTTATCAGCGGCATCGGTCCGATACCTGCGTTCGGTACTGCCGGAGCGGCAATCGGGACGAGCATAGCAACAGGGCTGGTTGGCCTATACGCTATTTTTAAGATGTGGAGCGGCGGCTGGGTTGTCGGTTTCCCTCGCGGACAAGGCTGGGGGCCTGATTGGAAAGTCATCCGCTCATTATTCAAGTTCGGCCTTCCGACCGGAATCCAGGGCATAGCGATGAACGTCGGCGGTGTATTGATGCTCTCGTTTATCGGCTCACTTGCTGAAAGCGCCGCAGCACAGGCGGCATTTGCAGTATCTTACACACAGCTTTTTTCATTGATAACATGGACGTCCGTCGGATTGATGGGAGCCGCGGCCGCAGTTGCAGGACAAAACCTGGGAGCGGGACATCCCGACCGGGCCAATGCCGCAGTTCATACAGCGGCACGCTTCGGCATGATCGGTTCGGGATTTATCGGGCTTTTGTTCTTTTTCTTTCCGGCGCAGCTGCTCGCGATCTTCGGAATGACGGAGCCAGGCGTAGTCGAGATAGGCGTCCAGCTTATGCGCGTCCTGAGCATCTCCGGCATATTCATTTCCGTAGCGCTTACCTACACAGGCGGCCTGCAAGGAACCGGCGACACGAAAAGCCCGCTGTATATCTCGATCATTTCACAGGTTGTTATTCCGCTAGGTATTTGTTTTGTAGTAAAACAGATGGGAATGCTCGAACCGATGCACATCTGGATCGCAATACTCGCCGGGCATGTTACAAGATGTGTCCTCAGCGTGGTCCGTTTCAATCAGGGCAGGTGGCGTGACATTGTCGTCAACATTGAGGCAACCAAGGGCTAGTCCTCGAATTCCTCGTCGTCTAAGTCAGGAACGTAATCTTTATAGCCGTGTGAATCGTCGTAATAGTACCGGCGATCCTCCTGGTCGTCGCTCCACTTTGACCGCTTGCGAAGTTCGTCACTTTCGTCGCTTATGTCCGGTTTCTCTTTCGGCATATCTTGCATAAATCATTTATAATCTTTCCGTCTCGGCTTTTCCATACAATTCATATGATTAAGAACCTTGCCGTATTTCGTCTGTTGTCGATCTCGTTACTATTGCTATCGATATGCCTTGTTTCAGCTCATTCTCAACAACCCGTCGAAAAGGCAAATCTCGATTATCAAACAGCCGCCGTTCTTTATATGCAAAAAGCGGCGGAATATCGCGCGCTTGCTCATCAATCGTTTAATCTTGCGCGCCTGCGGCTGGATGCCGATCTGGATAAGAAGAACGTAAAAAAACTTCCTAAGGCAGAACGCAAAATGCCGCTAGCCATTGTCGTCGATATTGACGAATCGGTTTTGTATAATTCCCCGTCGCAGGCAAACGGCATAAAAAA
>JBQTJB010000307.1:0-10625 GCA_052387555.1 Blastocatellia bacterium | reverse complement strand
AATTCGATTGTCTAATTTGTAATTCGGCATTGTTAATTCGTAATTCTTCTTCCGATCAGCGACCAAATATTTTTCGATCCAATGCCGGTTTCAGTAGTGATTATTCCTTTTTCGTTCACCAATATTGCCGAAGGCGTGTTTATCATTCCAAGCTCGGTGGAAAGCTCGCGATCATTATCCATAATCACCGGCGATTTGAATCCGATCTCCAACTGCGGTTCGCGGCCTCCTTCCGAAATCATGATCAAATTCGGGACATAGGGAGTCTTTTCGGCTTCCCATTCTTTAATCTCATCTTTCATCGCAAGGCAGTGCTGACATGTAAGGCTCCAAAAAATCACCAACGTTTTCTTTCCGACAAAATTATTGTGAGTTATCTCGCCGCCGTTCAGGCCATTTGCTGTAAATTCCGGCACCTGTTCACCGATCTTCAGTTTGTGGTCGTTGTGTGATGCCGGTTCGACAAACACGAACTCCCCTTGAATATCTTCGGTCTTTACTTTGCCGACAAGCTCGCGAATCGAAACGTCTCCCGCCGCCAAATGGCTTGCGATCATGCCTTCCGAATTGACGAAAAGCGCGGTCGGGGTCCATTTGGCGCCGACCACATTGGCGACCTCACGTTCTTTCTGGATAATCGGCACGATGTCCCAATCACCACCAAACTTTTCAATGTTGTCTTCGGCCCTACCTTTACTGATAAAAACGAAATTTATCTTATCCGAAAGTTCATCTCGCCATTCGCAAATTTCCGGCAGCATGGCATTGCACGGAACGCATTCCGGGCCGACAAAAAATAAAAGCATGGGTTTGGTTTTGGCAATTAAATTATTGAGCGTCGCTATTTTCCCTTCAGCGTCCGGCAATTCGAAATCGGGGAACGGAGCGCCGATAGGCAATCCTTCGTCCGGGTTTCCGGCGTCATCGCGATTCACCGGCACGCCGTCGTTCGCAATAAGTTCAAGCAATTCAATGCGGCGAAGTATTTTGGCTTGGTTTTCGAGAATTTGCTTTAGATAAAACAAAGCTACGGCCGCTAGCATTAGAATTGCCAGGATCAAGATCGTCTGCGTCAGATCGTATTCATTTTGCGCCAGGCTGAGTCCCTGATTTCCTCTTCCCTGAGCTGTCAGGAATAGCGCTAGCAGAACGAAGCCGACATTGCGAAAGATGCTTGACTTACCGACCGGTTCACTGTGAATCTGTCCGAAACAATGGCAGTCAGGCGCGTTTCCTTTTGCAACCTGATAGATCATTGCGCCGACAAAAGCGAGAAGCAGCAACAGCCCGACGACCGATCCGAACCAGGACGTTGAAACGAACAAAAGCAATATTGCTATTGTCAGCTCAATAAACGGCAGGAAGTATGCGACAGGTTTGGCGAAAATTTCCGGCAAACCGAAGTCTTTTACGGACTTTATTGCACCCGTAAGGTCGAGCAATTTCCCGATGCCTGCAAGCGCGAATACTCCGAAAAGAAAAAGTCTTATCAGTAAAAGAAATATCTCCATTTTGTCGAGTCTATTTGCCTGAGCCTTTGGCCTTGGCTTGCTTGTGACGTTCTTTTAAACGAATCGGCGTTGCAAAAAATTCAAATTCGTCACGCAGACGATTTTCAATATATCGCAGATACGAAAAATGCAGTCCGGCCTTGCTTCCTCCGGAAGTGAACAGCACAAAAAGCGGCGGCCGCAAGCCGCCCTGAGTTATGTATTGTACCTTTAGCCGCGAGACGCCGCCTTTTACCGGCGCCGGTGCTGTTCCGCCTCTTGGCTGCGAGATGTTGTCCTCAAAAAACTTGTTGAGTTTTGCGGTCGGAACGCGCAGGTTGCGTGCGGCATTTGCCTGTGCCACCAGCGGTAGAATCTTTGTAACCCGCTGTCCTGTCAATGCCGAGATCGCAACCATCGGAGCCCAATCAAGAAACTTCATCTGCATTCTCAGCGATCGTTCGAACTCATAGATGGTGTTCGTTTCCTTCTCTTCGATCGCATCCCATTTGTTAACCACAATGATGACGGAGCAGCCGGAATCGACAGCATATCCGGCAATGTTTGCGTCAAGATGCGTAACGCCTTCGATGGCATCGAGGACAAGTACTGCAACGTCGGCCCGATCCAAAGCCTTTCTCGCCATTATCACCGACAGCTTTTCGGCCATCTCGTTGGTTTTTCCTTTGCGCCTAATTCCCGCAGTGTCTATAAGCAAGAACTTTTGTCCGTCTACCGTCAAATTCGTGTCGATAGCGTCCCGCGTCGTGCCGGCGATAGGAGAAACGATAACGCGTTCTTCGCCGAGTATTTTATTCAAAAGCGACGATTTTCCAACGTTCGGGCGGCCGATGATCGCCAGTTTGATCTCGTCCGATTCTTCTTCGTCAAGTTCTTCTTCAAAGGTAAGTGAAGCGAAGACCTTGTCCAGCAGATCGCCGACTGATGTTCCGTGTTCGGCGGAAAGCGGCGACAGATCAAAACCGAACTGAAAGAATTCGGCGGCCTCTTCCTCGACCTTGCGCGTCTCTGCTTTGTTCGCGGCGATGAAAACAGGTTTTCCTATATTCCGAAGAAAAACGGAAATCTCCTCGTCAAGCGGCGTTACGCCGGCCCGTGCATCGACAACCCAAATGATCGCCTGCGCGCTATCGATGGCAAATCCCGCTTGTTTGAAGATGTTCGCGGGAATTATCGCCTCATCGTCGGGCACGATTCCGCCTGTATCGACCAACTCGAATTTCCTTGATTTCCAATCTACCTCGCCGTAAATGCGGTCACGCGTAATCCCAGGTTCATCGCCCACGATCGATTTTCGCGATTCCGTAAGGCGGTTGAACAACGTCGATTTACCGACATTGGGCCGGCCGATTATCGCAACCAGAGGTAAACTCATCAGTTAAAGAATAGTAAAGTTTTAACTTTCATGCACGTTACGGCTAATTCAGGTTTCCAAATATAAAAACGATCCCAGATGCACTTTCGAACATCCGAGATCGTTAAACTATCGTATCGATCAACTGTTAGAACAGAGCTATGCTCAGTATTCCTCCGATTATAGTTTCAAGAACGCTGTACCGGCCGTTGTTGTAATTTCCATAACGGTTGCGGCTGTAATAGCCGTCTTCGTAACCTCTCCGGAAACCTTCACGGAAGTAGTGGTTATACTCGTCCAGGCTCACGTAATAGCTGTCGTAACCGTAGCTTGCATCCTGATAGCCATAAGACGATTGATGGTTGTAGCCCCATCCGTCCTGACGGTCGGCGAGCCCTGCACGAAAGCCTTCTTCGTAGCCGTTATTGATCGCGTCCTGGAGCATTCTCGCACCATACTGGCTGGTGTAGTAATATTGGCCGCCGCGATTATACCGGCAATTGTTATACAGGTAATCGTAGTATTGAGCTTGCTGTAGTCGGATCTGATCGCGACGAATCCGATCCCAATACCGCTGCTGATGGCGCAAATAATTCAAACGACGCTGTTGCTGTAATTGTAGCTGGCGACGACGTTGAATCTGCTGCCAATTCTGCCAGCGGCTGTTGTACTGGTTCCAACGCTGCTGCTGCAATTGACGCTGCTGGTCGCGCGAGAATTGCTGATACTTGCGCTGGTCGTCTCGCCGGTCATCTCGATTTATCTGGCGGGTTTGCTGCTGTCTATCGCGAATACGCTTTTCTTCATCGGATTGGCGATTTCGCTGTTGCCACGTCTGCTGTCGTCTGCGATCTTCGGCTTGCTTTTGATCTTCTTCGCGACGCGGTTGCTGCTGCCATGTCTGTTGCCGTTTCCGATCTTCGGTCTGTTTTTGATCTTCGTCCCTACGCTGTTGCTGCATTCTTACCTGTTGCTGATTGCGTTGTTCCTCCAACTGCCGGCGGCGCTGTTCCTGACGCGATTGTTCGTTCCGTTGAGTTTGTTGTTGTCGTCGATTTTCATCGTCCTGCCGTTGTTGCTGTAGTTGTTGCTGCTGTCGGCGCCTTTCCTGTGCCTGATTGTTTTGCACAGTATTTTGCTGTTGTTTTTGATCTTCACGACTTTGCCGCTGTTCCTGTTTTTTGGAATCATCCTGCTGATCGCGTCCGCGATTCCTCTGCGCGCTGGCTTCCGCGCCGAAACCTAATAGAAAAGCTCCGCCCACCATCGTTGCCAGCGAAATCTGTCTTAAAAATTGTTGTTTCATTTTCGTCCTCTTTTGAATTAACACGACCGGAGGAGATTCGGCTCTGAATTTTGAGGTGCAAACGTCGTTCCAGAGCCAAAAGCCACTTAAAATATGGGTTTATGTCATTTTGAGGACGAAATGGATCGACCATTTGGTTTGATCGTGTACCAAAATGGGTTGTTTAACCGTAATAATAAGCTCGAATCAGGTCTTTTGAAATTCGAATGCGATGTGGACATTGAGGCTTCCGTTCAGGATTTCGTGCCTAATCCCGATCGCTTTCATTTTTAGCGTATTCGAGTTCTGTATCGGCACGAGAAAAGACAGTTTGTCGGCACGGATTATTTCGATTGGATTTATTTTCTTGTCGATCGAGCTTTGAACCATTCGGGCAATAATGCTGCCGCCAACGCCGCCTGTGCCGCTTAAATTTACGTTCGAGACTCTTGCTTTGGCAATAAGCCGTTGATTGTTTTGGTCGAATTCCAGATCGATCACAGCTTCCGCCCAACCAGAGAAACCGACACACCCGACCAGCGGCGGATTATAACTGCCGTTGAAAGCCAGGGGCGCAAGGATCTTGCCGTCACGAAAACGGACTGATGTCCGTACGCCGTTCATCTCACGTCTCAACCTGATCGTCTCTCGGCATTCACTTTTCCGACCGCCGAGACGTTGTGACTCCGAGGAAGAAAAAAGCATGGGTTCAATTTGGTACGCCGCTTTCGCAAACTGCGGTTCTGCAAATAATATGCTCTGTGTCTCAGTGTCTCTGCGGTTAAAATCTTTTTTGGCTATTGAAAACTCGGGCGGCTCACCGCCTTGAAACAAAGCATCTATCACCGTATCGAAGAACTGCTCATTCAAGCTTACGGTAATCTCTGTTTTCTGGGCATTCGAGGAAACCGCTGCAAAAAAAATAGAAAAAAACAGAACGGAAAATTTCATTAACTTCATGATTGTTCGTCCTTAAAAAAAATCTTCTCTCATAGGCCGCTTCTGACAACATCATGTAATCGAAGCAGTCCAACACACACGCCCGAATCATTCACAACCGGCAGAACAGAGATCTGCGACGGGCGGTCTTCCATCAACCGAAGCGCGTCATAGGCCAGCATTTCAGGGGACGCGGTGATCGGATCTTTTGTCATCATAAGGGCCGCGGTCAGCGTCGAAAATTCAGTCGGCGCTGTTTTTTCGATTGTACGGCGAAGATCGCCATCGGTTATTATACCGATCAGCTTTTCAGAATCGTCAACTACGTTCACCGCTCCAAGCGAAAATTTTGAGATCGCTTTCACTACGTCAAGCCAGCCGGCGTCGGCGGAAACACCAGGGCTATGATGCATTAGATCTTCGACGCGCATCGTAAGGCGTTTCCCGAGCTGTCCCGCCGGATGGTTTGCCGCGAAATCTTCAACCGTCAAACCGCGCGATTCCATTAATGTTATCGCCAACGCGTCGCCTATCGCCAACGCAACTGTTGTGGAAGTTGTCGGCGCAAGGTTTAACGGGCAGGCTTCTTGGTCAACAGAAGCGTCGAGAAAAACATCAGATTGTGAAGCAAGCGTTGAATTAATATTTCCGATTATCGAGATAATTGAAACGCCGCGACTTTTTAATGCTGGTAAAATTGCGATCAATTCCTCGGTCTCCCCGGAGTTGCTGAGCATTATCACCACATCGCCGGAGGCAACGATCCCTAAACTGCCATGCAGCGCGTCCGAAGGATGCACGAATACGGCAACCGTGCCCGTCGAAGTCATTGTCTGCGCTATCTTTTGGGCAATTACACCGGATTTGCCGACGCCCATTACTATCGTCTTTCCGCCGCATTTCGCAAGCAAATTTATCGCAAGGTCTACGCTTTCGGGCAACAGCTTTTCGGAAGCCCGCTCGATAGAATAGGCCTCGAGCCGCAGAAGCTCGGCCACCTTTTCCGAATTTGTCTTAAGTTTTGAAGGAATAGATTGCACTTGAATTTAGCTGAAATTACTTCTAATTACTTCTTAGGAATCGCGAATGCTCCATTCGCCGAAACATCGATCCATATCGGGTTCCACGTCAATGCCGCTGGTGACGTGAGTCTTGCATTCCACGTTTCCCGGCAATTCGCTTCCTCTGGAAAAAACATTATGCCGTCTGTCGCCAGAAATTCTATAAACCCGGCGTTAATTCCCTTTTCGGCAGCCATTTTCTCAAATGCCCGCTCGGTTACGTAAACCTGCTGCTGATTGGTTTGAGATAAGCCGAAAACCGACAGAAAACTCGTTATCGTGAATGAGACCAGTAATTTCATCAACAAAGATTCTATCACGGGATTCCGGTCGTTCACGCCTGGATGCTATGCGATCTCGCTGTTTTGCGAACGCACTTGACGTTTTACCTTGTATTTTGGGTTTTATTCTGTGTATTCTGTGGTTTCCAGCCCTAAATTTGAACCACGGAACACACCGAAACTCACAGAAGACACTGTAAAGATTCACCGCTCTCAGAACCTTACTTATCCCACTATGGATAAAACAATAACGAGTAGAACTTTCATATGTTTCATTCTTACTCAACCCTTACAAAATCCGTCCCCGTGCGTCCGAAAGTCTCCGGGTGATACATCTCCTCGGCCTTTGCGGGCGGAACTACGAACTGGCCGGGCGTCGTCGCGCGGGCGACGTATGTGTAGTTATAGACGCCTTCCCAAAGGAGCGAGGCAAACGCCTCGGCGCGTTCGTCGCGGAAGTTCTGGTGTTCGAACCAATACTGCCGCCACCAATAATAGTTGCGGCCATACGAACGGCTGCCTACTTCGATAACGCTCGTGTTGCCGCCTTGATCCGCAGGAATGGCTTCGGTCGTTGCCAGTTCCGGGTTGAGAATCTCCAAACCGGCCGGAAGCGGATCAACCAACGCAACATGATAACGCCGAGCCTGAGCAATCATCGTCAAGCGAACTCGAACACGCGCGCCGGATTTGATCGTCCAACTTCCGTCGGCATTCTGTTTTACGTCGTCTTTGTCATCGACCGCTTCGTATTTGCGCAGGATCGTAAAGCCGTAATCGGCCGGTTCGAGTTTCAGATTCTTTGGCGCGTATTTCATTCCGATGCGGTAATAGAGCCGTCCGTCTCCTTGTTTATCGAGTATCAACGGAACGGGGACAAGAGTGTCCCCACTCCCGGCCAAATACGACATCGGGATATTCAACACGTTCGAATCGACCGATCGGCCTTTGAACGCCTGTTCGCCCGCATAGGTGTTGCCGAGCCAGACACGCGTGACAAAATCAGGCGTCACTTTTTCGAACGCGTTGAAATATTTATCGAGCGCGAGCAGTATGAATACATTTTCCTGCGTCGAACCCCAATGCCCTTTCTTGCGATGAGCAAGCAGGCCGCGAACGAGCTTTGGAATAAGATCGTTTGACTGGAGCGCAAGCGTCCCGCTTGCACCGGTCGCCTCTCCGCCGGACTCATTACCCACCTTAATCAACGCTTCCAGCAGCACGCCGTCTGCGCGACGGTTCGAATACATTATCAGCCACGCGTCGTCACCGTAGTTTGTGACGAAGTTGGCAGTCGCCGCAGTCTCAGTCGTGCGGTTCATCAGGAAACGAACAATCGTTTCGACCTCGGCTTTTGAGCCGGGATCGTTGGCGAGGACGGACAGAATCCATCCGAGGGCTTCGAACGACATTTTCGTCTCGTAAATTGCGGCCTCGCCGCCCGCTGACGAAGGCGGTTCCGACCTGGCTTCGGCCAGCAATTTCTTCGCTTTCGCAACGTCCTTGTCGCCCATCATGTCGCGGACGTACAAGGCATAGGCCGAGATAGTCCAGCGAACCTGCGGTGAATTTTTGTACCAATTGTCGAAATGTTTCTCGACGTCCTTCAGGTAAGGCTTCGTCTTGTTCAGCATTTCGTCCGGCACTTTATAGCCCTTCGATTTTGCTAAGGCGAGAGCGTGGGCGACGTGGATGGTCAGGAACGGATATTCGTACCGCTCCTTGTCGCGTTTCCAAAGGCCGAAGCTGCCGTCGTTTCGCTGACGCGACTGCAATATTTGAATATCGCGGGCGAAATGGCCTTCGAGTTCCTTTGCCGTCGGCATATCCTTCGCCTTGAACGCGCTCAACACATCACGCATCGCGGCGATCGAGATCATCCGCGAAGAGATCTGTTCCGAACAGGCATAAGGATAATTAGTCAGATAGATAAATGCGTCGGTAAGTTCCTGCAACTGGGTGGAACTGGTTGTCACTTCTAATCCGCCGAACTGCGGATAAACATCGCCCGGTGTCGTTACCGGCTGAATGATCGCACCGTTCTGATCCGTCGTTCCATGCGTCGCAAAGGCCTCGGTAGTCGCAGGTGTCCAAACCGGAAGCGAAATTTCAGCCGCGTCGCTAAACTTGTCCGACGTCACCGCGATCTGGAACCTCGCCGTGCCCGCCTTAACCGCCGCGACAGGAAAACGAACTTCCGCACGGTCGTTGGCCTTTACGACGACTCGCTTTCCGAGACTCTGGCTCCCCTCCTTACGAAGGAGGGGTGTCGGCGTTTCGCCGACGGGGTGGTTCTCTCCCGTGACACTGAGTTCCGCATTCGTCGCGCGGATCGCGACATCGACGGCCATGTCTTTGTCGGTCTGATTCTGAACAACGACAGGCAGTTCGATCTTGTCGCCGAAGTTCATGAACCGCGGCGCGCTCGGGCGGACCATCAGCGGCTTTTTAGCCGTGATGTTCGATTCCGCTTTTCCGAAACGCTTGCCCTGATCGACCGAAACCGCGGTCACGCGGTAACGCGTCAGGTTGTCGGGCAATTTTACATCGACCGTCGCGCGGCCGCTGGAGTCGGTTTTGACGGAAGGAGACCAGACGGCGAGGGCGTTGAAATTTTCGCGGAGATTGATCGGCGGTTCAGCTTGGCTTTGGTCGACGCCATCCAGTGCAAATCCATCTTGCCGCTCCGCCGATTTCTTCATTTCGCTGCGTAGAGCCGCACTCGGTCTCGCGAAGGCACCACCAACTGCGCGATCACTAAGCCCAAGTTGTTCAGCCACCGACATACTTTCGTTAGGCGGCGGAGGTGGAGCCTTCACATCATCCGGATTTGCCAGCAGAACATCCTTACGCAAGTGGTAATCCATAACGCCCGTCGCTCGTGCTGTATAAAATATCGCCATCGGATCGGCTATCGAATATCCCGAAAGTGCAAGCACGGCTTCGTCGACGATCACAATTGCAACTTCGCTATTTGCGACGGGTTCACCGAGCGAGTCTTTAACCTCTACGTTGACCTTTGTCTCGCCGCCCGGAGCGAGCGTCTTGTCGACGGCTTCGGCAGAAACGGTCAGCTTTCTCGCCGCGGTCGATATTGCAAGATTTATCGCACCGCTGGCGAACGACGGACGCATCGATAATTTCGGATCGACCTCGCCCTTATCATTCTGTCTCGCGCTCGCGCCGACCAGATCAACCTGCGCGTAGATATTCGGCAGGTACTTTTCTTCGAGCGGAATTTTCAGCGTGATCGACGTATCCTTCATCGAAAACCGCTCGGTCTTGACGATGCCGTCACGCCGCAGCGTCAGCACGCCTTCGGCCGGCACGAACGGCGAAATAATGAGAAGCTCGGCGACATCGCCGGGTGCAAAATCCTTTTTGCTCGGGATTATCTGCACTTCTTCCTGCTCCACGTTACGTTTTGGAGGCGTCTTTCCACCTGGAACCCAGATGGTCATTTCGCTTTCGTTGAACCGCTCGCGGTCGTCCATGACCGTCGCGGTGATCGTGTATCGACCGCCCTGTTTGGCGGTGAAGGTGCATTTTGCCGCCGCCGACTGGCCGCTCGCTGACGCAGGCGGTTCTGACATCGACTTGACCGCGCAATTTTGTTCATCGACAGTTATCTCTTTCCACGTCCCCTTATCGAACGTCCAATCCTTGAGCAATGCCTTGATCTCGACGTCGCGGTCTTTCATGAGATTGCCGTCAATATCTGAAACGATCGATTCGATCTCGATCTTTTCGCCTTTCTGAACAAAAGTTCGCGGCGTTTTGATCCCGACGTAAAGATCCGATGGGTGAACGAGAAGCGATGTCGAACTCGACCATGTTTGCCGGTTCACGTCCTGAACCGAGGCTGACGCCCGAACGCTGTACGGCCGGGGCGGATTGACCGATTCGAAATCGACCTTGAGCAGATGCTTACCGCCAGCGTCAGTGACGCCCTTGAATGACTGCGTCGAGCCGCCGTAAAAACCGCCGCGGCCCCCGTAATCGCCGTAATCGTAAACACGCCACCATGGGGTCCACGTTCCAAACGTGAAATCGTCGCGGTTCGGGGGCGTGTAGTTGGTCGGTGTAGCGGTCACGGTCCAATTCGTCTCGGCATTTGCCAAGCCGCCGCCGGCATAATATTTCGCCTCGACAGAAAGGTCGGCCTTGCCGCCGACAAAGTGCGGAGCTTCGGAC
>JBQTJB010000306.1:0-3496 GCA_052387555.1 Blastocatellia bacterium | reverse complement strand
TACTCCACTTTACACTGGCGCTAAAACGGGGAGGTTTACAATTGGCGCTTATACCTATCATGTCGGTGCCGGGGTCTATTCACCAGTTCCGGTATCGGTAACGACACTAACCATGAATCCGTCTAGCTTGTCGATCTCCGCGACCGACGATTTCCTTCCCAGATTGGTCCAGGCAACAGCGGTGTCAAGATTTTGGTCGCTGACCGAAACAGGCGATCTTACGGCAAATCTCGCTTTTACATACACGGATCCCGATATAAACGGTACCGAAACCAATTACAAGGTTTTCCGTCGAAGCGGCGGTGTAACGGCCGAGGTTGCCCCGAGCACGATCAATGCTGCTGCAAATACGGCTACGGTTAACGGCATCACCGATTTCTCTGACTGGGGAATCGGCGAGTCTCTGGCACCGCAGATTGCATTTGCATCTATAAGCGGGCAGGTTACCGAGGGGATCAACCCGGTGGGTAAAGTTAATGTTGTATTGAGTAATGCTCAAGGAATCGTGGCCTCAACCAACACCAATAACTTCGGTAAATTCCGTTTTGGAAACGTTGCAACCGGTGTCAGCTATACGGTTTCGATTTCGGCCAAGCAATACGTGTTCACACCATCGTCGCAGACGGTACTTTTGCTCGACAATGTATCGAACCTAAACTTCAGTGGCACGGAAAACCGTCCTCCGCCGCCAGCGGCGAGAAAGTCGGTCCGGTTAAAGCCATAGCTGTCGATATGTGCCCTCAAAAGCCCTTGCACGAAAAGGTGAGGGCTTTTTTATTTCCAAGGGTGGTTTGCAAGATTGTTTTGCGCAGCGCGTTCAAAATAAAGGGAACGCTCTCGGCGATAGTCGAGAGACGCTAGTTCGAAAGCCGCATTTGGCGTAGGATAATTGCGAGACACACCATAGAAAGCTCGCGTTGAATTTTAGTTAAAGGAAAAAATCGGTAATGAGAAAATTCGTTTCGGGGCTATTGATTTTTACTATTTATTGGTCGATGTTTGTGCCGTTTGCGCTGGACGCAGAGGCTCAAGTTCTTGGAAAAGCACGGGATATAAAGATGAAAGACATTCCCGCAGGTTTGAAGTTTCGCTTAAGCGAAGGAGCCGAGGGAGCAGAATCGCGCCTAAAACAGCCGCTTGCGACAGCCGATCCTTTGTCGGACGGCGATGCCGGTAAAGTTCTCGGGCGGCTTCCGGCGATAAAGACCGACCCGGACGACAAGACCGATTTTGCAAAACGCATAGGCACGCTGCCCGCTCCAAAAACGGGCAACAAAATTCCCGTTAAATTCCCGGCGCCCGATCAGGCAGGTTTACCTAATACAGATGGAGCAAAACAAATTCCCGAAGTCATAAGATTTTCGCCCGAAGGCGAAGTGCCGCTTGCTCCTGATCTGAGCGTTACGTTTTCTCAGCCGATGGTCTCCGTGACCTCGCAGGAAGAAGCTGCGAAATATGCTCCGGTCGAGTTAACGCCGCAGGTCGAAGGGCGCTGGCGCTGGCTGGGGACAAAAACGCTGATGTTCGACACGGACAAGCGTTTTCCGATGGCAACGAAATTCACTGCCCGTGTTTCTGCCGGGACGAAATCGGCAACCGGACAGGCGACTCAAAAAGATTTCATATGGACATTTACCACGCCGTCGCCTAAGGTGGTGCAGATGATCCCGCAAGGTCAAACTGTTCGCCGAAACGCGATGATGTTCGTCTCGTTCGATCAGGCGATCAATCCCGAAGCGGTTATCAAAACAATCACGGTAAACGGTGGAGGAAAGAAGCTCCCGATACGGCTTGCAACACAGGAAGAGATCGACCGCGACGGCAGCATTTCGTATTACTCGAAACAATCACAGCCCGGACGCTGGCTGGCGTTTCGCGCGCTGGCGGCGGACGGTTCGGTTGAAAACGCTCTTCCACCCGCTTCCGGAATCGGCGTCACCATCGAGACGGGAACACCTTCGGCTGAAGGCCCGCTGACTACCCAGAAACCGCAAGCATATTCCTTTCAAACATACGGGCCGTTCAAATACAACACCGCGTATTGCGGGTGGCGTGACAATAAGAATTGCTCGCCGTTCGAGGCGTGGTATATCGAATTCAACAATTCGATCGATTCATCAAAATTCGCCAAGGAGATGGTAAAGATCGATCCGCCGGTAGAAGGACTCAACATATATCCTTCCGGGAACAATATCTACTTTCAGGGTTACAAAAAAGGAAGAACGAGCTACAAGATCACCATAGACGGCGGATTGACCGACATTTTTGGACAGACTCTCGGTGCTCCGGCGACGGCTACGATCCGTGTCGGTTCCGCTGCGCAGAATCTTTACGCCCAGGGCGGAAATATGGTCGTGCTCGACCCGACGTCGAAGCCGACCTACTCCATTTATTCGACCAACCACAATTCCGTTAAGGTTCGAATGTATTCGGTAAAGCCGGAAGACTGGCACCAGTTTCAGCAATACGTTCGCCGCATTAATTATGACGACGGCCAGCGGCCGGCGATTCCCGGACGACTCATATCCGACAATGTCGTGCAGGTAAAGAATACGCCTGATGAAATGGCCGAAACACGCATCGACCTTGCATCGGCGCTGAACGGCGGTTTTGGAAACGTGATCATTGACATCGAACCGACGGTTAAAAAGGACAAGTATGACCGGACACGCGTTTTCACGTGGATACAATCGACGCAGATCGGCCTCGACGCGTTTGTCGATAACAGCGAGCTTGTCGGTTTCGCCACGGAACTGAAAACCGGCAGACCGATGTCTGGTGTAGAGTTCTCGATTTTTCCCAACGGCAAATCAGTTGTCAGTGGTCAGTCGTCAGTGGTCAGTAAAGAACAGGGATTTTTCGGGCAAGTTTGGGATTGGATAACGGGAGCGAGAGGACCCAATGCCGGCGACACCGAATCGGTAAACGCAGACGGCTCTGAGGCCGCAATTGAGACCATTGAAGCCGCGCAAGCGGACAAGACTCCTGACAACGGCATTCTCCGTATGCAGCTTCCGGAAACCGTGTCACAGAAAGGCATGAACCTGCTAATCGCAAGACGCGGGAAAGACACGGCTTTTTTGCCGGAAAATACTGATTATTACTGGCAGGACTACGGCAATTGGTACAAAAAGCTTGATTCCGATTCACTTCGCTGGTTTGTTTTCGACGACCGTAAGATGTACAAGCCGAAGGAGGAGGTTGCGGTAAAGGGCTACATCAGAAGGCTAACGGGCGGAAAGCTAGGTGACATTGAAGGGCTGGGCACGCAGACATTGAATTATGCCTGGTCGGCAAAAGATCCGCGAAATAATGAGATCGCAAAAGGAACGGTAACCACCAATCCATTCGGTGCTTTCGATTTCAAATTCTCGCTGCCGGACAACACAAATCTAGGTTACGGACGAATCGACTTTACAGAAACGGGCAGCACGAGCGTAAGCTATTCGCATCAGTTTCAGATACAGGAGTTTCGACGGCCGGAATTTGAGGTTTC
>JBQTJB010000305.1:0-5611 GCA_052387555.1 Blastocatellia bacterium | reverse complement strand
CCGACCAGCATTGCGATCATCGCGACCGGGAAATGCGTCAGCAATTCCATCCCGCTATACGGATACCATTCGCCGCCAACCGAAACCGCGAAATCACTTCCGATCTTGATCTTCGTGTAGGCGTGTTCCCAAAACAGGGTCAGGTTATTTGGAAAGTATGGGTTGACAACGTTACCGAGCACCATTCCTGCCGTGGTATACGCAAGAGGCTGCCATTCGAACTTGCGTTCGTTCCATGCGATGATGACAACCCAGATGAGCGCCGCTATCCACAGCAGCGGAAACAGGCTGTATGTCCAAACGAACGCAAACATTAGAGGCAGCAGCCAGACGTATTTACGTTCGAACAGCATGTAAATGCCGGCAATCGTAAAAATTATCGTCAACGGCGGCGCCTTTGCCATGTTCATGCGGTAATAGAACATGTTCGCGCACGTCAGAATCGCCGCAAGCCAGATCAATTGGTAATCGACCTTGTATCGGTGAATCAGCCAGTAAACCGAAAAGATAGCCAGTGTCGCAAAAACCACCGTGGAAACCTTCGCCGCCATCACCGGCTCTAAAAACCAAAGGAACGGTATCTGTAAAAGGTGAAAGAGAAAGTGATGGTCGTTGTAGTCCTGCGGGTTGAGAACCGTTAACGGCAGCCATTCAAAGGTCGGCAGCCATTTGCCGCTGCTGAAATTTTCCCAGAGAAGCTGGCTCCATTTGATGTGATAATAACCGTCCCAATCGCCGCAACATATAGCCTTTGTCTGAAACTGCAGAAACGACATCACCATTGCAATGGCGATGAATCCGAATACCAAATACACCATTCGCGTCGCTGCATCGGTTTCAAGGTATTGATGCCAAGTTGGTTTTGCCGCTTTCGTTAATGGCTTGTGTTGAAAAGTTTGTTCTGTCGATTCGTCCATTACTTGTTGAAAAAAATGCGTCTGCTATCAGGAATTAAATGAGAAAAGTATCACGAAAAGTAAGGAAATATCTAATATGCCCGTTGCGAATCGGGTCGGCAAAACCTAGAATCGGATTTCGGTATGTATCCTAAGGGAAATCTGCTCATTCCGGCGCCGCACGGCCAGCTTGAGTCAATAATAAAGGAACCCGTGGGCGAGCATCGCGGTGTCGGTTTGGTCTGTCATCCGCATCCGCTCGGCGGCGGAACGATGCATAATAAGGTCGTTTTCCGGGCCGCGGCGGGTTTGGTCGATGCCGGACTTGTCACGCTTCGGTTTAATTTTCGCGGCGTCGGGGCTTCTACTGGCGTGCATTCCGAAATTTCGGGAGGAATAGAGGATGTTCAAACGGCACTTGATTTTCTTGCTTCCGAATATCCCGGCGAGGACATTACGCTTGCGGGCTTTTCATTTGGTTCGCGTACTGGAATGGCTGTTGGAATTGAAGACCAAAGGGTTTCGCGGCTGATCAGCATCGGCACGCCGGTTGATAAATACGGCGACTACGAATTTCTTCTCAACGTGCGAAAACCTATACTTTTTGTTCACGGAGACAGCGACGAATTCGGCTCGGTTGAAAATATTCGGTCGCTTTACGAAGAAGTTGCAAAGGTCACGGACGCCGAGCTCATCGTATTCGAAAGCTGCGGTCATTTTTTTGACGAGCATTTGAACGAGTTGCGGGAAGCAGTTAGCGAATGGGTTGAAAGACAGATTGCCATTAAAATTGATAAATGATAATTGATAATTGATAGTTGATAATTTTAGAAGCAGTTAGTAGTTGTTAATCCTGGTTATTCGAAAAAAGTATGATAGAAGGTAATAAAGAAATTATCCGCGATGCGGCGATAAGACTTACGATGATGCCGCGTGACACGAACGCCCACGGAACGGTTTTCGGCGGTATTATTTTAAGCTATATCGATATAGCCGGCGGCGTCGAGGCGGTCCGTTACACAAAACACGAACGGTTCATAACCGTTGCCATGAAAGAGGTTATCTTTCACGAACCGGTGTTCATAGGCGACCTTGTAAGCTTCTACGCTCAAACGCTCAAGGTCGGGAACACGTCGATAACGATCCACGTCGATGTCGAGGCGGAACGCTTCGGAAATCAGGGACAAAGGGTTCGCGTAACCTCAGCGGAAGTCACTTTTGTTGCCATCAACCAAAACCGCGAAAAAGTCAGAATAGGAAATTAATGGACAATTGAAAATGCACAATGGAAACTTTTCTCTTATTTTTCATTTTCAATTGTCAGTTTTCCATTGAATTCATGCCTACCTGGAAAATAGAACTCGAATACGAAGGCACGCGGTATCGCGGCTGGCAGATCCAGCACAACGCAAAATCGGTCCAGGGCGAGATGCAGGATGCGGCACGTGAGCTGTTCGCTTCTAAGGCAGAGGTTTTCGGTGCGGGAAGAACCGACGCCGGCGTTCACGCCTTGCGGCAGATCGCTCACTTGAAGGTGCCGGAATTGAACGCGAATATTACGCCGCGGCAGATACAGCATGGGTTCAACGACGTGCTGCCGCACGACATAAACATCCTGAAAGTTTCGAACGCTCCCGATAATTTCCACGCCCGACACGACGCCGTTGCCCGATACTACCTGTATCAAATATCGACGCGGCGAACGGCATTTGGCAAGAATTTGGTTTGGTGGATAAAGGACCGCTTAGACCCGAAAGCAATGGCTGAAGCAGCGAAGATGCTGGAAGGTAAACACAATTTAAGATCCTTTTGCGAAACCGAAGAAGGTAAAAAACAATCGACGACTGTCGAAGTCGTTCATTCGCACATATTTACGGATGGCGATCTGATCTGTTTCCGAATCGGGGCATCACATTTTCTTTGGAAAATGGTTAGAAGAATTACCGGGATGCTTGCTGAGGTCGGACGCGGCAACCTGACCTACGACGGCTTTGAAAGATTGCTAAAGTTCCAATCGGATGTCCCGGCAAAGTTCACCGCGCCGCCGTCGGGTTTGTTTTTGGAAAGGGTGTTGTACGCGGGCGATAAGCCTCCAACAGGAAAGCAAGTTGTGCTTTCAGTTGATTAATTTGACCAAACTTGCGAATCAACGACAGTTGTGCCAAATTTAATCTAAACAAGATTCAAGAAATTTCGACCACTGGAGATACATTTTTATGCCCACAGTTACCGCCGAAACCGCCACCGGAACCGTCGCATTCGTTTGCGACGAAGGACGCAAGCTCGTTCTCTGCCTGGAGGATAACGGTATCGACATTCTGCACCGCTGCGGCGGCAACGCCAAGTGCACGACCTGCCGCGTCGATGTGCTCGACGGCGATGTCGGCCAGATGGGCGATATCGAAGAGGCGATATTGTCCACAAAAGGCGACGTCGGCCCGGATACGCGCCTATCGTGCCAGATTCGGCTGCACAACGACTTGCATGTAAAAGTGATAAATCAAGCGAGCGTCGCGGGGATCGATCCGGGAACGCGTCCGGAAGAATAAACTATTGGAGATAAGCGGAATTATGTTCGACACATTGAAAAACAAACTATCGAATAACTTTGAAACAGCCGAGGCGCATTGCGACGCTCCGTGCGGCGTATACGATCCGGCTTCGGCTCGGATCGCAGCGGAAGCAGTGCTTTCTATGACCAAAAAGATCCTTGATCTAAAGGCCCCGGACAGCGGAGACGCAAAAGCAGCGGCCAATTACCACAACACGCTCACCCGCTATATTATGGTCAAGGAAGAACAGGCCCGCGTGGCAAAAGACGAGCTGCTTATACTTTGGACGGATTATTTCAAACCGGCTCATCTTGAAAAATACCCGAACCTGCACGATACGTTTTGGAAAGCCGCGAAACTCTGTTCGGCGGCAAAGGTCGAGGTTAGTCTCGAGCACGCACAGGAACTTATGGACGCGATCAAGGAGATCCACGATATCTACTGGGGAAGCAAGGACAAGGATATCGCATGGTACACGGCTTCATAAAAGAGTTTGATTATGAGTGGACAACGGAAACATTCAAACGTTTTCCGTTGTCCATTTTCGTTTTATGATGAGCGAAATCCCGATGGCAAACTGGAAAGAGATGTTTTTGCTGTTCGTCGGCCGACGTATCGGTTTTAAGGTCACGGGAGATTCGATGACGCCGACGCTGCGTAATGGGGATCGCGTGTTGGTCGATCCAAAACGAACCATTGCAATGGGCGACATCGTATTGGCAAATCACCCATACAAACAAAATATCCTGATAATCAAACGCGTTACGTCGATCGATTCGGACGCCAATTATTTTCTGGCCGGTGATAACCCGGCCGAGAGCACGGACAGTCAGACGTTCGGCAAGATTCCGTCAAAGCATGTTCTGGGCAAGGTCGTCGCCCAAATGTGTTAGCCTCGAAATACTAAATATCAGTATTTTGGCACCGAAGCATCGACCTCATCGGACCACGCACGAATACCGCCCTTCAAATTAATTAACCGTCCCGGGAACCCGATGGCTTTGAGATTTTCTATCGCCTTTGCGCTTCTTACTCCGCCCTTGCACTGCATAACTACCACCCGGTTCGGGTCAATCTCGGAAGAGCGCGAAACGACTTCGCCAAGCGGGATCAGCTTTGCGTTCGGAATGCGGGCAATCTCGTATTCGAACGGCTCGCGAACATCGATCAATTGAAAATCTTCGTCGCGGTCGAAAAGCGATTTCAATTCGGTCGCTGTTATTTCTTCGATTGCCGGCTTTTCCTCGACCGGAGCTTTCAGACCGCAAAATTCTTCGTAATCGATCAGTTCTTTGATCGTCGGATTGTCGCCGCAAATCGGACACGCCGGATCTTTGCGCAGCTTGAGTTGGCGGAACGTCATTTTCCATGCATCGAACAGCAAGAGGCGATTTAGCAGAATGCCTTCGGCGCCGAGGATGATCTTTATCACCTCGTTTGCCTGTATCGTGCCTACGATTCCCGGAAGAACGCCTAGCACCCCGCCTTCGGCGCACGACGGAACAAGGCCCGGCGGCGGCGGTTCCGGATATAGGCAGCGGTAACACGCTCCTTTTTCGGCCCAAAAAACGCTCGCCTGTCCTTCGAATCGAAAGATCGAGCCGTAAACATTTGGCTTGCCGGTCAGAACGCTTGCGTCATTTACTAAATAACGTGTCGGGAAATTATCAGTGCCATCGACGATAACATCAAAATCTTTGAACAATTCCAGTGCATTTTCACTGGTCAGTCTCGTTTCGAAAACTTCAATATTCGTGTTCGGATTGATGTCCAGCAGACGGTCTTTCGCCGACGCGATCTTCGGGCGGCCAACATCTTTTGTCCCGTGGATGATCTGCCGCTGAAGGTTCGATTCATCGACAACATCGAAATCGACGATGCCAAGCGTACCGACACCAGCCGCAGCCAGATATAAACCAAGCGGCGAACCCAAACCGCCCGTGCCTATCGTTAAAACGCGGGCGGCCTTAAGCTTTTTTTGGCCTTCGAGTCCGACCTCCGGCAGTATCAGGTGACGCGAATATCGGGCGATCTCTTCATTCGAAAGCGGAGCGGGGACACTCCTGTCCCCAACTCCCGAAGGGGACAGGAATGTCCCCGCTCCGGCCGAACCGCCGGCGATGGACGGAACGATCATTATCGTCTCGCCGTCTTTTACGGGCG